>DATLUC010000082.1:0-11653 GCA_035533335.1 Candidatus Baltobacterales bacterium
GCCGCAGTCAGGCTGGTGGAGAGAGCTCTTGAACGGCGACGCGCCGGTCTACGGGGGCAGCGGGCAGGGCAACCTCGGCGGCGTGGAGGCCGTCCCGGTGAGCATGCACGGGCACCGCCACAGCCTGACCTTGACCCTGCCACCGCTGGCCGCGCTGTTCCTCAAGCCGGATCCCGAGGTAGGTGGCTAGGCGGCCCACGCCCGGACCCGGCACGGCACGCACGGCCTCGGTGGAGTGGAGTCCCCAGCTTGTGCGGATCACAGCCGGGCTGATGCTCGCGATGCTCGTCGCGGCGATGGACGCGACGGTCGTCGCGACCGGACTTCCCACCATCGGCAAAGACCTCCACGGCCTCTCGCTCTACCCCTGGATCTTCGCCGGCTACCTGCTGACCAGCACGACCACCGTTCCCCTGTGGGGCCGCCTGGCCGACATCTACGGACGCAAGAACGTGCTGATGGCCGGCCTGGTCGTTTTTGTCGGGGCGTCCGCGCTGTGCGGCACGTGTTCATCCATGCAGATGCTGGTCGTCTTTCGAGTGCTGCAGGGCGTCGGTGCGGGATGCCTGCAGCCCGTCGTCATCACGACCGTCGGCGACCTTTTCCCGCTCGAGCAGCGCGCCCGGGTCCAGGGGCTGTTCAGCGCCATGTGGGGCATCGCCGCGCTGACCGGTCCTCTGATCGGGGCGGTCTTCGTCACGACGATCGGCTGGCGTTGGATCTTCGAGGTCAACGTGCCGCTCGGAATCGCGGTGGTGGCGCTCATCTGGTCGTTCCATGACCGACCGGCCGCAGGAGGCGCCCGCGACATCGACTGGCTCGGCGCGGTCCTGCTCACCACAGGCATCGCATTGGCGCTCGTCGGCCTGGGCGCCGGGGGCGCCGCCGCCCAGATCGACTGGCGGCTGGAGGCGGCCGCGCTGGGGCTGCTCGCCTGGTTCGTTTACGTCGAGCGCGGGGCGGCGAGGCCGACCGTCCCGCTGCGGCTCCTGCGACATCCGTTGATCGGCCCCGCACTCCTGGCCGCGCTGGCGGCCGGCACGCTCCAGTGGGCGGCGACCTCCTACATCCCGCTCTACACGCAGGACGTGCTCGGCATGAGCGCTTACTGGGCGGGTGCCTCTGTGGCGCCGATGTCCCTGGGCTGGCCGCTCGCATCGGTGATCGCCGGACGACTTCTGATTCGCGTCGGGCCGTGGCCGCTGGCCTTTGCCGGTTCGGTAGCTCTGGTGGCGGGTGCGCTGATGATCGCCACGGCGTCTTCGGTCCAGCTCGTGGTGGCGGCCTCCGCCGTGCTCGGGTTCGGCATGGGGATGATGCAGACGCCGCTGCTGGTGACCGTACAAAGCTCTGTCGGCTGGGCCGAGCGGGGCGCCACCACCGCGCTCAACCAGTTCGCCCGCACGATCGGCGGTTCGGTCGGCGTGTCATTGCTGGGACTGCTCCTCGTGTCGCCTGGTGCGTCGACCCAGGGAGCCGCGCTGGGCCCTGGGCTCCACGCGGTGTTCTGGACGATGCCTGCGATGGCCGCCGCATCCGTGCTGGTGTGCGTGGCGATGCTCGCGATCAGCCGGCGCCGGCAGACGGCGCCGGCCACGTCCTGACGAAGTCTTACGAGGACAGCTGCGCGCGGATGCGATCGAAGACCTGGTCCGGCGTTCCAGTGCCATCGACCTCCTCGATGCGAACGTGCTTCCTTCGATAGTGGTCGAGAACCGCGGCGGTCAGCTTGTGGTATTCGTGCATTCGCTCGGCGATCGCCTCACGCGTGTCGTCCGGGCGCTCCTCGACCGCGGCGCGGTTCAGGATGCGGTCGACGAGCTCGTCCTCCGGCACGGTGAGCGCGAGCACGAAGTCGACGGCATGACCCTCGCCGGTGAGCATCTCCTCCAGGGCTTCAGCTTGCGCCACAGTGCGTGGAAACCCGTCGAGGAGCACGCCTGGGCCGTCTTCGGCCGCGGGGAGCCGGCGGCGCACGATGTCGACGATCAGGTCGTCGGGGACCAGGTCGCCGGCGGCCATGATCCGCTTCACTTGCTTTCCGACGGGCGTATCTCGAGCGACCTCGGCGCGCAGGATCTCGCCGGTCGAGAGGTGCGTGACGTGGAGCTCGTTTTCGAGCCTGACCGCCTGCGTACCCTTGCCGCTTCCTGGCGGCCCGAAGATGATCCCGATCACTCTGTGAGTCTGATGGCTCCGCGACGCTGCCACCAGCGCCTGGCGTGCTCGTCGAGCAGAGCCTGGACGGCAGGGTCGGGCCCGGAGGGCTCTCCCTCGGCGCTCATGGCGAGCCAGCGGCGGGTGATCTCGACGTAGACATCGGCCTCAGTCCACCCTGGGAGCTGCTCCAGGACGCGGTGCTTGCGGATCGCATTGGCGATCGGCTTGTAGACGTGGTCGTACCAGCTCGCGGCGGCCTCCTGGAGCGGCACCTCCCTGGCCTGCTCGCGGGCCAGGAAGTAGGCGTGGCCAAGGATGTGCCTGAGGATCTCGTCGTATCGCCCCAGGCGGCCGCATTCGAAACGTGCCTCCGGCCGGGTGCGGTGGAGCTGCGTGGTCTCGAGGAACGCCGCGTACTCGGCGGCCCTGAGCAGCGCGCCGGCGTCAACCTCCGGGCCGAGCGGCGCGCGGGTACGGATCTCGACCACGCGGGCGTTGATGGTCTGGCGCCCGAGGTTGCGCGCCACCGACACCCGATGATGTCCGTCGATCACGTAGTAGTTCTCGTCGACCTTGTAGACGTCGATCGGCGGCAGCTCGTCACCCTCGACCATCGCCTGGTAGATGCGCGTCCAGCGCTGGCGCAACCGTCGGGCGACGGGCAGGAAGGCGGGGTCGAAGTCGTCGATCTTGGCATCGGGCGCCGCGGATCCGACGATTTTCGCGAGCGGGATCTCGTGGATGCCCCCAAAGGCGCGCCCCTCCGGCCCCGACGCCCTGAGCAGCGGACCGATCGAAGGGAGCCGGCGAGCGCCGCCGGTGAGGACCGAGCGAACCGAGCGCCGGAATGCCCGGAACCGGGCAGCGTCGAAGTCCTCGAGAGCTCTGACCCTCTCCAAGAGAAAGCTGCTTAGAGCAGCGCCAGCTCGCTCTCGGAGTCGAAGAAATGGAGAGCGTGCGTCTCCAGGCCGAGCCGCACCTTGTCCCCCGGCTGCACGCTCAGGCGTGGGTCGACACGCGCCGTCACAGGGTCGCCTCCGACCTGTCCGTAGAGGAACTGGTCCGAGCCGAGGCGCTCGACCACGTCGACCGCCATCTCCATGGACGGACCGCCGTCGGTGACCCGGTCGGTGACCGCCTCCGGGCGAAACCCTAGGGTTCCTTTGGCGGCGCCGACAGGCTTGGGCAGCTTGACTGCGAAACCCGCGGCTTTGGCGGTGCCATCCTGGATCGTCGCGGGCACAAAGTTCATGGTCGGGCTCCCGATGAAGCTCGCCACGAACAGGTTTGCCGGGTGGTCGTAGATGTCGCCTGGAGTGCCAACCTGCTGGAGGATCCCCGCGTTCATGATGGCGATGCGGTCGCCCATCGTCATCGCCTCCACCTGGTCGTGGGTCACGTAGATGAAGGTCGTCTGCAGGTCACGGTGCAGCTTCTGCAGCTGGATTCGCGTCTGACCTCGCAGCTTGGCGTCGAGGTTGGACAGCGGCTCATCGAGGAGGAACACCTTCGGGCTGCGCACGATCGCGCGCCCTAGCGCAACGCGCTGTCTTTGGCCGCCTGACAGGGCGCGGGGCTTCCGCTCGAGGAAGTTTTCGAGACCGAGGATTTGCGAAGCGTTGCGGACGCGCTTATCGATGTCCGGCTTCTTCAGGCCCTGCATCTGCAGGGGGAAAGCCATGTTGTCGTAGACGCTCATGTGAGGGTAAAGGGCGTAGGACTGGAACACCATCGCGATGTCGCGGTCCTTGGCCGCGATGTCGTTGATGACGCGATCGCCGATGCGGATCTCCCCCTCGCTGATCTCCTCGAGACCGGCCAGCATCCGGAGCGCCGTCGACTTACCGCAGCCGGAAGGCCCAACGAGGACCATGAACTCTTTGTCCTTGATCTCGACGTTGAAGTCCTTGACCACGGTGAGGTCCGCGGTGTAGCGCTTGACGACGTGGTCGAAGGTGACTGAAGCCATTTATATATCGCCCTCACACATTTACTTGACCGCTCCTGCGAGCACGCCGCGCACGAAGTAGCGCTGGAAGGAGAAGAACACGATCAGCGGGACCAGGATGGACACCATTCCGCCCGTGGAGATGATCCAGTAGTTGGCGGCCAGGGTCCTGATTTGATCGAACAGAAATATGGTGAGTGGAAAGTGCTTGCTGGCCCCGAGGAAAACCAGGGCCACGAGCAGGTCGTTCCACACCCAGATGAACTGGAAGATCGCAAGTGAGGCAGCTGCCGGCAGGCCGAGCGGGAGCACGATCCTGCTGAACAGGCTCCACTCGCCGGCGCCGTCGATCCGCGCAGCCTCGAGCAGCTCCCTGGGGAGGCCGCTGTAGAAGTTGTTCATCAGGAAGATGCCAAAGGGAAGACCGAAGGCGACGTGGAAGATGATGACTCCGATCACCGTGCCGAACGGGTTGAACCCAGTGACCGATCCGAATGCCCGGTAGAGCTGGACCACCGGGATCAACGCGACCTGAACCGGCACGACCATGAGCCCGATGATGATGAAGAAGCACAGGGTACGGCCACGCCAGCGGCCGAAGGCGATCGAGTAAGCAGTCAGGCTGGAGATGATCGTCACCAGGAGTGTGCTGGGGACGGTGATCTCGGCCGAGGTCAGAAGAGAATCCAGCAGGCCACCGCTGACCAGCCCTTGCGAGAACAGCGTCTGGTAGTTCTGCAGGGTCAGCTGCGACGGGGCGGTCAACACCGTCCACCACCCGGACTGCTGGAAGAGCGCCTCGGGCCGCAGGGAGATGATCGCCAGGCCTATCGTCGGCATCAGCCAGAAGGCGGCGATCAGGATGACCACGATGTTCAGGAGCCATTTCGCAGGGCGAATGCGGAACGTCGAGCGCCGCTTCACGGCGGCAGGTTGCGCGACGGCCTGCACCGCGCTCATCCTCGGATCCTGCTCAGGTTGGACACCATGGCCGGCACTACGAGGATGAACAGGATCACGGCGATGGCGCTCGCCAAACCCCAGTTGCCCAGGCCCGTGAACCCGGAGTTGTACATCACGACCGCGAGCGTCTGGGCCTCCTCCTGGGACGATCCCGGGGCCATGTTGATGATGATGTCGAAGATCTTGAGAACGTTGATGAGCATCGTCACCAGGACCACGATCAGGACCGGGGATAGCATGGGCATGGTGACGCGCCGGAACGTCGCCCACTCCCCGGCGCCGTCGATCCGGGCCGCCTCGAGCACGTCGCGGTCGAGCGCCGCCAGACCTGCTCCGATCACGACCATCGCGAAGCCCGCCCAGATCCAGAGGTAAGCCACGATCATCGCCAGGTCAACCAGAGGCACGTTGAACAGCGCCTGCTCCGTCCTGTTCAGGCTGCTCGTGGGCGTCAGGGATTGGGTGCCCAGCCAGAAGGTCCCCGTGAAGCCGGCCTGAAAGTTGTGCGGGTCGATCTGAACCCGAAAGCTGCCGGTTCCCACGTTGGAGAACCGGAAGTCGCCGTGCGCGTCGGTCGTCGCAGCGCCTGCGGTGCTTCCATCGGCGGCCAGCAGGCTTAGCTGGAGCCCGGGCAGACCGACCTCGTCCGGCTGCACCACCCCCCGGACGCTTGGATTGGCCGGCGAGAAGTCACGCCAGACCAGGCCGGTGATGTCCTTTTGCGATGAAGACGGCTCGATGGCCAGCTGCGCGCCCAGGGTCGACAGGGTTGTCGGGCTGATGCCGATCAGGCCGAGCTCGACCGTATCACCGGCCGACACAGAGTTCGTGCTCTCGAGGTTGCCGCCGGACCCGGTGGCAACGCCACTCGAGGCGAGGTGCGCGACCGTCTGCCCGGTGGACGTGTCGATCGGATACAGACCCGGAGGGTTGAACCAGTCGCTAGCGGTCTGGATGGCCGCGTTGACGACTCCGATATGAGGGTCGAGGTCGAAGATGGACCGCCAGATCAGCGCCGACGCGGTCGCGCTGAAGACGATGGGCACAAAGATGATCGTTTTGAACGCCGTCGACCACCGGATCCGCTCTGAGAGCACGGCGTACACGAGGCCTACGAACGTGACCAATAAGGGAAAGACAACCACCCAGATGACGTTGTTGCGGAACGTCGTCAGGATCGTGGCCGTCGTAAAGATCGCCTTGTAGTTGGCCAGGCCAACGAAGTTGGTCGCCGACGCGTCGTACAGGCTGTTGCGGACCGTCGCGACGAGGGGATAGATGGTGATGGCCACGAGCCAGACGGCTCCCGGCGCGAGGAAGGCGAGGGAACCTAGGTGAGAACGCCAGCCGCCCCCGCCGCCCTCGGTTTTGGCGCGTTTCGCCGCCGGCGCCACCGCCCTCTTGGGCTGGATGTCAGTCCCTATCACTCTTCACCCCTCGCGGCCGATTTCGCTGAACGACGGCCGAGACGGGGGCGCCGCATCCCTGTGGCGCCCTCGTCCCCCCAAACCAACCGACCTGGTGCCTAGTGGCCCAGGCCCGTGGTCGCTTCCTGGTCCATCTTGGCCTGGATCGCTGTGATGTTCGAGCTGCTGGGATTCCTCAGGAAGTCCAGCATGTCCTGCCACATGTTCTTTTCCCACGTCCCCTGGAGGTCGTCGAGGCTGAACACGAAGCCGGTCGCGTCGACGAGGGCCTTGGCGTCCGCCTGCGTCACGCTGTCGGGATAAGAGCTCGAAGGCACCTTGTTGTTGGGCGACGCGAACCCGCCCAGGTGCGCCCAGATTGAAGCGCCTTGAGGTCCGGCCAGGTACTTGATCAACGCCTCGGATTGCGGGGTGTCTTTGAGCATGATGGCCACGTCCCCGGCGCCCTGGACCGCGCCCTTGTTGGCACTGTCGGCAGACGGAGCCGGGAAGTCGAAGAAGTTGTAGCAGGGCGTCTTGGCCGCGTCGGTGGTGCAGGCGGCGCCGCCTGCTCCGGTCGTCCCGCCGGTGTAGTTGCTCGAGTTGGCGGTGATCTCAGAGGTGACGAAGTCTCCCTCGAAGACCATGGCCGCCTGCGGCTGCGCGCCCGGCTTGGGGAACACCTTGTCGACGCACTCCGGGTAGTTGTTGGCGAGCGAACCCTGCACGCCGCCCGCGAGGTTCGTGGGGTCTCCGACGAGCTGGCCGAACGTGGTGAACGCAGTCGTCACCGTCGGGTCGGTCCACTTCGTCGTGTGGGCGGCGAGGGCGTTGTAGGCCTGGGCCCCGGCCGTCTTGAGGTACACGTTCTGCCAGAAGTCAGCCATCGGCCAGCCGATGTCGGTGCACAGCGAAAACGGGGCGATGCCGGCGGCTTTGAGTGTGCTGGCGTCCTTGAGCAGGTCTTCCCACGTGGCCGGCGGAGAGGTGATGCCGGCGGCGTTGAACTCCGCCGGGTTGTACCAGATGGTGTTCTTGTTGGCTCCCTTGAACCAAACGCCGTAGAGCTTGCCGTTGGATGTCACGAGCTGGTTCCAGGCGGAGCCGTAGTTGGACGTCAGGTTGCCCAGGATGCTGTCCAGCGGCTTGATCGAACCCTTGGAAGCGAGGGTCTGGACGGTGGCCGGGTCAGGCACGAGCGCCACGTCAGGCGGTGCTCCGCCGGCCACGGCGGAGGCGATCGCGGTATCGGTGTTGTTGCCCTTGCCGGAGTAGTTGATGGTGACGCCGCTTTGGGTCTCGAACGGCGCGAGGGAGGCTAGGAAGTCCTGCTGCTCAGTGCTCGTCCATTCGGCCCACAGGGTTGCCGATCCGCCTACCTGTGTGGTCGAGGGGGAGGATCCGCCGGTGCCCCCCGAACCGCCGCAAGCCCCGACAGCGAGAGCGGCGAGCGCACCCGCCGCAATCAGGCCGAAATTATTCATGTGTTTCATCCAATCCTCCAGCCTCGCCTAAACAGATCCTGTGACTGTATCAAATGGCTGCAGGGTGTCAATTCAGCGCCCGGTAAGAAGCGGGTCGGGGCGGGTTGGGGTCAGAGGCGGTCTCGGTAGTAAGACTCCTCGATCGCCCGCTCGTAGACGAATTGATAGCCGTCGGCCATCTGGCGGGGACCGAAGCGCGAGCTAGCGCGCTCGACGCACCCTGCGAGGTCGATCTGGTCGAGGCATCTATAGGCGTCTACCATGCCGTCCACGTCCGCCGCGAGGAAGCCCGTCACCCCTGGCTCTACCAGCTCCGTCGCGGCGCCGCGTGCCATCGCGATGACCGGCGTGCCGCTGACCATCGCCTCCACCATCGCGATGCCGAAAGGCTCCTCCCACTGGATCGGGAAGACCATCGCCTTCGCGTGCGCCAGAAGATTCGCCTTGTCCTCGCCCACCACGTTCTCGAGCCAGGTCACCCGGTCGCCCAGGTGGGGTTTGATGCGCTCTTCGAAGTAGCCGACCGAATCCTTGTCGACCTTTCCAGCGAGGACAAGCTTCACGTTGAGGCGCTGCGCCATCTCGATCGCAAGGTGCTGGGCTTTGTCGGCCGAGATCCGCGCCAGTTGGACCACGTAATCCTCCTTGTCCTCGCGCCGCGTGATGGGGCGGTACTCGCTCGGGTCGACGGCGTTGTAGACGACCCGCCTCCAGTCGACACCCGCCACCAGGGCCTGCTGGGCGCGGCTGATCGCGACGAGGTGGACCCGATGATCGACTGCTGCGAGGTACTCTCCCTCGGCTTCGCTGAGCGCCCCATGCAACGTGGCGACCACCGGAGTCTGAAGTCTGCTGGTCGCGGCCAGCAGGATCCCGGTCAAGCCCGAGTGGTCGTGGACGACGTCGAATGCGCGGCGCCGGACAAGGTCATAGGCTCGGTAAAGAAAGAGGAGCTCGCGCGGCATGTGGTCGCGGCCGCCCAGCTGGCTGGACCAGCTCCCAGGAGCGATCGCGATCGACTCGAACGGTCCCCTGGATCCCTGTTGGCCGATCACGCTGACCTGGTGCCCGCGAGCCTGGAGCTCGCAGGCGAGGTTGTACGCCATGAGCTCGATGCCGCCATAGCCGACGGGTGGGACCGGGTACCAGGGACTGACGATGAGGGCTATCCGGCGGGGGTTCACGGCAATAGAACACTCGGAGCGTGAAGGTCACGCATCAACGCTCGCGCGGCCGGGATACCCGGCATTCAGTCGGATGGGATCTCCAGCCAGGGCGGCGTGCCCCGCACGATCTCGAGGCCGCTCCCATCAGCGTCCACCGAGTGCCCACCTGGCTCGCGCCGGACGCTGAGCCTCACTTCGTGAGGCCCTATCCGCAGGTTATCGAGCACGAGCTCTGGGCACCAGGGTGGCAGGGCCGGGTCGACGTAGAGCCGTCCGGCGGGCAGGTCCGGCTCGAGGCCGAGCAGGATCCTCACCATCTGCAGCACGCAGCCGGCCGACCAGGCCTGGGGCACGTTGGCCATCCGGTACGGCACCGGGACGGCGAACTCGAGCTTGGGCAACCCGGCGAACAGCTCCGGCATCTGGATGTCCTCGAAGCACATGACCGCCCCGAGCAGCCCGTCGAGGACCGTCCATGCCTCCTCGACCAACCCGTAGCGCCGGAGGCCGGCCGCTGCGATCACGCTGTCGTGCGGCCATACCGATCCACGCTGGTACGAGTGGGGGTCGTAAGACGGGTGCTGGTCGGACAACGTGCGCACGCCCCAGCCGCTGAACATGTCGGGCTTCATGAGCCGCTCGCCGGCCGCGCGTCCACGCGCCTGGTCGAGGATGCCCATCCACAGGCAGTGCCCGGAGTTGGAGACGACCGTCCGCACGGCCCTCTTGTGACCGTCGAGCAGGAACGCCAGCTCTCCGCTCTCGTCGGACCAGAACCGCTCGATGAACCGCTTCCTGAGCTCGGCGGCCTCGCGCAGCAGCTGCTTGGCGCGGGCCGCATCGCCCCACGCGTCGAACAGGGGCGCCATCCGCATCTTGGCGCCGTAGACATACGCCTGCATCTCCGACGTCCCGATCGGCAGCTCGGGGAACGCTCCTGTCTCATCGAGCACCCCGTCGTGCGCGTCACGCCACGCCTGGTTGCGGTAACCACTCGGTGTGCGCGGGGCGTACTCCTGGAACCCGTCGCCGTCCCGGTCCCCGTGCTTGTCTACCCACTCGAGACACCGCTCGGCCACGCTCTTGAACGACACCAGCGCCGTCGCGTCGCCCAGCCAGCGGTAGTTCTCGGCGAGCAGCAGCAGATACAGGGGAGTGGCGTCGGCGGTCCCGTAATAAGGACGGTGCGGAACGATGCCGAAGTGCGCCCACTCGCCGACGCGCAGCTCGTGCGGCATCTTACCCGGCTCGGCGTCGCGCTCGGGGTCGTTGAAGTCTGACTGCCACTTGGCCAGGTTCTCCAGCGTGCCGGCGGCTACCGCCGGCTGGGCGACCATCGCCTGCAGCGAGGCGATCTCCGAGTCGCGGCCGAACAGCGCCATGAACCACGGCAGCCCGGCCGCCGGCATCCAGCGGTCCGACGAGGAGTCCTGCTCGTGGAGCCGCAGCGCCGCGAAGTCCTCGATCGCACGCTCGTAGGCGAACTTCAAGCGGATGTCGGACGGCTCGATCTGTGAAACGGACATCTGCCAGCTGCGGGCCATCTCCATGGGATCGCCCTGGCTCGGGTCAAAGGCGCATTTCTCCTCGAGTGGCGGCATCTGGTTGTCGTCGGTCAGGAGGTCGTACTGCAGGCAGAGCCGCCATTCCTCGCCGGGCACAAGGTCAATCGGAAGGCGCAGAGAGCCGTTGGCGTAGGTGATGCCGGCGCGCTCGGTGAGCGTACGCACCAGGCAGCGGCGGACGAAATCCTTGTTCTGGTAGCGAGCCTCGAGGCTGTTCGGCCCGACCCACCAGGTGTTCAGGTCGGCGCGGCGCTGCCATGACTTGTACCTGACCTCGAACAGGTCCGCGAAATCGCTTTCCAGCGCGATCTCCAGGAGGACGCTCAAAGGCGCCCTGGCGTAGGTGTGGAGCGAGAGGTCTTCGTGCATTCGGTGAAGGCTGACGAGCCGGTCGACGGTGATCGCCACCTTGGCCTCGCGCATGTCGCCACCCGGCCCGGCGATGCTGTCGGCGATCATGTGCCAGCGGGCGTGGCGGAACGACAGGCGCACCGAGGCGACGGAGTCCGGCTGCTTCCCGTTGAGCCTCAGCTCGTGGCGGGAGATGAAGCGGGTGTCGGCGGAGTAGAGGCCGTAGTCACCTGCCGCGAGCGGGATCGAACCGTGGCGGTCGCTGACCAGGAACGTGGCGCCGTGGTTGATCTTGATCGACGGGTTCGGGTGGACCGCCGAGATCAGCGTTCGCCAGGGCGCCATCCGGGCCTGCGTCTCGCCCAGGACGTGGATCGGCGGCACCGGGTCCGGCGGCTGCGCGCCTGCGGCCTTCTGCCTTCGCTTCATAGCTCAAACCTAACGTTAGTCACGCCCGCCGCCGCCATGCAAACCAAGTTCGGCTGAAACATCGCTGAAGAAGGTCGGGCCGCGGCCAAAATAGAACGCGTTATCCATTGACTTTGAGCTCTGACCCTTGCCAGAGTATTGCGACTCGCGAGACGGTCTGGATACGGGCCCTCGATTCGAG
>DATLUC010000083.1:0-16995 GCA_035533335.1 Candidatus Baltobacterales bacterium
CAGCGTTCGATCGCGTGATCCGAGACGCTGATCCCGTTCGGCGCGTAGCTCAGCATGGCGCGGATCCCACAGGTGGGCTGGGTGTGCGTGAGAGGCAGCACGCAGCATGCGCGAGGTCGTTGGGAAATCGGCGAGAGATTCGGGCGGTCAAGTGCCATGACATCACGTGGTTGCCTCTGACAGCGAGTCTACTGAGTTCACGACGGCCTGTCTCGTTAAGACACCTGACTTCTGGTCAGGCGCGCTTCCCCGGGAGGTGGCGCTTAAGGAAGGCGTGGCCGGTTTCACCGGACCACCTCAGCGAGCTCGTCAGGGTCGTAGGCGGGTTCGGCTACCTCTGATTCTTCGTCCAGCCCAAACTCGACATCCGCCCACCCGGTGTACGTGTCCGGTGTCCACACGTCGGTGTCCGGTGTCCGTATGTGTCCACTCCCTATAGGAGTGTGGACACCGGACACACGCTCGGACGCCGTCTCGTCTTCGGCCTTATTTCCTGTGTGTCCGGTGACCCCGTTAGCACCGGACACGCACCAAAACACGTGCTTTCGTGCGCTGAGCTCCTTTCTGGCCAGTTTTCCGGTCCGCAGCAGGGTTTCCGCGGCCAGGCGGAGGGTCGTCTTGCCGATCGTCGAGCCGTCCAGAGGTCCTTCCGGCGCCCACAAGCTGGGCAGCGTCACCGCCGCCTCTTCCTGGTCCGGCAGGTGATCCAAGAGCGCCGCCACGGCCTCGCGGAGCTTCACATCGCCCTCGCTGCCGACCAGGATGTAGCCGTGCTCCGTCAACTCGATGACTCGGCTGTCCGGCAGGTTGCGGATCCGGCCGATGTAGTCAAGCTTCCGCATGGTGGCGCGACCTTCGCCCCCGAGCCGAGTCAGCCTAAAGATCATGTCCGTGGCGCCGCTGAACGCCGTCGATCCGCGGCCCGACTCGCCAACGTCGCCACCTGCGCGGCGTTCATGGCGCGTGACCACGACGGCGGCCCCGGTAGCCGCAATCTCCTGCACTGGGCGGATCGCCGCGCCTGCAGCGCCGGCGCTGTTCTCGTCGTCGCCCTTCAAGCCGGCCAGGCTCGACAATGTGTCGCCGATCAAGAGGTTGGCGCCCACCTTCACCACCAGCTCGCGGGCTTGTCGAGCCACCTCGTTCCAGTCGGCACCGAAGGCGTCTTCCCGGCACAAGATGTAGAGGTCGGCGCGCTCCAGTAGTCCGGCGTCGCGCAGTGGCTCCTGAAAGGTCGCCCACGATTCTTCGGTCACCCACACCACGGGTCCCGCCTTGGTGGGCAGGCCTAAGAACGGCCGGCCATCCAGTTTGGCGCGCACCGCGTGGGCCATGAGGGTCGTCTTGCCGGAGGACTTGTGCGGGCCGTCGACCTCACTGACCATCGCGGCAGCTGCGAGGCCTCCAATCACCCAGTCGATGGTCGCCGGCTTCTCGGACGATCGCTGCTGCGCCGTCTTGAAGGACAGTGCCGGCGGGGTGGCATTCCTTTGTTGCGGGCTCATGCCTGCCGGTCCTTCCGCGGGTATGCTCCGCACGCTGCGCAGGTCCATCGCTGCTCTGGTCGGTACCAGGTCCACGATGTCGCACCGCACTTGCACGCGGCCGTGGGTTTCGCCGTGGTTGCATCCTCGTCACGCCACCCGGGTGCGGCGCTCATGTGAGCAGCTCCCTGACCCGCGCCCGCCACGACGCCAATGTCATCGCGTGGCCGCCCATCATGCGATACGCGCGAAAGCAGCGCTGGGCGGCGAGCTCCACCTGGTCCTCGTCGTGTCGCCCCAGTTGCTCGCGCAGCTGAGCGTTCTCGAGCAGAAGGTCGACGCGCTCGCGTGTCTGGATCATGCCGTCCGCCTCTGCCGACGAAAGACGCGCACCGCCGAGCGTTCGAGGTCGTCGACCTCCGCGATGCGTTGCCGCCGGCGCCGAATCCATGCGCCCACGACGACGACGGCGAGAGCATCCAGGTGTCGGTCGGCAACTCCATCGCCGTGACCCTCAACCACGTAGAGCAGAGCCTGAGTCAGGATCTCAGCGCGTGTCGGTCGCCTGCGTGGTAGCCTATCGGCGAGGGTGGCCGCTGGCACGGCTGACCTCCTCGAGCACCGCGGAGGTCGAGGCCGCGGTGCTTTCCTTTTCTGGGGCAAGCACGATCGAGTCGGCGCCGACCAGGATCGGCACAGTCGAGAGCGCGTCCGTGATCTTGGCGAGGGTTCTAAGGCTGCACGGGTGCCCGTTCGCGATGCGGCTTAAGGTCACCTCGTTGACGTGCGCGAGGTAGGCGAGTCGCCTCTGGCTGATGGCGCGCCTGGCCGTTTCGAAACGCAACCGTTCGCGATCGAGAACGACCCCGCGTTGATGGAGTCCAGCGGTTCTCATCGGCAAAACGCTCCAACCTCGTTCGTCGCGGTCGTTCCCGCAGACTCCGAACGGTTGGGCGCTTCGAGGTCGAGGTCGAGGCTACCCCTCTGACTAGGTTGGCGCCAGTTTAGTGGATTGCGCCGGACTTTGCACGGGAAATTCTTTGATGACACTCACCTGCCGGCATCGGGGGCAACGGAACCGCGCCGGCAGCTGTAGATCGCGCTTGCCGAAGGTCTTGAAGCCGTGCGAGTGGAAGATGTTCACCCGCAACTCGTCCATGGCAGCTTGCATTCTCGGGATGTCCTTCTTTTCCCGGGCGGCTCGGCTGCGACGGCGCCTGTGTAGTTCGTGGATACCATCCGCCTCGACCCACCCGTCCAGTTCCGCGATCAGGCCACCATCAGGTGGCACGAACAGGCGAGTCAAAACCGTGCCGTCATCCCACCCACAGAACGCGCGCCCATCAGGCTTCACGTGCGCTCGTCGCTCATCCGGCCGGGCCCGTCCTGCAGCCGCCTGCGCGTTGATATCGTCGAACCGCCCCACATCAGTCCTCGTCGAGCGTGAGTGACGGTCGGCCCGCGGCATTGACGATCGCCGCCGGCACTAGGAACTCCCGGTCGGGCCCACTCCAGCGGAATGCGCGCGCATCATTGACAAACAGGTCGAGCGAGAGACTATCGAGGTTGCTTGGCCAGCGATCAGAGCCCTCGGCTGTCTTGCCTTCGAATTCATAGGCCCTTACCACCCTGGCTGGCAACTTGATTTCAAGGATGGCGACCCAATCGTTCGGGATGCCGTCGGCAAAGTCCAGCGGCCTGGCCGACAGCCACACGCCAGTCCATTCGCGCGTGGTCATATACGTGCCGGTCCCATCCTTGAATCCGCCGGCGAGGATCGCCTCAGCTGCGACGCGCGTAGTGCGGTGATAGAGCTTCATTAGTCCTCGTCTTCCCGGTCGTAGGCCAGCGTTGCGTCGTAAAGGTCTGACGAGCTCGGGTGCGCGTAGGTGCTCGAGATCATGTCCAGGTCGGCGTGGCCTAGCAAGCGCTGTAGAGTCACCGGGTCGTTGCGTCGGCGCATCCAATCGGTGGCGAAGCTGTGGCGCAGGAGGTGCGGGTAAACCCGCTTCGTGATCCCGGCGCGCTCGGCTGCGACGTCGACCATGTTCTCCGCTGAGCGCTTGGCGAGGGCCGTGTACTCTCCGTGGCGCCGGCGACTAGTGATGAACAGGCGGTTTGTGAGCGCGTCAGGCGGCCGCCGTAGGGTCAGCTGGTGCAGCCGGGCATAGAGAGACGGGCGGATCGGAACCTCGCGGCCGCTGTCGCCCTTGGCGCCACCGCCTTGCAATCGGTGACGGATCAGGACGAACCGGCCGGCGCGGCCGCGGTCCTGAACGTCGTCGACCGTGAGCGCGAGCGCTTCGCCAAGGCGCAAGCCACGCGAACACAAGAGCTCAAGCAACGCCTGGTCGCGCACGGTCGGCGCCGACTCCACGAGTGCGGTCATCTCGGTTCGCGTCAGGACCTTTTCGCTGAGGTCTTGCTTGGGGACTGACGGCCGCGGAACGGTGACGCCGGCCGGGACGCGACCAGCTGCCCACTTCATGAATTGGCGAGACGCGCGGAGGTAGGTAGCAACGCTTGCGGGTGATAGCGGGTCGCCGTTCTCCTTGCGCCGGCTGTTGAGCTCAGCGGCCAGGCGGTCAATGACGCGCTGGTCCAGCTGGTCCAGGCGGGTGATCCCCTGCGCCCGACAGAAGGGCAGGAGGACGCGCTCCAGACCGAACGCGTAGAAATCGCGGGTGCGGCTGTTGCGGGTGCGGGCATCGACCGAGACTAGGTAATCGGTGATGGCTTGCTCAATCTCCGACGCGGCGCCCCCGGATAAGACTCTGACCTTAACTGTCGACGTGGTACTGGCTGGTGAGACTCTGACCTTGGTGGTCGGCATGGAGGGTCCTCCTATAACGCGGTGGTGTGGCATCTGCCACCGATAATCATAAGCTCAGGTTAAGGTCGCGTCAAGGTGCGATCAAATGCCATGCCGAATACGGGCGATGGAGGCAAGCGGTCCCGCCCGCAAGCGTTCAGGCCACTTACACCCCCCAGTCAAGTGCGCTACCGAGCTGCGCTACTCCCCGACGGAGAGGTAATCGTACCCGCCGCCAAAACGGGGCTCAGCCGCGGTTGGCGTAGGCGACCAGGCTGCGGTGCGTCGATGAGAAACCCGCTTCCCGCAACAGGGCGTTCAGCGGGGACTCCATGACCGGCGCCCCGTCCACCTTCTGCAGCTCGAGCTTGCCCGCCCGCGTGGCGACCGCGATCAGCGCTGCCAGGTGGGTGGCCGTGACCTCTCCGCGCGTGATCAATGACCGTCCCCCGCGCTCGAGGTAGAGCACCAACCCTCCGCCGTCCAGGACGCAGAATGCGCCGGCCGCGCGCGCCATCCTCCCATCGGACTCAGGCCACGGCAGCACCGATCCGTATGCGTTGGCAGGGTCGGTCGCGGCCAGCGCCACGATGCCCCCACCCTCGTCCCGGTGGGAGCGCAGCCGGTCGACCGCGCCGGGGAGGGCGAACTGGGAGCCGCCGAGGCCTTCTACGAAGTAGCCGCGGCGAATGCGCCCGGACTCCTCCATGGCGCGGAGCACCGGATACAGGCCGGCGAAACCTCCGGGCCATCCCTCGGCGATCACCGCCTCGCGGGTCAGGACCCCGTGCCTTTGCAGCAGCACACCGGCCTCCGAGTGGAGCCGCTCGGTGGCGTTGGCGCCGAACCCGACCAGGTCCTCCACCAACGACCATCGCCCGGTCGCGCGAGGCTGAATGAGGCGCGGTAGGCGAGGGCGGCGCGCCGGCTTTCGCGCCGCCGGGCCCAGGAGGCGCAGGGGCGCAAAGGTGTCGTTGGTCACCTCGCCCGACCAGACCAGATCCCAGAGGGCGTCGAGAACGATTTCATCGTCGCCGCCTCCGGCCGAGTTGTAGAGGTCGCGATAGAAGCTCGCGCCGCGTGACTTGAGATGCGCTCTGATCAGGTCATGCAGCTCGGAATGCGGTGGATCGGTGGGCGCGGGGACGAGTCTCGGCGCGTCCCCTCGAAGGTAGAGTGCGACCCGCCCGTCGCTCGGACCCAGCGGACCGCGCCCGACCCAAACCACCTCGCCCATGGAGACCAGCTCGTCGAGCAAGCGGTCGGAGTAGTTCGCGACACGGCTCGCGATGACGTCGCGCTCGATGACGGTGGCAGGCAGCGCGAGGCCCTGCAGCTGAAAAACGACCTCCAGCAGGCGGTCGATCCCGCCGGCCTTGACCCCGATCCCGTGCCACGCTGGAAGGAATCGAGCGACCGCCTCGGGCGCGACCGACTCGACCTCGCGACGGAGCGCGGCGAGGGAGCGCCGGCGGAGGATCCGCAGCACGTCGGGGTGACACCATTCGCGGCCGTGAGCCGCCTTTCTGAACTCTCCCGCCAGCACGTCGCCCCGCGCCGCGAGCCGGGTCAGAGCCGCCTCGACCGCAGGCGCGGCGAGCGCCCATCGTGCAGACGGCTCGGCGGTGACAAAGGGCACGTGGGTGCGGGCCCACCGGCGAAGCAACGCCTCGAGCGGATCGGGGCCGGGGTCGAGAAAGACCTCCGGCAGGCCGATCGGAAGACTTGCCCCAAGGGCCTCGCGGTAGCGGCCCCCATCCTCGGCGGCGATCCACCGCGCCTCGCCGGCAAAGCGGACGGAGACCGCTCGGCGCTCCTTCTGGACCCCGAGCAACCATTCCTCGGCGATGCCCCGCGCCCTAGCCTCCTCGACCGACAGGTCGCCCAGCCTGATGAGCAGGTCGTGGGCCTCGTCGATATCGCGCGGAAACCGTTCCGGCAACAGGCCCTGGAGCTCCAGCTCCACGGCTGCGATCGCCTCAGGGTCGAGAAGCTCGCGGAGATCCTCGCTGCCGAGGAGCTCGGCCAGTAGCTCGCGGTCCAGGGTCAGCGCAAGTGCTCGACGCTCCGCCAAGGGAGCATCGCCCTCGTACATGAACTCGCCCACGTACGAGAAGAGCAGCGATGACGCGAACGGGGAGGCACGCTCCGTGTCGACCGCGACCACGCGGACCTCGCGGGATCGGATGGAGCGCAGCAGTGCGGTGAGCGCCGGCATGTCGAAGTGGTCGCTCATCACCTCGCGCCACGTCTCGGCCAGGATCGGGAAGTCCGGGTACCGACCAGCCACCTGAAGCAGGCCCGCGCTGCGCATGCGCTGCTGCCACAGCGGGGTGCGCTGGCCTGGCCGGCGGCGCGGCAGCAGAAGCGATCGTGCGGCGTTCTCACGGAAACGGGCGGCGAACAGCGCCGACCCCGGCAGCTGGGACCCGACGAGGGCTTGAACCTCTTCGGGATCGAGGATGAGCTCCTCGAGCGACGGGGGCGACTCGACCTCCGGAAGGTGCATCGCGATCCCGTCATCGGTCCACAACGCGCGCGCATCGACGCCGAGCTTCTGCTGCAGGCGAGCCTCGAGGGCCAGCGCGAGCGGCGCGTGCACGCGCCCCCCAAATGGGGTGAGGAGGCAGACCCTCCAGTCGCCGACCTCGTCTCGAAACCGTTCCACGACGATGGTCCGGTCGTCCGGGACGACGCCGGTCGCGGCGGCCTGGTCGTCGAGGTACGCGAGCAGGTTTTTGATCGCGAGGTCGTCGAAACCGGCACGGTCGCGCAACCTGGTCGCCGCCGCCTCGGGGCCGACGGCGCGAAGCTCCCGGACCATCTTGCCGAGCGCGGCCCCGAGCTCGACCGGTCGGCTTGGCGCGTCGGCTTTCCAGAAAGCGATCTTGCCCGGCTCGCCTGGAGCCGGCGTGACCAGCACCTGCGAGGGGGTGATCTCGGCGATGCGCCAGGTCGACGCGCCGAGGACGAACGTCTCCCCCACGCGCGTCTCGTAGACCATCTCCTCGTCGAGCTCGCCAACTCGCCGCCCGTCCTCGAGCAGGTTCACGGAGTAGAGGCCCCGGTCGGGGATGGTCCCCGGGTTGGTGACCGCCAGGCGCTGCGCGCCCGCCCGCCCGCGAACCTTGCCGGCAACCCGATCCCAGACGATCCTAGGACGCAGCTCTACGAACTCGTCGGACGGGTAGCGGCCGCTGAGCATGTCCAGCACGGATTCGAAGGCGCGAGGGCCGAGGTCGCCGTAAGGGTATGCGCGGCGCACGACGCGGCCCAGCTCGTCCACGTCCCACTCGTCCATCGCGCACATCGCGACCACCTGCTGGGCGAGGACGTCTAGCGGCTTGCGCGGCACCACCGTCGACTCGATGCGGCCGTCCAGCATCCCCTCGACCACGGCTGCCGACTCGAGCAGGTCGCCGCGGAACTTCGGGATGACAACGCCTCGCGATATCTCACCCACCGAATGGCCCGCGCGGCCGACGCGCTGGATGCCCGCGGCCACGCTCGGCGGCGCCTCGATCTGGAGTACGAGGTCGACGGCACCCATGTCGATCCCGAGCTCGAGGGTCGAGGTAGCCACCAGACCGCGCACGACGCCGGCCTTCAGCTGGTCCTCGATCAGGAGGCGTTGCTCTCGCGCGATGGAGCCGTGGTGAGCGCGCACCAGCTCCTCCCCGGCCAGCTCGTTGACGCGAGCTGCGATGCGCTCGGCCAGGCGGCGGGAGTTGACGAACACGATCGTGGAGCGGTGCTGCTGGATCAGCTCGAGCAGGCGCGGATAGATCGCAGGCCAGATGCTGTTGGCGACCTGGCCGCGCTCGTCCTCGACAGTCAGGCGTGCCATGTCTTCGACCGGGACCTCGACTCTGACCTCCATCGTCTTCAGCCGGCCGGCGTCGACGATCGCGACCTCGCGGTCCGTCCCGCCCAGGAAGCGGCCCACCTCGTCGAGGGGCCGCTGCGTCGCGGAAAGCCCGATGCGCTGAGGCTCGACCTTGGTGAGGGCGCAGAGCCGTTCGAGGCTGAGCGCCAGGTGGCTGCCGCGCTTGGTGGCGGCCACGGAATGGATCTCGTCCACGATGAGCCACCTGACCGAGGCGAGCATCTTGCGAGCCGCGCTGGTGAGCAGCAGGAAGAGCGACTCGGGAGTGGTGATGAGGATGTCGGGCGGGTGGCGCTCCATCGAGCGGCGGACGTCTGAGGGGGTGTCACCCGTGCGGATGGCGACCGAGATCTCGGGCGCCGTCAGACCGAGCGTCTCCATGTGGTGCCTGATCCCGACCAGGGGCGAGCGCAGGTTGCGGTCCACGTCGTGGGCGAGCGCCTTCAAGGGCGATACGTAGAGGACGCGGCAGCGCTCCGCCTCCGGCGGCGGCGGCTCGCTGGTCAGGCGGTCGATGCACCACAGGAATGCGGCCAGCGTCTTGCCGCTGCCGGTCGGCGCCGCCATGAGCACGTGACGCCCGGCCGCCACCTCCTGCCAGCCCCGTTCCTGGACATGCGTCGGCCCCGCGAAAGAGGCCTGAAACCATTCGCGCGTGGCCGGTCCGAAGAGGTCGAGCGAACTTCCCACTCAAAACAGTTTGACCGCTTCCCAAGCCACAAACAAGTGTTCGTCAACAGGCCCCGACTAACATCCTCCGGTGATCGAGCCCCAGCGTTTCCGGGAGGTGATGGCCAGCTTCCCGAGTGGCGTCGTGGTGCTGACCGCCTTCGGCGACGACGGGCGGCCGCGCGGGCTCACAGTCAGCGCTTTTTGCGCCGTTTCGCTGGAGCCCCCCCTGGCCCTGGCCTGCATCGACAAGTCATCGAACACCCTTCCCGCCGTCCAGCACACAGGTGGCTTCACGGCCAACATCCTGGCCGCGGGGCGCGAGCGGCTGGCGCGGCACATGGCCACCAAGGCGACCGACAAGTTCGACTCGTTGTCGTGGCGAAAGCCGTCCAGCCCGATCGGCGGCCCCATCCTCGAGGATGACGCCGCGGCGTATGCCGTCTGCACTCTCCGTGACACCATCGAAGGCGGCGACCACTGGGTCCTGATCGGCCTGGTCACCGAAGGCGTGCACCGGGAGGGAATTGCGCCCCTGGTCTTCAGCCGGCGCGGCTATTTCGACCTCTAGAGGGTCGGCGAGGGCCAGGACGGAACGAGCTGGGAGATTCCGGCCGACAGCACCGTCAGCTTGTTGGTAAGCAGCAGCACTCCCATCACCAGCAGCACGGCCGCCGAGGCCAGGTCGATGGCACGGCGGTGCTGGTTGACCAGCCGTACCAACGGCTTGGCGCTCTCGAGCGCGAACGCGAGCGCGATGAACGGAAGGCCGAGACCGAGACAGTAGGCGACCATCAAACCGAGTCCTTGCGCGGTCGTCCCGGCGGTCACGGCCGAGCTCAGGACAGCGCTCAGCGTCACGCCGATGCATGGCGTCCAGCCGCTCGCGAACCCCATGCCCAGGACGAAGCCGCCCGCGACTCCACCCCCCTGCGGCGCGCTTTTCATGACGCGATACTCGCCCGAAAGCAAGGGCAGGCGGATGAGGCCCGCGACATGCAGCGCCAGGGCGATCACGAAGATTCCCGCCACGACCGGGACGAATGCGCGCACCGGCTGCACGACCAGCGAGAACACGTAGAAGAAGAGGATGAAGACGAGCGACAGGCCGGCCACGAAACCGACGCCGGCGGCCGCGACGGGAAGCGAGACGGAATTGGTGATTGCACCTCCCCATCCGGCCCTGCGGGCACCTACCCCACGCTGGACGCGCGGGGTCCCCGAAGGAAGCGGGGAAGCGCCACCTCCCCACCCGTGGGGAGACGCCTCCGGGCTGCCGACCGCGACCGGTTGGGCCGCTCGCGCTCCGAGATAAGCGAGGTAGCCCGGGACGAGCGGGAGCACGCACGGCGAGACGAAGGAGACCAGGCCGGCCAGCACCGCCAGCGCGGGACTGACGCCGTCCAGGCCAGTTGCCCCCGCAGCCAGAAGGACGCCCGCCATGTCGATCAGCTCGGCTGCAGCGTGCCGGCGCGTTGGGACAGCGCCACGATCTCATCGAGCAGCTGCGGCCAAACGCGCTTCGGCAGGTCGTGGCCCATTCCCTCGATCTCGACGAGGCGGGCCCCTGGCACCGCACCGGCCACGGCGCGGCCGTTCTCGACCGGGATGAGGATGTCGGAGAGTCCGTGGATGACGAGCGTCGGCACGCGAACGCCCCTCAGCAGCTCCAGCCGCGGCTGGGTCGCGAGGACGGCCGCGAACTGCCTGCCCGTGCCGGCCGGGTGGTACGCGCGGTCGATCGCACGCTCGGCCCGTGCCCGCTCGATGCGCTCGTCGAAGGGGTCGGCCGGGCCCATCAGCACCTGGCGGATCCACATCTCCTGCGTGATGCGCTCCTCTCGAGTCGCCGCGGGCGGCGCGAAGAGGATGGCGGTGGCCTCGGGAGTCGGAGATGCGGACTCGGGATGCGCCGGGCCGGACATGATCGAGGTCAGGGTGAGGACGCGCTCGGGATGGTTGATGGCGATCAGCTGCACGATGAATCCGCCCATCGACGCGCCGACTACGTGCGCCGCCCGGATTCCCAGCGCGTCGAGCAGCCCGACCGCGTCGGCGGCCATGTCGTCGAGGGTGTAGGCGGGAGCCGCCTCACCGCTGATGGCGCCCGCGATGTCGGCGGGCCCCGCTTCGTCCATCCACGTCGACAGCCCGCAGTCGCGGTTGTCGTAACGGATGACATGGAAGCCACGCCCGGCGAGCAGCTCGCAGAACTCGTCGTTCCAGCTGATCATCTGGGCGCCGAGGCCCATCACGAGCAGCACCGGCGGAGCGGCCTGGTCGCCAAATGTCTGGTACTCGATGTCGATCTCGTTGGCCGTGACGCGAGGCACCTGCCCATGCTAGCGACCATTACGCTTAACGATCGTGACGAGGGCGCTCCCGGCGCGGACCGAGGTGGACGCGCGTTTCACATGGGACAGGGAGAGCGTGTTCCAGACCGAGGCGGGCTGGGAGCAGGCCCTCGAGACGATCCTCGCCCGCCTCCCCGACCTCGCCGAGTTCAAAGGCCACCTCGGCGACTCGCCGGATGCGCTGGCGGACTGGTTCGACGCCTCGGAGCGCGTGCACCGCGAGATGGGCAAGCTGATGGTCTACACCACCATGGCGTACTCGGTCGACGTGGGCGACCAGGCCGCCGCTGCACGAGCTGACCGGGCGCGCTCGGTCGCGGCCCAGGTCGGTGCCGCCACCGCGTTCGCGCAGCCCGAGATGATCGCGCTGGGCATCCCCAAGCTGCGAGAGTGGGTTTCCGTTTCGCCCCGGCTGTCGCACCTGGGCCACTACTTCGACCGCATCGAGAAGCTGCAAAAGCGAATCCGAAACGCCGAGGTCGAGCAGCTGCTCACTCAGGTATCGGACCCGCTCGCGACGGCTCTGTCGGTTCACAGCGTGCTGGCGAACACGGACCTCAAGTTCGCGCCGGCGACGGCCGCCGGCGGCGAGCAGTACGAGGTCGCCCAGGGCACCATCGCGGCGCTGCTCACGAACGCCGACCGCGAGGTGCGCCGCACCGCGTTCGAGAGCTACGCCGACGCGCACCTGGCCATGCAGCACGCCATGGCGGCGAGCCTGGCCGGGGGCGTCAAGCGTGACGTCTTCTTTGCCCGGGCGAGGGGCTATTCGTCCTCTCTCGAAGCGGCGCTGGAGCCGGCTCACATCCCAACCGAGGTCTTCCACAACGTCATCCGCACGTTCCGGGACAACGTGGGCACGTGGCACCGTTACTGGCGCGTCCGCCGGAAAGCTCTGGGCCTCGACACGTTGAAGCCGTACGACACCCGCGCGCAGCTCGGGGCTTCGACCCTGAGCGTTCCGTACGACCAGGCCGTGGACTGGATCGCGGAGGGCGTGGCGCCACTCGGCGACGAGTACGTGCGCATCCTGCGCCGTGGCGCGCACGAAGAACGATGGGTCGACATCTATCCCAATCGGGGCAAACGCATGGGCGCGTTCTCGACCGGCGTGATGGACACCAGGCCGTTCATCTTCATGAGCTACAACGACGACGTCTTCTCGATGAGCACCCTCGCGCACGAGCTGGGACACTCGATGCACTCGCATTACGCGCGCCACACCCAGCCGTTCATCTACTCGAACTACGGGCTGTTCCAGGCCGAGGTGGCATCCAACATGCACCAGGCGCTGACCCGCAGGCACCTCCTCGCCGCCAAGACCGCCCCCGAGTTTCAGATCGCCGTCATCGAGGAGGCGATGTCCAACTTCTACCGCTACTTCTTCATCATGCCTTCGCTCGCGCGCCTCGAGCTCGAGGTTCACGAGAGGGTCGAACGCGGCGGCGCGATCACCGCCGACTACCTCAACCACCTGATGGCGGACCTCATGCTCGAGGTCTACGGCCCCGAGATCGAGGTCGGGCCGCGCGACTACGAGCGCATCGGCTCGACCTGGGCGCAGTTCCACACCCACCTGTACAGCAACTTCTACGTCTATCAATATGCGACCGGGATCGCGGCGGCCGACCACCTCGTGGGACGCGTCGCGGACGGCGACCCCAAGGCGGTCGAGTCCTATCTCGCATTCTTGAAGAGCGCCGGCTCCATGTATCCGATGGACGGGTTGCGGATGGCAGGCGTGGACATGACGTCGAGGGAGCCGGTCGAGGCCGCGTTCGCCACGCTGGCGGCGATGGTCGACCGGCTGGAGAAGCTGACCGCGACTAGCTGAGACTGGTGCGGAAAACGTCGGTGTCGCGGATCTCGAAGCCCATCCTTTCGTAAAGGCGATGGGCGGCAGCCCGCGCCGGGCCCTTCCCCGATTGGAGCTCCGCCACCTGCGCTCCCGCTCGCCGGCCGACCTCTAGGCTCGCCTTCACCAGGGCCTCACCCACTCCCTTGCCGCGCGCCGCCCCATCCACGACCACCTCGTCCAGGCGCGCCTTGATCCAGAACGGTGTCGTGTAGACGATCACCGTGGTGGTGCCGACGATCTGGCCCTCATCCCGAGCGATCAGAAGCGTCACGGCAGGGTCTGCGACCAGCCGGCGCAGGCGCTCCATGTCGGGCACCGGCAGCGCGGGGTTGAGCTGCGGCAGCAGGCGCGTCAGCGCGGCGTGGAGCTCTGGAGTGGCTTCGATCGCCTTTTCGACCCGCATTGCAACAGACTAGTGGCCCGTGGGCGATCTAGAGCTTTCCGCGTACTCAGTCCGGGGGGAGCCGGTGAGCTTCGACGAGGCGATGCGCGGGGAGTTCCTGCCCTTCCACGCGGGCGACGCCTGGGGAGCGCCGTGGAGCACCACTTGGTTCCACGTCCGCGGACGGGTGCCGGACCAATGGAAGGGCCGCAACGTGGTCGCGATCTTCGACCTCGGCTTCGAGGGGCCCCCCGGCTTCACGTGCGAGGCGCTCGCCTGGAAGGAAGGCAAGCCCTGGCGGGGGGTCGACCCCAACCACCGCCGGCTGCCCGTCGAGGGCCCCGAGATCGACTTCTACCTCGAAGCGGCGGCCAACCCTCGCGCGAGCGAGCAGGGAAGCGAGCCGGCGCCTTCGATGATCGCGCTGCGAAGCTCGCCCGAACCGGCGTTCGTACTGCGCCAGGCCGAGCTCGCGATCTGGGACCAGCCCCAGGGACAGACCGTGCACCTGGACGCCGGGACGCACGTGATCTCGGCTGTCGGACACGCTCACATCGACACCGCGTGGGAGTGGCCGCTTCGTGAAGGCAAGCGCAAGTGCGCGCGCAGCTGGTCCACCCAGCTGGCCTTGATGGACGAGCACCCCGATTACGTCTTCGCCTGCTCGCAGCCGGCCCAGTACGCCTGGATCAAGCAGTCGTACCCGGATCTCTACCGGCGCATCAAGGAAAAGGTCGCCGCCGGCCAGTGGGAGCCGGTCGGCGCGATGTGGGTCGAAGCGGACTGCAACCTGCCTTCAGGCGAGTCGCTCGTCCGCCAGCTGGTGCACGGCAAGCGGTTCTTCATGCGCGAGCTCGGCGTCGAGACCCGGATCCTGTGGCTGCCCGACGTGTTCGGCTATCCGGGCAACCTCCCGCAGCTGATCAAGGAATCGGGCTGCGATTACTTCCTCACTCAGAAGCTCTCGTGGAACGACACCAACAAGCCCGCGCACCACACGTTCTGGTGGGAGGGCATCGACGGGACGCGGGTGTTCACGCACTTCCCGCCGGCCGACACCTACAACGGCGACTTCAGCGCCAGCGAGGTCGAGTTCAGCGTGCGCAATTTCAAGGACTCGTCTGGCTCCAACCGGTCTCTGTACCTCTTCGGCTACGGCGACGGCGGCGGCGGCCCCACGGCGGAGATGATCGACTCGGCACACCGCCTCGGCGTGGGGTTGGGACGCGCGGCGGACTTCTTCGAACAGGCGGAGGCCGAAGCACGCGACCTGACCATTTCGTCCGGCGAGCTTTACTTCGAGCTGCACCGCGGAACCTACACGAGCCAGTCGCGGACCAAGCGCTTGAACCGGATGGCGCAGCAAGCCCTCCGCGAGGCGGAGATGTGGTCGGTCGCCGCGGGAGACTATCCGGCGGAAACGCTTGACACGCAGTGGAAGAAGCTCCTGCTGAACCAGTTCCACGACATCCTCCCGGGCTCGAGCATCGACTGGGTTTACGAGGAGACGGAGCGTGACCTCACGGACGTTGCCTTCAGCGCCAACCGCGTGATCGCTCGCGCGATCAAGAAGGTTGCAGGGGACGGCTACCGCACCGCGGTCTTCAACGTCAACTCGCATCGGCGGCGCGAGGTGGTCGAGTTCGGCCACCGGCTGAGGTTGGTCGAAGTGCCGGCGTGCGGTTGGGCGGTCCAGCAGGAGCTCACGATCCGCGAAGAGCAGCGCGTTCGGGTCTTCGAGCGCGGCATGGAGAACAGCCTGCTGCGCGTGCGATGGGACGATCGCGGCCTTTTGACCTCGATCTGGGACAAGCATGCGCAGCGCGAAGTTCTCGCGGCTCCAGGCAACGTGCTGCAGCTGCACGACGACAACCCGAGTCGCTGGGACGCCTGGGACCTCGACCTCGAATACCGCGACTCGATGACAGACCTGACTGGGCTGGCCGAGCAGACCATCGAAGAACCCGGAGGCTTGCGCGGGGCTGTGCGTTTCACCCACGAGTTCGGCCGCTCGCGCATCACGCAGCGCATGGTGCTCGACGCGGATTCGCGCGTCCTCCGTTTTGAGTGCGAGGCGGACTGGCACGAGGTCCACCGGTTGTTGAAGGTCGCCTTCCCAGTGACCGTCAGCGCGCGCGAGGCCACCTATGAGATCCAGTTCGGACATTTGAGACGGCCCACCCATTCGGATACGAGTCATGCCGCAGCCATGTTCGAGGTGTGCGCTCAGCGCTGGGCGGACCTCGGTGACGGCGACTACGGAGTCGCGCTGCTCAACGACTGCAAGCACGGCTACGACATACACGGCTCCGTGATGCGCCTGTCGCTGCTCCGTGCGCCTACGCACCCGGACCCGACCGCCGACCGTGGCGACCACCATTTCACGTATGCCCTGATGCCTCACAGCGGCGACTTCCGCGTGGCTGACGTCGTCGCCGCCGCGGAAGACCTGAACGCGCCTCTGCGCATCGTTTCCGGCAGCTTTGCGGGTGCGGAGCGGCGCTCGCTAGTCGAAGTCGATACGCCCCAGGTCATCGTGGAGACTATCAAGCGCGCTGAGGACTCGGACGCCGTAATCGTCCGGCTCTACGAAGCGTGGGGAGGAAGCTGCCACGCGCAAGTTCTAACCACGCTCACCGCTTCTCGCGCGTATCTGTGCGACCTCCTTGAGCGCAACGTCGAGGAGGTGACGCTCCGCCAGGGTGTGGTGGAACTCGACCTGACGCCGTTCAAGATCCTGAGCTTGAAGCTCGAGCCCTGATCGCCGAGTCGGCGCCACTCAGGCACCTTGGCCGCAATGACCTCGGCGGGTAGAACCTCCGGCGGGTCGGCGGTCAAAAGACGCGGCGAAGGTATTCGAGATCCAGCGCCGCGAGCAGCTCTTGGCGGCTCGGTTCGACCAGCACCCGCCCACCTGGAAGAGGATTGTCGGAACGGTGCTGTACCCCCCGTTGATCTCGAGGACCGTCGCAACGGCGTCAGGCGTGCGGTCGATGTCGATCTCGTCATAGTCGACCCAGGCTCGGTCCAGCACGGCTTTTGCCATCCTGCAATCGCCGCATGAGGTCGTGGTGTAAATCTTCAGCAGCCTGTTGGACACGATGCTTAGTGGCGGCACCTCCCTACGTGTTACAGGGAAGCGCTTTGTCGTGAACGAGGGAAGGTTCACATCGGCGCGCCGGTTGTCCTGCATATGACCGAAACGCAGAAAACAATGGCCCGTATTCCGGCAGCTTCTGAACGTGCGCGATTGAAAGATGGAGTGCATATTGAGGTGAGCCCGCGACGCGTCAGGGCGTATTTCGACAACCAGCTCCTGGTCGACAGCGACAATGTCCTGCTCGTCTTCGAGACCAGGCGTCCACCGGTCTACTGGTTTCCGATCGAAAGCGTGCACATGGACCTGCTCGAACCCAAGGCAGCGGCGGACGCAGGGACGCGGCGATGGCGCGGCAAGAGTGGAGCTCGCGTCGAGGAGAACCTCGCCTGGGATTACTCCGAGCCGGCCGGCGACCTGGCTCCGCTCGCCGGCCACATCGCCTTCTACTGG
>DATLUC010000084.1:0-9050 GCA_035533335.1 Candidatus Baltobacterales bacterium
CGCCACCTCACAGTTGGGCGGGAGCTGACCAAGCTGCACGAGGAGGTTCTGCGCGGGACCGCTGCCGAGGTGAGCAAGGCGCTGGGTGATCGCGCGCGCGGCGAGTTTACGCTTGTGATCAGTGGAGCCTAATTCCCGCAGAACCGTGCTCGTTGCGCCGGCCTGGCCTTATGCCAACGGCCCGCGTCATGTGGGTCACGTTGCGGGCTTTGCCGTGCCGGCCGACGTGCTCGCTCGCTTCGAGCGGCTGCGCGGGTCGCGTGTGCTCATGGCGAGCGGCACCGACGAGCACGGCACGCCGATCACCTACGAGGCTGACAGGAAGGGCGTCCCGCCACGCGAGTTCGTCGACCAGAACAACGCCGTGATAGTCGAGGACCTGCGCCGCCTGGGGATGACCTACGACATCTTCACGAGAACCACCACCGCCAACCATTACCGCGTGACCCAGGACCTGTTTCTCAAGCTTCATGAAGCTGGCTACCTGGTGAAGAAGACTCAGATGGGTGCCTTCGACCCGGTGAGCGGACGCACGCTCCCCGACCGTTACATCGAGGGCAAGTGCCCGATATGCGGATTTCCTGATGCGCGAGGCGACCAGTGCGACAACTGCGGTAACCAGCTCGACCCTATCGACCTCATCAATCCGCACCAGCGCGGCAGCGAGGCGCCTGTGGAGTTTCACGAGACCGAGCACTTCTTCTTCGACCTCCCGGCTTTCGGGGAGCAGCTGAAAGAGTGGATTGAGCGGCACGACAACTGGCGGCCCAACGTCCGCAAGTACTCCCTCGAGTTCGTGCGCAATCTCAAGCCCAGGGCGATCACGCGCGACCTCGACTGGGGCATCCCCGTCCCCCTGCCGGGCTGGGAGGACAACCCACACAAGAAGATCTACGTGTGGTTCGACGCCGTCATCGGTTATCTCTCTGCGTCGATCGAGTGGGCGGACCACAAGGGCGAGCCGGACGCGTGGAAGGACTGGTGGCAGAACCCCGAGGCCCGGCACTACTACGTGATGGGCAAGGACAACATCACGTTCCACACGGTGATGTGGCCGGCCATCCTGCTGGGGGTCGGCGGACTCGACCTGCCCGACGAGATCGTCGCCAGCGAGCACCTCCACATGGCAGGCAAGAGACTCTCGACCAGCCGCGGGCACGTGATCTACGTGCGCGACGTGCTGGACCGCTACGACGCGGACGCGCTGCGCTACTACCTCATGATCGCCGGGCCCGAGAATCAGGACTCCGACTTCACGTGGGCGGAATTCGTGAGGCGCAACAACGACGAGCTGGTCGCGACATGGGGCAACCTGGTCCACCGCACGCTGGTCAATGCGCACCGCAACTTCGGGGCGGTGCCAGAGCCCGGGCAGTTGAGAGATGGCGACCACGGGCTGATCAAGGAAGTCGAGGATGGGCTCGACGTCGTGGCCCAGCACCTCGAGGCGGCGAGATTTCAGCTGGCGCTCAAGCATGCGCTGGCGATGGCCGCGAAGGTCAACGTCTACTTGGGCACGGAGCAGCCGTGGCACACGATCAAGACCGACCGCGAGCGGGCCGGCACCGTCCTCTACGTCGCGCTGCGTTGCGTCGATAACCTCAAGACCATGCTCACGCCGTTCGTACCGTTCTCGTCGCAGAGGCTGCACCTCATGCTCGGTTACGAGGACCTGCTCGCCCCGCAGCCTGTGATCCGTGAACACGCCGAGAACGGCGCGACTCACGCGGTTTTGACGGGCGACTATCCGATCTCCGACCGCTGGCGCCCGTCGGAACTCGAGCCGGGTCGTAAGCTGCCGCCGCCAGAGCCGCTGTTCAAGCGTCTGGACGACGTGCTCGAAGAAGAACCATCGATTTCATAGACACCCACCTCCACCTCGAGGAGCTGGGCGATTCCGGCGCGGCTGTGGAGGAGGCGTTCGGCTCGGGCGTGACCCGGATGGTCGCAGTCGGCGTCGACCTGGACCGAAGCCGGCGCGCGGTGGCGCTCGCCCACCGCCACGACCAGGTTTGGGCGGCCGTCGGCCACTATCCGCTCGAGCCCGCCGGGCTCGACCTGGACGCACTGCGCGAGCTGGCGACCGACCCGCGCGTCGTCGCGATCGGTGAGATCGGACTCGATTTCGAGCACGTCGGCGGAATTGCCCGAGAAGTCCAGCTCGACCGCTTCGACCAGCTCCTGACGATGGCCACGGAGCTGGACCTGCCGGTCTCGGTTCACAACCGCGGAGCCGATTCCGAGGTGGAGTCGGCGATCCGGCGCCACCGCGGGCTGCGCGGCGTGATGCACTACTTCGCACTCGACTGGGACCACGCCGAGCCTTTCCTCGACCTGGGCTTCCACCTGTCCTTCGCCGGCCTGATCACCCGTCCCAGCCGCGCCGCGCTGCGCGAGGTCGTCAAGCGCTGTCCCCAGGACCGGCTCCTGCTGGAGACGGATTCGCCCTACGGCAACGCGCAAAAGAGGATGGGCACGCTCAACCGCCCTGCCTACCTGCTCGACACCGCGGAGCTGGTCGCCGAGCTGCGCGGCATGACCATCGAGCAGCTCGCCGAGCTGGAGTGCGCCAACGCTCTCGCCCTGTTTCGCGGAATTCATTGATCGACCCCGCCGACTCGAAGCAGCTCGAAGCGCTTCTGCGCCGCCACCGCATCGACCTCAAGCACCGGCTGGGCCAGAACTTCCTGGTCGACGCATCGGTGCGTGATGACATCGCAGGGTCGGCCGGAATCAGGGCGGACGACGATGTGCTCGAGGTCGGGGCCGGCGTCGGCACGCTGACCGTCGCGCTGGCTCCACTGTGTCGCAGGCTCATCGCGGTCGAGATCGACGGCCGGCTCATCCCCGCACTGCGCGACGCCACCGCCGGTTTCGCCAACGTCGAGATCGTGCGCTCGGACATCCTCCGGTTCAACCTCCGCTCGGCGTTCCCCCAGGGTGGAGAGGTCGTCGCGGGCAACATCCCCTACAACGTCACCGGCGCGCTGGTCCGCAAGCTGCTGGACGATGAGCCACGTCCTCGCCACCTCTCGCTGGTGGTCCAAAAAGAGGTGGCCGAACGCTGGACCGCGCCTACCGGCGCGAGCCTCTCGACGGTCGCGGTGCAGGTCTTCGCGCAAGCTCGATTGCTGTTCACGATCCCGGCGGCCGCCTTCAACCCGCCGCCACGAGTGGATTCGGCGCTGGTCGCCCTCGAGGTGCGCCCCCGGCCTGCGGTCGACGTCGACGACCTGGACCGCTTCTTTCGGTTCGTGGAGTCGATCTTCCAGTTCCGTCGCAAGCAGCTGGGCGGCGCGCTCGGCCGGTTGGCGGGGGCGGGCGGCGCGGCCGCTGCCGCGCAGCTCGGGGCGATCGGAATCGACCCCACGCGCCGGGCTCAGACCCTGAGCTTGATGGAATGGGAAGCCCTGTATCGCAGCTTCTCGGCGGGCGCTGGAGGCTAATCTCTAGCCTTCGTGGAAGCGCCCATCCGCTTTCCGGTCGAAGGGACCGGCGGCTTTCGAGCCGTGCTCAAGCACACCGCCTTCAGAAACATCTGGTTCGCGCAGCTGGCGGCGCAGCTGGCGGACAAGTTCCTTCTGTTCTCGCTGATCATCCTCGCGTACCACATCTCCGGCGGCAGCACCCCGGTGGCCGTGACGCTGCTCGCCTACACGGTTCCCGCAGTGCTGTTCGCTCCGCCCGCCGGCGTGATCGCGGACCGGGTCGATCGCAAGCAAATCATGATGTGGTGCAACTTCGGCCGGGCGGCCGTCGTCGCGCTGATCCCGATCGTGGCATTCATCCCCGGCATGGCCAACGACTTCGCCCACCTGCTCGTGATCACGCTGATCTTTTCGGCGGTCGGCCAGCTGTTCGGTCCGGCCGAGGCCGCGGTGATCCCCACGATCCTGCCGCGCTCGGCACTGATCACGGCCAACTCGATGGCCCTCCTGACCATGGTTCTGACGCTCGTCGTCGGAGGCGCCCTCGCTCCGATCCTTTCGAGGATCGACCTTTATGCGCCCTACTGGTTCGCGGTGGTCCTCTTGGTCATCGCCGGAACGCTGATCTTCGCCTCCGACATTCCACGCCTGGAGCCGAGGACCGAGTCGCCGGTCGCGGAGGGCCGCAGCCGGTTCCGATCCATGGTCGTCGACCTCAAGGAGGGCATCGACGCCCTGCGCGCCTCGCGCGGCCTCATGCTCGCGTTCGGACAGGTGAGCATCGCGGTCCTGGTCCTGTTCATGCTCTTCACGCTCGCGCCGGCCTACGTGAGCAAGGTGATCGGCATCGCGGCGCAGGACACGTATGTGATCCTGGGTCCGGCCACGGGGGGCGCCATCTTGAGCGCCGTCCTGCTGGGCCAGTTCCTCCGCCACATCGAGCGCACCAAGCTCCTGGCCGGCTCGCTCGTGGCCAACGGCGTCACCATGCTCGCGCTCGCCGCGGTGCCGCAGGCGATGAGCCAGTTCCCCGACCTCCAGGTGCATAACCGGATCACGGCCGCCACGTTCAGCTTCCTGCTCGGCGTTGAGTTCGGGGCCATCATGATCCCGGCCGTCACCTACCTCATGGAATCGACCAGTGACGAGATCCGGGGCAGGATCTTCGCTCTGCTCTACATGGTCATCAACGGGGTCACGGCTCTGCCTGTCTTGATCGCCGCTGCCCTGTCCGACACCATCGGCATCGCGCACGTGATCGGTGGCCTCGGGGTCCTGCTGCTGGCGGGCGGCGTGGTCATCATCGTGACCTCGCGCCGCGGCGGTTTACGACCAACAGGGTCAAACCCATGAGCGCGATCACGACCAGTCCTCCGATCCCGATCGCCCTCACGATGGCCTCCAGCAGGGGAAGGTTGGCGCCCAGCAAGTAGCCGGCCGAGCCGATCAGGGTCGCCCAGCCCAGACCACCGATGGCGCTGAAGATCTGAAACCGCCAGAACGGCATCCGCGCCATGCCGGCCAGCATCGAGCCCCAGGTCCGCAGCCCGAGCACGAACCGCGCTGCCAGGATGGCCCGGTCGCCGTAGCGGGCGAAGAACAGCTCGGACCTGGCGATGTGGTCGGGCCGGATGTGGAAGAGGGCCCCGAACCGTTCGACGAACGGCCGGCCGCCGCGATAGCCGAGCCAGTAGCCCAGATCGCCCCCGGCCGTCGCGCCGAGAAAACCGAAGAAGATGACCAGTGCCAGCGAGTGATGGCGGGCCGCGGCCCACGCCCCGGCGGCCAGCAGGAGCGCCTCGCCGGGGAAGGGCACGCCCGCGCTCTCGATGAGGATGCCGAGCCCGGCCGACGGGTAACCCAGGGCGTCGACGATGGCCGACCAGTTCAACCGACGACCGGTTCAGCCGGGGGGTGGGGAGCACCAAGCCTTTTCAACTGCGTCCATATACTGGACGACCCCGATGGCCGAGTATGGCGACCACGAGTCGAGCGACGACCCCCTGCACGTGTTGCGGCACTCCACCGCGCACCTGCTCGCCGCCGCCGTCCTGGAGCTGCACCCCGACGCCAAGTACGGGATCGGGCCGCCCGTGCAGGACGGTTTTTATTACGACTTCCAGTTCAGCGAGCCGCTCTCTGAGTCCGAGCTCGGCGCGATCGAATCGCGCATGCGCCGGATCGTCAACGAGGACCGCCCGTTCGTCCACGAGACCCTGTCGCGCCAGGAGGCGATCGCCGAATTCGAGAAGCGCGGCCAGGACTACAAGCTCGAACTGATCGCCGACAAGGTCGAGGGCGACGAGGTCAGCGTGTATCGAACCGGCGAATTCATCGACCTGTGCCGCGGTCCCCACGTGCGCTCGACCCACGATTTGAAGGCGTTCAAGCTGCTGCGGGTCGCGGGCGCGTACTGGCGCGGCGACGAGAAGAAACCGCAGCTGACCCGTATCTACGGCACGGCGTGGCCGACCCCGCAGCAGCTCGACGACTACCTCAAGTTTCTCCAGGAGGCTGAGAAGCGCGATCACAAGAAGATCGGGAAGGACTTGAAGCTCTTCATGGTCGACGATCGCGTCGGACCGGGCCTTCCCATCTGGCTGCCCGACGGGGCGACCATCCGTCGCGAGCTGGAACGCTTCATCGTCGACGAGGAGCTGGCCCGCGGATACCTGCACGTGCGCACGCCCGACGTGGCCCGGCTCGAGCTGTTCAAGCAGAGCGGCCACGCCCAGCTGTACAAGGAGTACATGTACCCGCCGATGAAGTTCGAGGATGGCGAGGAGCTGGAGTTGCGCCCGGTGAACTGCCCTCACCACATCGTGATCTACCAGTCGGACCTGCGCAGTTACCGCGAGCTGCCGCTGCGAATAGCCGAGATCGGCAACAACTGGAGGTACGAGCGTTCAGGCACGTTGATCGGCCTGAATCGCGTGCGGTCCTTTGCGCTCAACGACGCACACATCTTCTGCACGCCCGACCAGCTCATGGGCGAGGTCAAGGGAGCCATCGAGCTCGCGCTCTACTTTTCGGACGTGCTCGGCATCGAGGATTTCTCCTACCAAGTCTCGACTCGGGACGACCTCAAGGACAAATGGCTCGGCACTGAGGAGCAGTGGCAGGAGGCGCAGGCTGCGCTCATCGAGGCGCTCGACTCGATGGGTCAGCCATACAGGATTGGAGTGGGGGATGCCGCGTTCTACGGACCGAAGATCGATTTCCAGGTCAAGGACGCGCACCGGCGCGAGTTCACAAACTCGACCGTCCAAGTCGACTTTCAGCTGCCGCAGCGATTTGACCTCGAGTACGTCGCGGAGGACGGCTCGAGGCAGCGGCCGATCATGGTCCATCGCGGGGCGGCAGGCTCGATGGAGCGGCTGTTCAGCTATTTGATCGAGCGCTACGCCGGTGCCTTCCCGACTTGGCTGCATCCGGTGCAGGTGATTGTGATCCCGATCACGGACGCGCAGCTCGATTACGCCCGCAAGATGGCCGACCGATTGCGCTCCCTGCGCTTGCGGGTGGAAGTTGACGCCCGCCCCGAGCGCATGCAGCGAAAGATCCGCGACGGCCAGGCGCGCAGGGTGCCGTACATGGCGATCGTCGGCGCGCGCGAAGCGGAGACCGAACACGTCAACATCCGAGACCGCTCGGGGAATCAAGTCGACTCGACGCTGGAGTCGTTCGCGAGCATGGTCGCGACCGAAGTCGCCGAGCGCCGCCGTTAGAAATCTGAGCGCAACCTCGGCGGTTCCCGCTCATCGGGCCCGTTGGCGGCCTGGCTCAGCTTTCCCGGGCGGGACCTAACAGCTCGCCACTCCCAGCCACCCTGGCTCACCCAAGTCGGCAGAACCGCGATCGGGGTTGACCCGACCGCCAAGCCGCAGGCTAGAGGCCGCCGGGGATGCGCCCCCCGCACTCGCCCTGGGCGGCCACCGGGACGACCTGGCCGTCAGTCACGTTGGCCACGCTCGGCTGGCGCTGCACGTCGCCGCCCGAGAGCAGGTGGGTGCTGTCGATCCAGCCGCAGGCGATGAGGTTGACGGCTGCGTTGGTCGGGTAGAGGAGCGTCGAGGCGGACGAGTACGGGGCGATGGCGACCAGCTTGCCGTCCGGCGATATGAATCCCGGCGAATAGCCCTGCACGCCGAAGGAGCTGATCCCAGTCGCCGTCCAGCTGAGCACGCTGGCCTGGGTGCTGGTCTCACAGACGGCGCCGGCCGGGGACGGCGCTCCCGCGATGATGCAGGTCGAGCTTCCGATCGTGAAGCGCCGCACCGCCGTCGCCGGGTCGATGACGTGCAGCTCCTGGGGACCGCAGCAGCCGGGCCCTCCGCCCTGCGTGCAGGCGGGCACTTTGGCCACCACCAGGTTGTTGGCGCCGTGCCAGCCGATCGGCCACAGCGTGTAGGAGCCCGACTCGCTGAACACGTCGACGTGGTTGCCGCCGCCGTTGAGGTCTTCGACATACAAGCGGGTCGCCGCCCCGCCCGAGGTGAAGTCGTCGACGATCACCGCGATTCGCCGGTCGTCGGGGCTGACGGTGAACATGCTGCGTCGCGCGGCGCCGATGGGCACGGTGGTGGCGCGGCCGGTGTCGCCGTCGGGCGAGAGGAACCTGACCACGCCCTGGCCGTCCATGAAGTACAGGCGGGTGTTGCTGGTGCTGACCGGAAGGGGGAGCACGGCCGCCGCCGTGTTGGCGCAGGTCACCGCGGCCGGTGTGCTGGCCTGGGCACTCGTCACGACCTTGCCGTCGATCCCGACGAGGCTGACCGTGTAGGTGGCGCCGCTCTGCTGGCCGACCAGCACGCCGTATGACGCGGTGACGGCCACCGGCGTGGGCGAGGCGGGTGGCGCCGAGGCGGCGGGGGATGCGGAAGCCGAGGCGGAGGCTGACGCGCCCGCGGAGCTCGATGAAGCCACCGGTGAGGGCGAGTGGCCCGCGACCGTGCTCGGCGCGCCGCAAGCAGCCGCGGCGGCCAGCAGCAGCAGCGCCGCCAGCTTCCCGGGTGGTCGTCGGGCGCGTCGGGTTTCCATCAGCAAAGGCAACGTCACTTTGCGCTCCGGGTTACGTTTCCGGTACCATCCACCCTCTGAAGCAGGGGCGCCGCCCCTCACCCCCAGGGCCCGAGCTCGAAGGGGTACGTAAGGCGGACGGCTGCTGCTGTCCGTTTTGTTTTATCTGAATGGAGGACTAGAGCAACACTGATCTTGGCCGAGGTAGCGTCTCATCTCGTTTAAAGAGCTAAGGATCAACGATCAGCTCCGCAGCTCCGAAGTGCGGCTGATCGACGACCAGAACAACCAGCTTGGCGTTCTGTCTCTGGACGCAGCTTTGCGCATTGCAAGCGAGAAAGGGCTTGACCTCGTCGAGGTGGCGCCGCAAGCGCAGCCGCCGGTCTGCCGGTTGATGGATTACGGACGCTACAAGTTCGAAACCATCAAGAAGGAGAAGGACCAGCGCCGCAAGCAGAACGTCACCAAGCTCAAGGAGATGAAGCTTCGACCCAAGGTGGCGGAGCACGATTTCCAGACCAAGTTCAAGGGTTTGCGACAGTTCCTCGAAGCAGGCGAGAAGGTAAAGGTGACGATCATGTTCAGGGGCCGAGAGATGGTCCA
>DATLUC010000085.1:0-25921 GCA_035533335.1 Candidatus Baltobacterales bacterium
CCCGCCTGATGGCGATCATCGTCGCGACGCTGCTGCTGTTCGCCGCCGGCCCGTTCGTCCTCTGGCCTTTGATCAAGACGCCACCCGAGGAGCCGGCCGAGACATGAGCATCCTGGTCGCCAACGGCCTGACCCACTGGTACGGCTCCGATCCGGCGCTGGAGGGAGTCGACCTCGTGATGGATTCAGGCGAGCACATGGCCGTGCTCGGCGAGAACGGCGCCGGCAAGACGACGCTGCTGAGGATCCTTGCCACCGCCGCGCGCCCGACCTCCGGCCGGCTCGAGATCCTGGGCCTCGACGCGTTTCGTGAGCGCGCGCGACTTCGCCGTCGTATCGGGTTCGTCGCGCACTCTCCGGGTCTTTACCCGGCCCTGACCGCGACGGAGAACCTCGAGTTCTTCTGCGACCTTTACGGTGTCAGCCGCTCCCGCGCACCGGAAACCCTGGAAACGGTTGGCCTGAGTCAGGTCGCGTACCGGCGCGCTGCCCGGCTCTCGCGCGGCATGCAGCAGCGGCTCGCCATCGCCCGCGCGATCCTGCACGACCCACGCCTGCTCGTCCTCGACGAGCCGGATGCGAGCCTGGGCTCAGATGCGAGTGATCTCCTGGCCGGGATCATGGCCGGTCGCACCGTGATCCTCGCCACGCACGACCACGCGCTCGCGAGCCGGCTCTGCCCTCGTTCGCTCGTGCTCCGACACGGTCGCTCAGCCGGGACTCCGACCCGACTGCACGTGGTCAAGTGAACCCGCTCAGGGTCGCGCTGGCGGTGGCGCGCAAGGACCTGCGCTCAGAATGGCGAACCCGCGAGCTGGTGCCGGCGCTGGCGCAGTTCGTCGTCCTGGCATTGGTCATCGCCAACTTCGGATTCCAGATCGACCAGCACAACGCGCCGAGCATCGCGCCCGGCATCCTCTGGCTGGCGCTCGTCTTCGCCGGGCTGGTCGCTTTTGGGCGTGCGTTCGCCGCCGAGCGCGAGCAGGCGACGCTCGAGGCCATGCTGATGACGCCCGCGTCTCCCGTTGCGCTGTTCGCGGGCAAGGCGCTCGCTTCGGCTGCGCTCCTGATCCTGTGCGAGGCGGTCATGCTCCCGGCGCTGGCCCTGTTCTTCGGCACCACGCTCTCGGCTGCGGTGGTGGCCGCGGTGCTGCTCGCCACCATCGGCATGGCCGCCCTCGGCTGCCTATTCGCCGCCATGGTGGCGCGCATCCGTGCGCGCGAGCTGCTGCTTCCCCTGCTCACCCTGCCGCTGTGGATCCCGTTCATCGTCGCGGGCGGGCAGGCGGTCCAGTCCGCGATGGGACTGGGCGGGGGCTACGACGAGGCGATCGGCCTGCTCATCGATTTGGACATACTTTTCGTTGTGCTGACCTCGCTCGCTGCCCGCTTCGTCCTCGATGAATAGGTACGAGAAGGCAGCCGCCGGCGCGGCGGCCCTGATGTTCATGGCCGGCGGCGCGATCTTCCTGTACGCGCCCACCGACGCCCTGCAGGGCCCGGTGCAACGCATCTTCTACCTGCACGTGAGCTCCGCGATCGCCGCCTTCGCGAGCTTTGCGGTCGTGCTGGTGGGAGGCATCGTGTACCTGTGGCGTGAGAGCGCGGCGGCGGACCGGCTGGCGCGGGCGGGCGCCCTGGTCGGAGTTGTGTTCACGACGGTGACGCTGGTCATGGGCATGCTGTGGGCCAAGCCTGTCTGGGGCGTGTTCTGGACCTGGGATGCGCGCCTCACCTCGACCCTGGTCCTGTGGATCATCTACGCCGGCTACCTGGCGGTGAGGCGGCTCGCCGAGCCCGGTCGCCAGGCCGCCCGGTTCGCAGCCGTGGTCGGGATCTTCGGGTTCATCGACGTGCCGATCGTCTACTTCAGCGTGACCTGGTGGCGCACCTTCCACCCCGGCCCGGTCATCGTCACCGACGCACTGCCCGCGGCGATGCTCGGGACGTTCCTGGTCACCATGGCCTGCACGTTGCTCCTGGCTGCGACGATGATCGCGATCCGGTATCGCATCGAAACCCTGCTGGATGCTCGCGAGCGCGTGCCGGAGCCGGGTGCGGTGGTCAATGCCCGCGGCGGCGAGATGGGCGCGGAGCCGGTGCGATGACATACCTGGTGCTCGCGTATGCGTTCGGCGTCGCCATGCTCGCCGGGTACCTGGCGTGGTCGCTCCGGCACCTGCGTGACCTAGAGCGACCACAGCGGTAATCAGCCCAGGGAGGCGGGCAGGTCCGGGCTTTGACTCGAGGCCAGCGCTGCCTTGAGCCTGGGTGCGAGACCTGCCACGATGCGCTCGGTCAGGCCCCACACGACACTTTCCTCGTGCGCCATGTAGCGAAAGCGCCACGGCGAGGCCGACTCGAGCCAGGCCGTCTCGTCGAGCAAGCGGGCGAGGGGGATGGACAGGACGCCCTCGAGCTCGCGGTCGTCGTGCACGAACTCAGGGACCGGGTCGGGCAGGTGGGCGACGAAGGGGGCGACGGAAAAATTCGAAACAGCGGCGTAGATCGGCTCGCCTGCGCCGAGCGGGACCAGGCGGCCGGCCGGCACTCCGATCTCCTCTTCGACCTCGCGGGCTGCCGCCTGCCAGGCGGACTCGCCGCTCTGTACGCCGCCTCCCGGAAGGGCCACCTGGCCGGGGTGGTCACGAAGGTCGGTGCGTCGCCTGACAAAGGGCACCTCCCATTCGCCCGAGCGACGAAAAAGGATGAACGCCACGGCCGCTCGCCGGGCCCCCGGGCGGAACTCGCCCCACCTTTCGATCGGGCTGAACAAACGTTCGACATGGGCCAGGAACTCAGTCAAGGAGACTCCTCGAGCCGGTAAGCTAGAAAATGTAGCTGACCATGATTGATCAGACGAGCAGCCGAATTGAGAAGCAGGAGACGGCCCTCCGACGGCAGAACCGCCGCCGGTACGCCTTCCAGCGCATGCTCGAGGCCACCGACCGGGTCCTTTGGCGGCTCGAAGAGATGAACCGCGACGGGGTCAAGACGGTCCCCGGCCGGGTTCGCGCCGAGCTGCGCGAGGTGGCCGAGACCATGCCGAACCACGTCCGTGAGCCGCTCCGTGACGGCGGCCAGGTCCAGGACACGCTGGACAGCCTTTTCGAGGTCCAGGAGCGGCTTTTCAAGTGGCGCTTCCCCGACTGGGAGGACATCGAGCCCGACATCGATCCGCACGGCGAGCCCGGAGCCTACGACTACGCCGGCTAGGCGCTTGCGACCGTGAGCAGCAGGTCGGTCGCGTAAGCGGTCAGGAAACCCAGCAGCAGGCCCCACGCAAACGTGGTCGGCGAGCTGATCTTCCGGCCGAGGTTGAACAGCTCGTTGAGGACGTACAGGAGGGCCCCCGCCGCGACGGCGAGGAAGGCGATGGAGAAGTAGGTCGAGCTGGCGAGGTATCCGATCCAGGTGCCGACAAAGGTCGGGCCGCCGCCGATCAGCCCGGCCATGCCGAGAAACGACCAGGAGACAGGCTTGGACTCCGTGGTCATGGGAGCCGCGATGCCGAATCCCTCGGTGATGTTGTGAAGCGCAAACCCGACCGCGAGCACCCCGGTGAAGGCGATGGCTCCGACGTGCGCCGATTCGCCGATCGCCAGGCCTTCCGAGAGGTTGTGGAGCCCCAGGCCGGTGGCGATGGCCAGCGACAGCGCGCGCGGGCTCGGCGCCGGGCTCCCGTGCCGCAGCTGTCCGAACAGGGCCCGGTTGAAGTAGACCAGGCCCAGCAGGCCGGCTCCGACCCCGACCGCGAAGATCACGGCCATGGCCGCGAAGGAGCTTCGGTGCCCCTGCACGAGCGCCGCGTCGACCGGGCCCCCGGCATGCGAAAGGATGTCCCACAGCAGAAAGACGAGGATGCCGGTCGCAAACGCGTTCAGGAAGCCCTGCAGGCCCCTGGGCAGACCGCGAAGCCGGGCCACCGGCAGGCCGAGGAATACCGTGGCGCCGGCGATCGCGCCGAGTGCGATCGCGGCTCCTTGGCTCATAGTTGTCCCACGTGGTTAGTACGCACGAAAGATGGAATTAGATAAGTCTAACGACGGCCATCGCGAGCCTTCCGAGGTGGTCTCGCGCTACCTCGAGGCGGTCTACTACATGTGGTCGGAGGGCGAGCCACTGCGCAGCTCGCGCCTGGCCGACTGGCTCGGGGTGAGCCGTCCGACGGTCGCAGTCGCCGTGCGCAGGATGACGCGGGACGGCCTCGTCAACATGAACGGCCACAAGGAGATCGAGCTCACCCCGCGGGGGTTTCAGGCGGCGGAGTCGATCGTGCGCCGGCACAGGATCATGGAGCGTTGGCTGACCGACGCCCTCGGCCTGGACTGGGTCACCGCCGACGCCGAGGCGGCGCGCCTGGAGCACGCGGTCTCCTCAGTGGTCGAAGAGCGGCTCTACGAGGTTCTCGGGCGACCGAAGACGTGCCCGCACGGCAACCCCATCCCCGGGCACTCGGAGGCGGCGCCGCGCGAAGTGAGGCTGTCGTCGCTCCAAGCGGGCGCACTCGCCAGGGTGTCGCGCGTCTCCGAGGTGGCGGAGCGCGAGGCGCCCAGGCTCCTCGCCTACTTGCACGAACGCGACCTCGTGCCTGGCCGCGAGATCGAGCTGGTCGACGCAGACGACGTGGCGAAGACGATTCGGGTCCGCGTCAGGGGCATTGACGTCACCCTCGGCCAAGAGACCGCAGCCAGGCTGTGGGCGATCCCCAGCTGAGCTAGGCGCCCGCGGGCTGGGCCTCCCCGCAGAACGCGCAGCGCCGGGCCCCGATCGGGATCTCGCTCAGGCACTCGGGGCATTTCTTGGTCGTCGGGTCGGCCGGCGGCTCCTTGTGCGACCTCGCGACCAAAGCTGTGAAGGGGACCACGACGAAGTAGTAGATGACCGCGGCGACGATGACGAACGCGATCAGCGCATTGAAGAAGTCCCCGTACAGGAACTTGCTGTTGTTGACCGTGAAGTAGAGCGTGCCGAAGTCAGGCTTGCCGCCGATGGCGGCGACGAGCGGCGTGATCAGGTCCTTGACGAACGCCGTGACCACTGCGCCGAAAGCCACTCCGATGACGACGCCTACGGCCAGGTCCACCACGTTGCCCCGAAGCAGGAAAGCCTTGAAACCTCTCACTCGAACCTCTCCTCGCTGTTTAATTCGCCGGCACTGACAGGACGACCTTGCCGAACTGCTCCGCGGCGTCGAGACGCGTCAATGCGGCCTGCACTTCGTCTAACGGATAGACGGAGTCAACCACCGGACGCATCCCCGTGTCGATCGCCTGCAGCACGGACGCGAATTCGCCCGCGTTGCCCATGGTCGACCCCAGCAGGTCTGCGTGCCGAAAGAAGAGCCGGGGCATCGTGATCTCAGCTTTGACGCCGGACGTGGAGCCGCAGGTGACGATTCGCCCGCCCATGGCCAGCGAGCGCATCGACTCGTCGAGCGTCGCAGGCCCCACGTGCTCGAAAACCACGTCGACGCCGTCGCCCGTCGCCGCGCGCACGGCCTTGCTGAAACCTGTCGAATCGAACGCTGCCTCGGCGCCAAGCTGGAGCGCGCGCTCTCGCTTGGCCACGGACCGGCTGGTTGCGAAGACATGCGCTCCGAGGTGCTTGGCGATGAGGATCGCCGCCACCGCGACTCCGGCGCCGGCTCCGACAACGAGCACCGTCTCGCCCGGGCGAAGTCGCGCCCGGGTCGTGAGCATTCGCCAGGCGGTCAGAAAGGTCAGCGGGAATGCGGCCGACTCCTCCCATGACAGGGCGGCGGGCTTGCGATAGATGTTCCTGGAGTCGATGTGGAGGAGCTGGCAGGCGGCGCCGTCTGAGTGCTCGCCCAGCACACCGAAGCGCGAGCACTTGACGTTCTCGCCGGCCCGGCACCATTCGCATTCCCAGCAGCACAGGGTGGGGAAGATCACGACCTCGTCGCCGGCCTTCCACGCCGGGTCGGTCGATGAGTGCACGGTCCCTGCCCCATCCGCGGCGATGATCCGAGGCGGAGTCACGCGCTGGGCTCCATGCGCCATCCAGAGGTCGAGGTGGTTGATCGAGGCGGCCCGGATCGAAACGGCGACCTTGCCCGGACCCGGCTCGGTCCTGGGCAGCTCCCGGACCCGCACGCCGGCCGGCCCGATCGGCTCCTCGTACACGGCGGCGCGGCCCTGGCTCAGAGTCTGGGCTTGCGGCGGTGCCGTGGAGGCCATTTGCGAAACTTAACCAAAACTCAGGCGGGCCGTATGGAGCGCAACGTAAGCTCTGCCTTCTCCGTTCTAAGGGCTATGCGGGTAGTTGTTCTGATCGTCACCCTCCTTTGTGTTTTGCTGCACGGCGTTCCCGTGCATGCTTCCACGGCGCTGCCGCCTGGGCAGAAGCCGGGCAAGTACTACCGTTGGAGCTACCCCAGCCAGATGTCGTACGGACCGATCGAGGACGGCACCGGCAACATCGGGACCCCGGCCGCCCCCGGCGCGTTCCTCACCCTGCCGTTCATGGGCCCGCACTACATCACCTCGATCTTCGACCACTGCGGCCCCAATTACGGCTCGCATGGCAAGGTGTGCCGCTACGACGGCGTGGTCGCCTCGGCGGCCGTCGGCGGTCCCGACCCGACCTTCACACAAGGCTTTGCCCAAACCCCGGGCCAGCATGATTACCTCTACTACGAGGGCCACGACGGCTACGACTACGGCCTCAACTACGAGCCGGTGGCGGCCGCCGCCGGCGGCCAGGTGATGCTGGCCAACTGGGCCGTTCCGAGCTGCCACACCTGCCTCAGCGGGCTGACGGTGGAGATCAATCACGGTAACGGCCTGCTGACGTACTACGGTCACCTGTCGCAGATCAAGGTCTCCAAGGGGCAGTGGGTGAGCCGCGGCGAGGTGATCGGCATCTCGGGCATGACAGGGACGGCAACCGGGCCTCATCTGCATTTCGGCGTCTACTACGTCAACGGCGATGGCCCCGTCGATCCGTATGGCTGGACCGCCTCGACGCCCGACCCGTATTCGAAAGACCTCGGCGACCTGTGGCTGGGCGGGTCGCCTCGCTTTGCCTCGATCCCGTTGCCGCGGGTGAGCGTGAACGCCTCACCCGATGCCGGTGACACCGCCGCCATCGACGTGTCGTGGTCGAGTCCCGGGTCGGGCAACGTGTACGCCGTGTACGCCGTCGTGGACGGCTCGATGCAGGTCATCAACGGGGGCACGGGCGCCACGTCGCAGGTCTTCCACGGCGGCCGCGGTCTCACCTACTGGTTCTGGGTCACGGCCAGGACAAACCTTGGCTGGAACGATGCAAACGCGTCACCCTCGGTGACCATTCCGCACCTGGATCACGGAGCCCAGGCGTAGCCTCACCCTAGAATCAATCGGTCGTGATCGCCGCCGCCCTCAAGGGCAAGACCATCCTGGTCACCGGCAGCACCGGCTTCCTGGGCAAGTCGATCGTGGAGAAGTGCCTGCGCTCGATCCCCGAGATTGCGCGCATCAACCTTGCGATCCGGTCCAGCGTCCGCAGGCCTGCGTTGGAGCGTCTCGAGCGCGAGGTCCTCACGAGCCCCGCGTTCAAGCGGCTGAAAGAGGAGCTCGGCGAAGAGGCTTTCGCGCAACTGGTCAAGGCGAAGCTCGACGTCGTCGAGATCGACCTCGGTCGAGACGGCCTGGGGCTCACCGACCGGGGGCGGGAGCAGCTGCGCTCATGCGACATCGTCATCCACTCCGCCGCCGCGGTCGAGTTCGACAATCCCGCGGACCTTTCCGCGCAGACCAACCTGCTGGGCGCCGCGCGGATGGTCGAAGCGCTGAAGGCCTCCGGGGCGCTGCCCCACCTGGTCCATGTCTCGACCGCGTACGTGGGCGGCATGCTGCGCGGGCTCGTGCGCGAAGAGGCGCCGCTCGACCCCGGCTTGAACTGGCGGCACGAAGCTGCGGTGCTGGCCAATCTCCGCGGACCGGTCGAGGAGGAGTCACGGCAGCCCGAGGTGCTCAACCGCCTTTGGCGCGAGGCTCGGTCGCGGATGGGCCCGGCCGGCACGCCGGCCGTCGCGCGCGCCACCGAGCGCCTGAGAGACAGGTGGGTCAAGGACCGCCTGATCGAGCGTGGGCGCGTCCACGCCAACGCGATGGGCTTCTCCGACATCTATTCGTTCACCAAGGCGATGGCGGAGCACGCCGTCGTCGAGCTGCACGGAGACATCCCGCTGTCGATCGTGAGGCCGTCGATCATCGAGAGCGCCCTGGCCGAGCCCTTCCCGGGATGGCTCGAGGGATTCCGCATGGCCGAGCCCCTCATCCTCGCTTTCGGCCGCGGGATCCTGCGCGATTTCTCGGGCCTGCCCGACTCGTTGCTCGACATCATCCCGGCGGATTTCGTCGTCAACACCGTCCTGGCCGTGGCGGCCAACCCGCCGCCTGATGCCAAGCCTCGCGTGTATCACGCCGCGTCCGGGAGCCGTAACCCGCTGCGCTTCCGGACCATGACCGACGAGGCGAGCAAGTACTTCGCCAAGAATCCCCTGCGGGACCGCTATGGCCAGGCCATCGGGACGCCGACCTGGACGTATCCGACTCGGGGCGAGCTGGCCGCCCGCGCGCGCACGGCGCTGCGATTCGTGGAGGCGGCCCAGTGGGTGATCGAGCGCCTGCCCTTGGGCGCCAGCGTGGCGCAGCTCTCCGACGACCTCAACGCGGAAAAGGAGCGCCTCGACCGGGGAGTCAACCTGATTCAGCTCTACGGCGTGTACACGGAGGTCGACTGCATCTTCGACACCCGCAACGTGACGGCGATCTGGGACAAGGTGCCCGAGGACGAGCGCAAGACGTTCCCGTTCGACCCCGCCCTTTACGACTGGGAGCACTACTTCCAGGACGTCCACTTTCCGACGGTCGTGCGCATGTCACGCGCGGAGACGGTCGTGCGCAAGGGCAAGCAGCCGACCGGGAGCACCGCGGCCAAGGCCGAGTCGAGCTCGGTGCGCGCCGCGATCGACCGGCGCAAGGGCCGCTCGGACGTGCTCGCGGTGTTCGACGTCGACGGAACGCTGGTCGAGACGAATGTCGTGGAGTACTTCTTGTGGATGCGCCTGCGCGCGCAGCCGCTCGAAGACTGGCCGTCGTTCATGGCACAGATGCTCCGCGAGGCGCCGCGATGGCTTTATCTCGAGCGGCGATCGCGCGCCGAGTTCCAGCGCAGCTTCTATCGCGAGTACAACGGGCTCGAGTACGACGTGATGAAGCAGCTTGGGCGCGAAGCCCTTGACGCGGTTACGCTTCGCCGCATCTACCCGGAAGGGATGCGCCGGATCCGCGAGCACAAGCGCGCGGGACATCGTGTCCTGCTCCTGACGGGCGCTCTCGACGTGGTCGTGGAGCCGCTGGCCGAGCTGCTCGACGTGGAGGTCGACTGCGCGCATCTTCTCGTCAAAGAAGGCCGGTTGACCGGAGACCTTCAGGCGCCGCCCCCCGCCGGGGAAGCTCGCGGCACGCTGCTTGAGGAATACGCGGCGAAGAACGGGATCGTCCTTTCCGAGAGCTTCGCCTATGCCGACTCCCTCTCCGACCTGCCGATGATGGAGCTCGTGGCCACACCCGTCGCGGTCAACCCCGACGCGCGCCTGTCCCAGGTCGCAGGGCAGCGCGGCTGGCGCGTCGAGCGCTGGAAGATGGCGCCGGGCAACTGGCGTCTGCCGATGCCCGACCCGCGCTCGCCGGAGTACCGGGAGGCGGTGCGGCGATGAGGATCAGATGCTTGCGCTGAGCTTCCAGAGGTCCATCCCCGCCTTCGCCATCGTCAAGGCCGCGGGCGGCCGCCCCGACGTGGCGACGAGCGCGTTTTCGATGCTCAAGCTGGGCGACGTCTCCGAGCCGGTGCTCCCGGCCGGCTGGGTTCGCGTGATGCCCACGCTGAGCGGGATCTGCGGCTCTGACCTCGCCGCGATCGGCGGACACGCATCGCTCTATCTCGACCCGCTCACCAGCTATCCGTTCGTGCCCGGCCACGAGGTGGTGGGCACGCTCGACGACGGATCGCGGGTGGTCGTTGAGCCGGCGCTCGGCTGCAAGGTGCGGGGCATCGAGCCCCCGTGCCCACGCTGTGCCGAAGGCAGACCGGGACTTTGTTACAACGTCACCGAGGGGCCGATCGAGGTCGGCCTGCAGACCGGCTACTGCGCCGACACGGGTGGGGGTTGGGGAGAGGTCCTGGTCGCGCATCCCAGCCAGCTGCATCCCGTCCCCGCGGCGCTCAGCGACGAGGCTGCCGTGCTCATTGAGCCCCTTGCGTGCTGCGTGCACGCGGCGTTCCGCGGCGGCGCGACCAAGAACGACGTCGTCGTGGTGTCGGGCGCGGGGACGATCGGGCTTCTGACCATCGCCGCGATCAAGCTCTTCACCCCTCCCAGGCGGTTGATCGCCATCGCCAAGCACCCGACCCAGCGCGACCTTGCGCGCAAGCTTGGCGCCGACCAGGTCGTCGCGCCGGCCGACGTGTTCCAGCGGGTCAGGTTTGCCACCTCCGCCCGGCGCCTGGAAGGCATGAACCGCTCCCTGCTGCTGGGTGGCGCCGACATCACGTTCGAGTGCGTGGGCAGCGCGGAAAGCCTCAACGACGCGGTGCGGTTCACGCGGGAGGGCGGCACGGTCGTGGCCGTCGGCATGCCGGGAGAGGAAAAGGTCGATTGGGCGCCGATCTGGCAGCGGGAGCTCACCGTGATGGGCGCCTACGCCTACGGGGCCGAGCCCAAGAAGAAGGGGAAGCGCACGTTCGAGCTCGCCCTCGAAGCCGCGCCCGAGCTGCACCTCGAGCAGCTGACCGGCCCCTACTTCGGCCTGGGTGAATATCGCGACGCGATCGCCTACGCGATGAGCGCGGGGCGCCTTGGGGCGGTGAAGGTCTGTTTCGACCTGCGAGGATTAAGGGCCTAGTGCCTAGACCGGGAGCCGTCATCGAGGTCGACCGCAACACTCCGCCCGTGCTCTTCCACTTCGGCGAGGGGATGCGGCTCGAGAGGCTGCCGCTTGGCTCGCGAATCGTGTACCCGCCGGATCCGCTCGATCCGATCGCCCATCCCGAGCGGGCGATCAAGCGAGCGCTCGCCAAGCCTCTCGAGGACGACCCGCTGAAGTCGCTCCTGCGATCCGGGATGAAGCTGACCATCGCGTTCGACGACCTGTCGCTGCCCTTGCCGCCGATGGCCGCGCCCGACGTCCGCCAGCTCGTCATGGAAGAGGTCATCGACATGGCGGCGGAGGCGGGTGTCGAGGACTTGCACATCATCGCGGCGCTCGGACTGCACCGGCGCATGACCGAAGACGAGATCCGCCACATCGTCGGCGAGCGCATCTTCAGCACGTTCTGGCCCGACCGCCTCTACCAGCACGATGGCGAGGATCCCGAGAACAACGTGTACATCGGCAAGACGTCCGAGGGCGAAGACGTGACGCTGCACAGGCGCGCCGCGGAATCGGACCTGGTCGTCTACGTCAACCTGACGCTGGTCCCTATGGACGGCGGCCACAAGTCGATGGCGACCGGTCTCGCGACGTACCGCGGCATTCGAGCGCACCACAACGTCAAGACGCTGCTCGGCTCGCGTTCGTACATGAACCCGCCGGACTCCGCGCTTCACCACTCCTGCATCCGGCAGGGCCAGCTCATCGAGGACACGGTGCGCGTGTTCCACATCGAGACCACGGTCAACAACCATGCGTTTCCAGCGATCGCCAACTTCATGCAGAAGCGCGAGACGGACTGGACTGCGCAGGACCAGGCCATGTTCCTCGGCATGAAGCAGATGACCGATCTCGCGCCGCCGGCGTTCAAGCGGAGCATCTTCCACGCGATGCGCGCGCCGTACGGGCTTACCTCGGTGCATGCGGGCCAGGTCGACGCGGTGCACGACAAGACCCTGGAGGCCGTCAGAGCCCAGCTCAGCGTTCGCGTCGAGGGCCAGACCGACATCGTCACGATCGGAGTGCCCTACCTCGGCCCCTACAACGTGAACGCGCCGATGAACCCGGTGCTGGTCGTCTGCATGGGCATCGGGTACCTCTTCAACTTCTATCGCAACAAGCCGGTGCTGCGCAAGGGCGGCGTGCTGATCCTCACCCACCCCTGCCGCTACGAGTTCGACGCCGTGCAGCACCCCAGCTACATCGACTTCTACGACGAGGTGCTGGCGGACACCACCGACCCCTTAGAGATCGAGAAGAAGTACGAGCTGCGATTTGCCGAGGACCCCTGGTTTCGTCAGCTGTACCGCAAGTCGCACGCATACCACGGCGTGCACCCTTTCTATGCGTGGTACTGGGCCGCGCATGCGATGGAGCACGCCGGCGACATCATCATCGTGGGTGGTGACCGCGATGTCGTGCACCGGCTCGGCTTCAAATGCGCGACCACGCTCGAGGACGCGTTCGAGATGGCCGAGCAGACCGTGGGCAGATACCCCAGCGTGACCCACATGCGCATGCCGCCGATCCTGCTGGCCGACGTCGAAGCGTGACCTGGTATTCGGGCGAAGGCGGCGCGGTCCGCCTCGCAAGCACTCTGGGGAGCGTCGTGGACGACGTGTCGAGAGTCCGCCGCGCCTGGCACTGGGACACTCCCCGCCCGCATACGTGGCCTGAGCGTGGCGCGGTCGTGCCGGCGCCCGCGAGCGACCTCGGCTGGGCGCGCCAGGAGCCGGTTCGATCGCTCCGCTACCTGATCCAGCACGCGCTGCTGCTTCCCTTCACGGAGGTGATGGCCCATCCCAAGGTCGAAGGGCGCGAGTGGGTGCGCGAGCTGGAGCGTCCGGTCATCTTCGCCGCCAACCACTCGAGCCACGCGGACACCTCGCTCATCCTGCACGCCCTGACCGACCGCGCCCGCGACCGCACGGTCGTCGCGGCGGCGGCCGACTACTGGTTCAAGCGGCCCATGCTCGGCAACCTGGTGAGCCTGTTCCTCAACACGTTCCCCTTCTCGCGCACCGGCGGGGCGCAGGCCCAGCTGCACAGCTCGAGCGTCTTGCTCAAGTCCGGCTGGAACCTTGTCCTGTTCCCGGAAGGGAGCCGTTCGCCGGATGGCCGCATCCAGGAGTTCAAGCCTGGCGTCGGCCACCTGGCCAACGAAACCGGGACGCCGGTCGTGCCGGTCCACATCCGCGGCGCCTACCAGATCATGCCGCGTGGCCAGAAGCTGCCCGTGCCGGGTCCTGCGCGCGTCCGCATCGGCATGCCCATGGCACCAGGGCCCAAGGAGGGCTCGCGTGAGTTCACCGCGCGTGTGGAGAAGGCCGTACGCGCCCTGGAGGCCGAGCCCCGGCAGCCGGCCATCCAGGGCACGTGGATCGAGCGTTGGGGCGCCGGGAAGCCCCGCGAACCGAAATACCAGGCCTAGGGCAGAGGCTCGATCCGAAAGACCGGGTGGTCCGGCGCGATCCGTCGCAGCTCGGACTCAGGCGAGTCGGCGCCGACGCCGTGGAAGAACACGCCGACCTCGGCCTTCCACCGCTTCAGATAAGCGCGCAGAAGCGGGAGCTTGTGGTCGTCCGCGATCTCCACGGCCTTGAATGACTGAGCTCTTTTGCCGAGCCAGAGCTCGCCACCGCCGGCGACGCGGATGTTGCGGACCCACTGGGTAAGTCCTCTTGGCGCGACCAGATACTGCCTATCTTCGAAGGTCAACAGGTTCACCGGCTGGCTGCGCCACTCGCCGGATTTGCGGCCGCGCACGCGCAGCACGCGGGAACCCCAGACGCTGATGCCGGCCCGCGTCATCAGCGCCACGACAGGGTTGAACACGTGGTTCGTGAACCAGTCGGGCTTTCGGTAGTACGCCAACGCGGCTTAAGATACCGGGGCCGATGACCTATTCGATAGTGGCGCTCGACCCGGACACCGGCGAGCTTGGCGTCGCCGTGCAGTCGCACTATTTCCAGGTCGGCCCCGTAGTTCCATGGGCGCGTTCGGGCATCGGAGCGGTGGCCACCCAATCGCAGGTCAACGTTAGCTTCGGGCCGATGGGCCTTGAGCTGCTGCAGGCAGGCCACACCGCGGAGCAGGCCCTGAAGGCGCTCCTCGCCGGGGACCCCGGCGCCGAGAACCGCCAGGTCGCAATCGTCGACGCGGCGGGAAACGTCGCGGCCCACACCGGCCCGAAATGCATACCGGCCGCCGGTCACCGGACCGGGGAGGGCTTCAGCTGCCAGGCCAACCTGATGGAGAGGGACACGGTGTGGGACGCCATGTGCGCGGCCTACACGTCGACCAGTGCCCCTCTCGCCGAGCGCATGATGGCCGCCCTCGAGGCGGCGGAGGCGGAGGGTGGAGACATCCGCGGTAGGCAGTCGGCGGCGATGCTGGTCGTGTCCGGCATGCCGACCGGCCGCTCGTGGGAGGACCGCGTCATCGATCTTCGCGTCGAGGACGCCCCCGACCCTCTCGCCGAGCTCCGCCGGCTTCTCCGCCTCAAGCGCGCATACATGACCGACGCCGACGCCGACCGCCTGGAGGAGGGTGGCGACCAGGAGGCGGCGCGGCAGAAGAGAGCGGAAGGGCTGCGGCTTGCTCCGGAGCTGGTCGAGCTCAAATTCTGGACCGGGCTCGGCATGGCGGAGAAGGGCGACCTGGAGGGCGGATGCGCTCTGATGGCCGACGCCGTGCGCAAGGACGGGGGCTGGATCGAGACGTTGAATCGGCTCGTCGCCGTCGACCGTTTGTCGGCGGAAATGGCCAGGGCGATCCAGGCTCGCCTCGCGGCCACTTCCCCGCGCCTTTAGACTTCACGAGTCTTGGGAAAGTTCAAGAGTCAGCGCAGAGGTCCGCGTCGGCCCCCTAAGGTCAAGGCGGAGAAGGACGACGGCGGCCAGAAAGAGGCGGCGGTGGTCATGGACGCGGTGGTCGCGCAGGCGCTACCCAACGCGATGTTCGAGGTCGAGATCGAAGGCGGCCACAAGCTGATCGCCTACGCCGCCGGACGCATGCGCCGCTACTTCATCCGGATCACGCCCGGTGACCGCATCCGCGTCGAGCTCTCGCCCTACGACCTGACGCGCGGCCGCATCGTCTACCGCTACCGCGAGTAGGTCATTGCCGGGCATCCTCGAAGCCCTCGGCTCGGCGCGTGTCTTCGACCTCGAGCAGCTTCGCTACGCCGGCGCACCGTCGCATCCTGCGCACCTTCCTGGTTTCAACTACTTCCTCCACCGCCATCACGCGCGGGGAGCGCCGGAGGCGCGCACCGGGGCTTCCGGCGTCGTCGTGATGCCAGAGCACTCGGGGACTCACATCGACGCCCTGGCGCACCAGGCGGAGAATCTCACCCTCCACGGCGGAGTCCACGTCGACGAGGGCGTGCAGACGTCGGTGGGCTTCAGGGTGCTCGGGGTGGAGACGATGGCGCCACTGGTGGGGCGCGGCGTGCTGCTGGACGTGGCCGCCGAGCGCAGGCTCGCTCCCGAGTACTCGATCAGCCCGACAGACCTCGAGCGCGCGGCCGGCCGCGCCGGAGTCGAGGTGCGAGAGGGGGACGTCGCCCTGGTGCGCACCGGTTACGGCGCGCTGTGGTCAGACCCGGCCGAATACCTTCGCGCTCCGGGCGTCAGCGCCGCCGGCTCCCGCTGGCTCATCGAAAAGAAGGTGAAGGCGGTGGGCGCCGACAACCTCGCCTGGGACCTCATGGGCCCGATGGACCCCGAGCTCGGCGTGACGCTGCCGGGTCACGTCCTCCTGCTGGTCCGGGCCGGGATCCCGATCATCGAGAACCTGAACCTCGAGGAGCTCGCGGCCGCGGGCGTGCACGAGTTCGGCTTCGTATGCCTCCCGCTCAAGATGCGGGGCGCCACGGGCTCGCCCGTCCGTCCGATCGCGATCGCCTGAGCCCCCGCCCAGGCCTGGGTTGGCGCTTCTAGCGCCGCCCCGCCGTCTGGAAGCAGTCCAGGCAGTACACGGGTCGGGCGCCGGTCGGCACGAACGGCACCTGGGTCTGCTTCCCGCAGTTGGAGCAGATCACGTCGTGCATGACCCGGGAGCGGCCGTTGCCGCCGCCATCGGTGGTGCGCCGGGAGGCCCGGCATTCAGGGCACCGCCGCGGTTCGTTCTGGAGTCCTCGAGACTGGTAGAACTCCTGCTCGCCGGCCGTAAAAAGAAACTCCCGCCCACAGTCGCGACACGTCAAGGTCCGATCCACGAAACTCACCGTTAGGCCTCCCTCAATTCTCGCTCAGAGGCCCGGACCATGGCGACCGGTCTACCCCTCCAGCGTTGCGGTGGCGATTCTAACGCGGTTGCCGCGAGTTTGGCAGCCCGGTTTTCGGGCGACTGCCGAGCGGGGCTAGGCCGTGATCGCCTCGGGCTCCGGCTCCTCGTCCACTTCGACGGGCGGTCCCTCCCCGAACGCCATGCCCGCCTTGGCCCCGCTCAGCGGAACCTCGCGCAGGAACACGGTCGAGACGAGGGCCACCACCAGGACCAGTCCCGCGAACACGTAGATGTCGTGCAGCGTGTCCGACAGCGCCAGCCGGATCGCGTGGACGAAGGCGGCGGGGAGCTTGGCGAGAAGCGTCGGGTCGAGGATGGAGTTCGCGCTGCCTCCCTTGGGCAGGGCGGCCAGGGCCTGTGGAGGCAGGTGAAGGGCGGTCACGCGGGTCTTCAGGTAGTCGGGCAGGCGGTTGGCGAGCACCGCCCCGAGGATCGAGCTCCCGACCGTGCCGCCAAGGTTGCGCCAGAACTGGATCTGGCTCGAGCCGACGCCGAGGAACTTGCGGGGTAGCGCCACCTGGACGGCGGTGAGGTAGAGGGGGAACGTGACGCCGATCCCGGTGCCGACCACGATCAGGTCCACCACCACGTGCCATTCGGGGCTGGATGGCGTGACCTGGGACAAAAGCCACATGCCGAAGATCATCACGGCCACGCCGAGCGTGCCCAGGAACCGGTAGTACTTGATCCTCTTCATCAGGAATCCGGTCAGGGTGCTGGCGCCGATCAGGCCGAACATCATCGGTGTGATGAGCGCGCCGGAGTTCGTGGCGCTGATGCCGAGCACGCCCTGGAACACTAGGGGCGTGAAGAGGATCGATCCGAACATCCCGAACGCCGTCAGGAACCCGACGATCATGCTCACGGTGAACGTGGGGTTCCGGAAGAGCTCCAGGGGCACGATGGGGTGCTCGACCCGCGACTCCACGTAGACGAACGCGGCGAGCATCGCTGCGGCGAACGCGAGTAGGCCGAGCACCTGCGGGGACGTCCACGCGTGGTCGCGTGTGATGGAGAGCGCGATCAGCATCGGCACCACGCCGCCGGTCAGGGTCAATGCGCCCCAGAAGTCGATGTCGCGCCAAGACGCCTTGGAGCGGACGTAAGGCAGCCCGGCCAGCACGACTGCGACCGCCACGATGCCGACCGGGATGTTCACCTCGAACACCCAGCGCCAGCTCCAGTGGTCGGTGATGAAACCGCCGGCCGTCGGGCCGACGACCGAGCTCAGGCCGAACACGGCGCCGAACAGGCCCTGCGCCTTGCCTCTCTGGTCGGGGGGGAACAGGTCGCCGATGACCGTGAACACGGTGGCGAAGAGGACGCCTCCGAAGATGCCCTGGATGCCGCGGAAAACGATCAGTTGGGTCATGTCCTGCGAGAGGCCGCACAGGGCCGACGCCGCGACGAAGCCGATCATCCCCACGAGCAGGAACGGCTTGCGGCCGAACAGGTCGCCGAGCTTTCCTGCGATGGGGGTCATCGTGGTCGAGGTCACCAGGTAGGCGGTCGTCACCCATGCCAGGCGGTCGAGGCCGTTGAGATCGGCCACGATGCGGGGGATGGCGGTTCCGACGATCGTCTGGTCGAGGGCGGCCAGCAGCAGCGCCAGCATGGTGCCGGCCGTGGCCAGGATGACGCGCCGTCTGGAGAGTCCCGTGGTTGTGCTCACCGCCCCAGCTCCTTCCTGGCGTTCTCCACCAGCTGTAGACAAAGGTGACGCAGCCTGGCCAGGTCTTCGTGGCTCAGGCTGCCGGCCACCTCGAATTGGTTCTCCATCCCTTCTTTCCAGATCGCCTCGATGCGCACCCGACCGGCTTCGGTCAGCCGCGCCCGCACCGAGCGCCGGTCGTCGGGGTCGGGCACGCGCTCCACGAGGCCGTCCTTTTCGAGGTGGTCGACCAGCCCCGTAACATTCCGCGGAGAGGTGTGGAAGTCCTGGGCCAGGTCGCCAAGCGCCGTGGGCCCGCCGCGATACAGGCGGAACAGGACTCCAAGCCGCCCCTCGCTGAGGCCGTGCTTCTCGGCCCAGCGGTCCTGCAGCAGGCTCAAGGAGTGGCCCGCCCAGCGCAGGGCGGCCAGGGCCTCGACTGCCTCGATGCCCACCTTGATCTGGCCGAAACCCTGGCGGAAACGTGGGCTGTAGAGAAGCCCGTCCTCGTCACGGGCCAGCTCCGAGCCGATCTTGGCCAGGTCGGTCGGCCTCAAGTCGGGGGAATTCATAGTGAAGGACTTCATTATGAGTAGATACAGCTCTTGCCTTCAAGTTATTCTCTTGATCATGTTGGCCGCCCAGGGCAGCGCTCACCCGCCGGCGCCGCGATGATCGTCGACGCCCATCTCGACATCGCCTGGAACGCCATCTCCGACGGTCGTGGCTTCCTGGCGCCGCCGGCCAAGGGCTACCTGGTCAGCCGCCAGTCGCTGGTGGCGGCAGGGGTCGGCCTGGTGTTCGCGACCATCTACACGGCCCCCGCTCGAGCCGGCCGGGCGATGCGCACCCGTTTCGTCTACGAGAACGCCCACGAGGCGCACATCATGGCCGTGGCCCAGGTCAACTACTACCGCTCGTGCGGCCTCGAGCTCATCCGGGACAAGGCTGAGCTCGCCGCTTATGGGCGGGGTTGGAGGAAGGGACAGCTGAAGGCCGTGCTGCTGATGGAAGGCGCCGACCCCATCGAGTCGCCCGCGCAGCTCGGCGCCTGGACCGGCTACGGGGTACGCATCATCGGCCCGGCCTGGAGCGGGACGCGCTACAGCGGCGGCACCGGCGCGCCAGGCGGTCTGACCGACCTCGGGCGGCAGCTTTTGAAGGCGATGGCACGCAAGCAGATGATCCTGGACCTGAGCCACATGGCCCAGGAGTCGGTGGAGGACGCATTCGACCTGTGGCGCGGACCGATCATGGCCTCTCACAGCAACGCCCGCGAGCTCGTGCGCGGAGACCGCCAGGTGAGCGATGAGACGGTGGCCGAGATCGGGCGCCGCGGCGGCGTGGTCGGGATCAGCTTCTACCAGCACCACCTGCGGCTGGCCGGCCGCTCGACCCTGGACGACGTCGAAAGGCACATCGTCCACCACGCCTTGGCGGCAGGCGGTCCGGAGCACGTGGGCATCGGAACGGACCTCGACGGCGGCTTCGACGCCCGCTACGCGCCGATCGACGATGTGGCGAAGCTGAAAGAGCTGTCGGCGCGCCTGCGCCGCCGGTTCAGCCGGACGCAGGTCGAAGGGATCATGGGGGCCAACTGGTTGGAGTTCCTTTCCCGCTCTCTGCCGGGTTAGATCGACTCAGCCACCTGCTTGGCGGTCATGAAGGCGAAGCCCATCCCGTGCCCGTTGAACCCCGCGCAGATGTAGACGTTCGGCATCCCCTGGAGCGGCCCCGCCAGGGGCAGGCCCGACTCGGTGAACCCCATGATCCCGGCCCAGCGGTGTGTCACGCGCGTCGTCACTCCGAGCCCGGGCAGCGCCTCGTCGATGTGGTGCTGGATGTCGTCTGTCGGCTCGGCGTCGGTGGTGAGCTCCGATTCCATCGACTTGTCTCGCCAGCCGCCGATCAGGAACTCGCCGCTCGCAAGCTGCCGCCAGTATCGGTATCCGAAGTGCGAGTAGGTCGGCATGTCGGCCACCGTCGCGTTCGGCGGCTCCGCCGCGAGCATCTGCGCACGAGTGGGCTGGATCCGAACGCTCGGGACTAAAAGGGCGGTGTACGCGTTGGTGGCGAGGATGACCACGCCTGCGACGCAGGTTTCCTCGCCCGCGCGGACCTCGACGTCATTCCGCCTGGCGCGGAGCTCGGTGACCTCGACCCCTTCGCGGATGGCGCCTTCGGCCGCCTGACGGGCCAGCGCAGCGACCATCAGCGAAGGGTTGATCTCGCCGTCGCGCGGGTGGACGAGGCGCCGGCCGTCCCAGCTGGCTTTGAACCCGTCCTCCTGCAGGAGCTGTTCGGACTCGATCAACTGCTGGCGCTCCTCGTCGCCTGACGCCAGGGTCGCGCTGCCGACCCGCCGGTGGCCGACCTCCTGGCCCCGCGCGGCCTCGACCATGCGGTCGTGGTTCTCGTTGGTGATCTCCCACACCTGGCGCGCCTTCTGGCGTCCGTACGTCCGCACCGCCTCCGCGTAGCTCGCCGCCACGCCCGCGAGCAGGAACCCGGCGTTGCGGCCGCTGGCGCCCGACGCCAGATGCCCGCGTTCCACGAGCACGGCGTCGATGCGCCGCTCCTCGAGATGGAGCAGCAGGCTCATGCCGGCGATGCCGCCGCCGATCACGAGCACGTCGGCCTTGTCCGGCAGGCGGCCGGGGTAGCGGTCCGGCGGCTCTGGCCACCATGGAGTGCTCGAGATGGTCACGAGCGCAGAGGCTAACGCCTCGAGCCGGTTGATTCCGCGACGGGGCGGCGGCCTCTCGCCTGCGGATAGCATTGACGGCGGTGGAATTCGAGAGCTACGACGTCCTGGTAGTGGGCGGGGGACTCGCCGGCATCAGGGCCGCGATAGCTGCCGTGGAGGCCAATCCGCGGGTCAAGGTCGGGATGGTGTCCAAGGTCTACCCGATGCGCAGCCACACCGTGTCCGCCGAAGGCGGAGCCGCGGCAGTGCTGCGGCCGGAGGACTCGTACGAGACCCATGCTTTCGACACGATCAAAGGATCGGACTACCTCGCCGATCAGGACGTCGTCGAAGCATTCGTGAGGGAAGCCCCGATCGAGATCATCCAGATGGAGCATTGGGGATGCCCCTGGAGTCGCGACCCTGACGGCAAGATCTCGGCCCGCCCGTTCGGCGGGATGACCACGTGGCGGACATGCTTCGCCGCGGACAAGTCCGGCTTCCACATGCTGCACACGGTCTTCCAGACCTCGCTCAAGTACCCGCAGATCACGCGGCACGACGAAGCCTTCGTGACCAAGCTGCTGGTCGAGGACAGCCGGTGCATCGGCGTGGTCGCGCTCGACATGCGTAGCGGTCGTTTCGATGCCATCACCGCAAAGGCGGTGATCCTGGCCACAGGCGGCCTGGGCCGCGTGTACGCCTTCACCACCAACGGCAACATCTGCACGGGGGACGGCATGGCGCTCGCTTATCGCGCCGGCGCTGGATTGAAGGACATGGAGATGGTCCAGTTCCACCCCACGGGCCTTCCATTCACCGGCATCCTCATCACGGAGGCCGTGCGAGGCGAGGGCGGCTACCTGACCAACAGCGAAGGCGACCGATTCCTCAAACGGTACGTGCCCAATAAGATGGAGCTCGGGCCGCGCGACATCATCTCGCGCGCGATGACCACCGAGTTCGAAGAGGGGAGAGGCTTCGAAGGGCCTCACGGCAAGTACATGCACCTCGACGTCCGGCACCTCGGCGAGAGCGTGATCGACCGAAAGCTGCCGTTCATGCGTGAGCTCGGACGCGAGTTCCTCGGCATCGACATCGTGACCGAGCCGATCCCGGTGCGCCCGGTGCAGCACTACATGATGGGCGGTGTCGACGCGGACATCTCTGGCGCGACGGCGATCCTCGGACTGTATGCGGCCGGGGAATGCGCCAACGTGGGGCTCAACGGCGGCAATCGCCTGGGATCGAACTCGCTGTCTGAGTGCCTGGTCTTCGGGGCCGCGGCCGGTCGCGCGGCCGCCCATTACGCCAGCTCGGCCGGGGCCTTCACCTCGAACGCAGTTGACGCGATGCTCTGGGACGAGGCGCGGCGGGTCGAAGGCGCCTACCTCGAAAAGAAGGGTGGGGAAGAGCGGATCGGCGACATCCGCGAGGACATGCAGCGCGAGATGGACGCCGGGGCGGGGGTCTTCCGCACGGAGGAGGGGCTGCACGCGCTGATCAAGCGCCTGGGCGACCTGCGGGAGCGATTCCAGAGCATCAAGATCGAGGACTCGAGCCGCACCTTCAACACGGAGCTGACGGCGGCGCTCGAGCTCGATTACATGCTCGAGATCTCCGACACGATCGCGTATTCGGCGCTCGCCCGCGAGGAGTCCCGTGGCGCGCACGCGCGGCGCGACTTCCCCGACCGGCACGATGAGAAGTACCTGAAGCACACGGTTGCCTTCCACACGGGCGAGCTCGCCCCCAGGTTGGATTACCGAGACGTCCGCATCACCAGCTTCACGCCGCAGGCGCGCACCTACTAGGAGGTCGTTTTGGCGAAGAGGATCACGATCCAGGCGACGCGGTTCGACCCCGAAAAGGACACCAAGCCGCGCCTGCAGTCTTACGACATCCCCTTCAGCGACGACAGCATGGTCGTGCTCGACGCTTTGAACTACATCAAGGCGCACGTCGACGGGACGCTCAGCTACCGCTGGTCCTGCCGTATGGGGATCTGCGGCAGCTGCGGGATGATGATCAACGGGACGCCGAAGCTGACGTGCAGTGCCTTCTTGCGCGACTACTGGCCTCAGCCAGTGGTTGTTCAGCCGCTCAACAACTTCCCCATCGTGCGCGACCTCGTCATCGACATGGAGGACTTCATGGACAAGCTGAAGTCCGTCAAGCCCTGGATCGTCCGCAAGCAGGAGATCCCGCTGGGCGCAGGCGAGCATGTTCAGACGACGTCCCAGATCGACGATTTCAAGCAGTTCAGCCAGTGCATCAACTGCATGCTCTGCTATGCGGCCTGCCCCGTCTACGGTCTTAACAACGAGTTTCTCGGCCCAGCCGCGATTGCTCTCGCTCGCCGCTACAACCTCGACTCGCGCGACCAGGGCTTGAAGGACCGCCTGCCCGTGATCGCCGAGTCCGAGGGCGTATGGGAGTGCAGCTTCGTCGGTGAATGCTCTGTGGTCTGCCCCAAGGGCGTCGACCCCGCCAAGGCAATCCAGCAGACCAAGCTCGACACGACCATGCGGTTCGTGCTGCCTTACGGAAACCGCGAGTGAGCCTTCGGGCGGGCGAGGCGCGCCCTGCGCTCTCCAACACCTACCGATGGTCGATGCCCGCCAACTGGTGGACCCGCAAGCGCCACTACTTCTTCTACATGCTGCGAGAGTTCACCGCCCTGCCTCTCGCCCTGTGGCTCCTGTGGTTCCTGGTCGAGATCAAGCGCGCGGGTGGTGGCCCGGCTGCTTATGCGCCACACGGCTCAGCCCTGTTCGTGGCGTTCAGCGTGGTGTGCTTCGTGTTCGCGCTCTATCACAGCATCACGTTTCTGAGCCTGGCCGGGGTGATCATCCACGTCAAGTTGCTCGGCCGCCCGGTGCCTTCCCGGTTGATCGTGCTTTCCCAGTTCGGCCTCTGGGCTCTAGCCTCGCTCGTGATCGGCTTCGTGCTGATCTGGTTCGGCCGATGAGCGCACCTGCCGTACACGCGCCCAGGCCAGCGCTCGCGCACCTGTTCTGGTGGTTCATGTTCGCCCAGGGCGGCGTCATCGCGGCAGTGCTGATCCCGGTCCACATCCTGGTCCAGGGCATTCTGGGGCCGCTCGGTTGGGTGAACGTGGTCGACCGTCATTACGACACCTGGATCAACCTGCTCGGCAACCCGATCGTCAAGCTCTATCTGCTCGTCCTCATCGCCGTGCCCTTCTTCCACTTCGCGCACCGGTTGCGCTACCTGCTGGTCGACCTTGGCGTCCCCGCGGCCAGGAGCACGCCTGCGCAGGTGGTCTTCTACGGTGCCGCGGTCCTGGTGACCCTTATCACCATCTGGGTCCTATTGACCACCGCTCCAATTTCGCTAGGGTGAGTGAAGGATGTTCACCGTCGAAGCGCTCCCGGCGCCTGAGCTGGGGAACGCCAGCTTTCTCATCGTCGACGCCGAGCGCGGCACCGGTGTCGTCATCGATCCCACGCGGGACATCGATCGGTACCTGACCCGCGCCGAGCAGCTCGGCATCAGGTTGACGCACTCCGTCGACACGCATCTGCACAACGATTTCGTGTCGGGGCGTCGCGAGCTCGAGGCCGCGGTGGGGACGAACATCGACGAGGTCGAACCTGGAGCGGAGCTCCCGCTCGGCGGCCTCAGTCTGCGCGCGCTGCTCACGCCCGGCCACACGCCGGACCACAAGAGCTACCTCCTGCTGGAGCAAGGCCGCCCGCGCGCTCTGTTTTCTGGTGGGGCCGTCATGGTGGGCGGCATCGCCAGGACCGACCTGTTCGGCCCGCACCTGGCGACCCATCTCGCCCTGGAGGCGTACCGGACGCTGCAGGTGAGGCTGCGCGGATTGCCAGACGACCTGGCGGTCTTCCCGACCCATGGCAGCGGGTCCTTCTGTGGCACCGCCGCGGTGAGCGGGCACGAGACCACCCTGGGCCGCGAGCGGTCGACTAACCCGTTCTTCCTGGCCACCGAGCTCATGCCTTTTCTCGCCCGCATCCTCGACCAGCACCGGTTCCCGGATTACTACCGGGACATGGCCGCCATCAACCGCGACGGTGCGCCGCTCCTCGGCCGAAACGCGCCGGCCCCGCCGCCCATGACGGCTGATCAGGTCGCGGGCTCGATGGAACAGGGCGCCGCCGTGATCGACATCCGGTCCGCACGCGACTATGACCGCGCCCACATCCCGGGCACCTACTCGATCCCCGTCGGCGGCGATTCCTTCAGCGCCTGGGCCGGCTGGTTGGTTGCTCGCGATCGCCCCATCGTGCTGGTCGGCGGCACCTCGATAGAGCAGCGCGAGGCCCAGCTCCAGCTTCACCGCATTGCGTTCGACCGTATCGCGGGCGCGCTGGATGGCGGCCTGGAGGCGTGGGTGGCGTCGGCGAGGCCGACCTCGCACTTCGAGACTGCGACCATCGAGGACATGGCAGGGTGGGTCCTCAGGGGGGAGGTGATGACGGTCGTCGACGCCCGCGACGATCACGAGTGGGCGGAGGGTCACGCGCCCGGCGCAGTGCACATGTACCTACCCGACGTCCCGCACCACGCGGCAGAGATACCCGTCGACGCGCCCGTCGCCGTGCACTGCGCCTCCGGATACCGCGCAGGAATGGCGGCGAGCCTGCTCGAGCTGGCGGGTTTGAAGCGGGTCATCCACGTCAGCGGCGATTTCTCGCAATGGAACCGCCTCCACCTGGCGGAGGTCCACCCGGCCTAACCTCCTCCCCTACAGGGAGGTGCCGGGCGAGGGCCGGCGGTGGGGAGGAGCACCTGGCTTATCCTCCCCGCTCGCGGGGAGGTGCCGGCGAAGCCGGCGGTGGGGAGGAGCATCTGGCCCCTCCGACCAAACTCAGGTGTCGGTCGTGGCGGCTTCCATCAGATCGGCGAACTTGCGGCGGGCCGCTTCGCGGCGGGTCGGTATGTGGTCCGTGGGGAACTCGCCTTGCGGAACCTTATAGCCGGCCAGGACCTGCCGAGCCACCGAAACTCGGTGCACCTCGTCCGCACCGTCGTAGATGCGTGCCGCGCGCGCGTGCCGGTACATCTCCTCGAGCGGAAGGTCAGACGAGTAGCCGAGCGAGCCGTTGACCTGGATCGCGCGATCGATCACGTCATGCAGCACCCTGGCGCCGAAGAACTTGATCAGCGAGATCTCCTTGCGCGCGGCAGCGGCGCCCTGCGTGTCGATCAACCATGCGGCGTGCAGGGTCATCAGGCGGGCGGCCTGCATCTCGGCGGCGGAATCGGCGATCCAGTTCTGAACGGATTGGTGGCTCGCCAGCTTCTTGCCGAACGCCTCGCGCTGCAGTGCCCGCTCGCACAGCATGTCGAACGCGCGACGTGC
>DATLUC010000086.1:0-9813 GCA_035533335.1 Candidatus Baltobacterales bacterium
TTCTTCAGGGCGGGCCACTACCCCGACTTTCGCCTCTTCTGGAACGCTGCCCGCCTCATCCTGGCCCACGGGCCAGGGGCTGTCTTCGCCGTACAGGCGGGCGCGCCGTACCCGACGATGATCGATCCGCCGCTGATCGCCTGGCTCGTGATGCCGCTGGCGATCCTTCCCTTTCCGGTGGCGTTCGGGATCTGGATCGCCGCCTCGGCCCTCGCGATTGCTTGGGCGGCCCGGTTGTGCGGGGCAGGTTGGCGAGGCGTGCTTTCGGGTTTCGCCCTGTTCCCGGTATTCGACGCGCTGGGCTCGGGCCAGGTCGCCCCGCTGTTGCTGTTGGCGGTGGTTTGGGCCGTTCGCCTCGCCGACGGCGGTCGCTGGGCCGCGGCCGGGCTGCTCCTCGCCCTGCTCTCGGTCAAGCCCCAGATGGGGGTTCTCCTGCCCATCGTCTTGCTGGCTTCGGGCCGCTGGAGGATCGTCGTGGCGGCGGCCGGTGCCGGTGCCGTCGTCGGGGCCCTCACCCTGGCGAGCCTGGGGGTTTCGGGTATGCACGCGTGGCTCGTGGCGCTGTCCAGCTCCGGCTCCGATCCCTACTTTCAGCGCTGGTCCTTCATCCCCTTGGTGGGCACGACCGGGTGGTACCCAGCCGTGGTCCTGGTCGCGTTGCTGGTCGGGATTGGGGCTCGCCGCTGGCGGCACGACCTTCTACTTGTGATCGGCCTGGGCTTGACGGGCTCCCTTCTCATCAACCACTACCTGACACCGCAAGACTTCGTGATGCTCCTTCTGCCGGTCTGGGCGCTGGTCCGCCTAGGTCCTCGCGCGGCATTCCTAGGCGGCGTCCTCTGGGTCGGAGCCTGGCTGTGTCTTTGGGTTCCTCCCGCGACGGTTGCCGCTGAGGCGCTCGTGGTCGTAGCGCTTGCTCTCCCGCTCGAGCGCCTGCACGTTTTGCCGGCGCCCTCTCCACGGGTGGAGACCGGCGGGATACCGGCGCGGTAGCGCGACTACCGGGGGCAGGACCGCCAGAACGTCAGCCGACGCCGACACCATGACCAGGATCGCGGTCACGTGAGATCCCATCCAGGCGCATGCCGCTTGTAGACCAGGTCGCGCTGATGCTGCCTTCGTCGGTTTGTGGCCGTGAGCACGATGCCAACCGGCAATTTCCGAGTTAATGCCTATGCGCAGTTCTTGTGCGCCGCCGCGGCGAAGCAACGCGCGAGTGTTTCCGGTCCTTTGACGGCTCTTCATGAGCCGAACTAAGCGCTAGTCGTGGTGCCCGTCCCCGCCTGCCGAGCCGCTGTGGTTGTCACCCTGCTGGTCTTCGGACCCGGCGGTCGGAGACGGCCTGGTCTCGTTGTCGGAGTCGGGGGCCTGGGGCTTCTCCGTCGGCTCGGCCTTCGGTGACGGCTCCGGCTGCTCGGTCGGCTCGGCCGTGGGCGAAGCCTGCGGGGATTCGCTCGGCTCGGCTGACCCCAGCCGGGCGCCGCTCGCCTCGTCGCCGAACTGGCTCTGCTGCATGCCGACGGTGCGGAAAAACGTGAAACCGCCCGGGTGCGCGGAAAACCCGATTCCGGCGATGAGGATGGCACCAGCGGCGGTGCCCACGATCAGCGTCAGTGGTCTTTTCATGCTCAACCAACGCTCTTGGCTCCGAAAGTCGGAAGGCCGTGTGGACTTCGGGCTCCGACTGGTTGGGTCCGAATTCGGATTGCCCTCAGCTACACTCGGATTCACAGGCACGCGGACCGTTTTTGCGAGGAGGAGCCGGCGATGGGCTTGGCCCAGATCAAGATGCCCCAGCTCGGTGAATCCGTCACCGAGGGCACGGTCGACAAGTGGCTCAAGCACGAGGGCGATTTCGTCAAGCGAGATGAGCCGCTGGTGGAGGTGGTGACCGACAAGGTCAACGCCGAGATCCCCTCGCCGTTCGAGGGCAAGTTGGTCAAGATCTCCGCCAACGAGGGCGAGACGGTGCGTGTCGGTGCGGTCATAGGGCAAATCGAGACAGGGACGCCAGCTGCCGCAGCCACGAGCGCGGCCGCGCCCCCCTCGAGCCCCAGTGCCGCTGACAGCGAGGTCCCCGTATCGCCCGCCGCGGCTCCCGCGCCGGCCCCGACCGCAGCTCCGGCCGCTCCGGCCGCTCCACCCGCTGCCGACGGGGGCTCCGAGTCCGGCCGCCTCTCCCCCGCCGTGCGCAAGCTCGCCGCCGAGCATGGGATCGATCCCTCTTCGCTCCGAGGGTCCGGCATGGGCGGACGGGTGACCCGGGACGACGTGCTGGCCGCGGTCGGCTCGCGGGAGGCGCCCCCCGCTCAGGCGCCCCCGCCGGCACCTCCCGCTCCCTCCGCGCCGGTCCGCATCGACGGCGCGCGCGAGGAGCTGATCAAGCTCAACGTGATGCGGCGCTCGATTGCCGAGCACATGGTGCGGAGCCTGGCGACGTCGCCGCATGCGTGGACGCTCCAGGAGGTCGACGTCACCAACCTCGTCCGCTACCGCGAATCCGAGAAGGAGACGTTCAAATCGCGCCACGGTGTGTCGCTCACGTACCTGCCTTTCGTGGCGCAGGTCGTCTGCGAGGCGATCAAGCAGTTCCCGTGGCTCAACTCGTCCTGGAGTGACGAGGGAGTGATCCTCAAGCGATACATCAACCTGGGCATCGCGGTGTCGATCCCTGACGGCCTCATCGTGCCAGTGGTCAAGGACGCCGACCGGCTCGGCTTCACCGACATGGTCAGCACGCTGAACGACCTGGTCGAGCGCGCGCGTACCAAGAAGCTCAAGCCCGAAGACGTGCAGGGCGGCACCTTCACGTTGAACAACACCGGGGCGACGGGTTCGGTGGCCAGCCAGCCGATCATCAATCAACCGCAGGCGGCGATCCTGACCACCGAGTCGATCGTCAAACGCCCCGTCGTCATCAACGACGCGATCGCGGTCCGCCACATGATGAACCTCTGCCTCAGCTTCGACCATCGCGTGATCGATGGCATGATGGCGGGCCAGTTCCTTGGCTCGGTCAAAAAGCGGCTCGAGGAATGGACGCCCGGTAGCATTCGGCTGTGAGCACGACCTCACCGCTCAAGCCGGGGCCCATCCCCTCGTGGATCCGCGTCCGGGTCACCGCAGGCGACAACTTCAAGGAGCTCAAGCAGCTCGTGCAGGGCCGTCACCTCCACACCGTTTGCGAGGAGGCGAGGTGTCCCAACATCTTCGATTGCTGGAACCGCCGCACGGCGACGTTCATGATCCTGGGCGACGTATGCACCAGGGCGTGCCGTTTCTGCGCGGTGACATCGGGACGGCCCACCGAGCTCGACCTAGGCGAGCCGCTGCGCGTGGCGGACTCGGTGGCCGAGCTTGGCCTCAAGCACGCGGTCATCACCTCCGTCGACCGTGACGACCTACGGGACGGTGGCGCCGGTATCTTCGCGCGGACGATCCGGGCCATCAAGCGCAAGAGCCCCGGCACCACGATCGAGGTGCTGACCCCGGACTTCCAGGGGGACTTCGACTCGGTGCGCACGGTGGTCGACGCTGGACCCGACATCTTCAACCACAACACGGAGACGGTGCCGCGCCTTTACGCCCGGATCCGCCCGAAAGCCGTCTACGCCAACAGCCTCGCACTGCTGCGCCATGTGAAGGCGCTGGCCCCCGAGATGGTTACGAAGTCGGGCCTGATGGTGGGCCTGGGCGAAACCGAGGACGAATTGGTCGACGTCTTCCGCAACATGCGCGCCCACGACATCGACGTCCTCACCGTGGGCCAGTACCTCCGGCCGTCCAAACAGCATGCCGAGGTGGTGCGCTACTACCGCCCGGAGGAGTTTGTCCGCTTGAAGGAGCTCGCCCTCGACCTGGGCTTCCGCCACGTCGAGTCTGGTGCGCTAGTCCGTTCCTCGTACCACGCCGATGAACAAGTCCCCGCGCCACGTAAGAACCTGCTGGCTGGGTAGGGTCTCCTACCGGCAGGCCTGGGACCTGCAGGCGGAGCTCGTGGCCGCAGTGCGCGAAGGCCAAGGGCCCCCGACCCTGCTCCTGCTCGAGCACCCGCACGTGTTCACCATGGGCAAGGCCGCCGCGCCCGACCACCTTTTATGGGACGAGCACGAGCGCGGGCGACGCGGCGTCGAGGTCGTCTGGTCGGACCGGGGCGGCGAGGCGACCTATCATGGGCCCGGCCAGCTGGTCGGATACCCGGTGCTCGACCTGGCCCGGTTCGAGCTCACGATTCCCGCCTACCTGGAGGCTGTGGAGCGCTCGCTGATCGATTACCTCGCCGAGGTTGGCATCGCCGCGGAGCCCGGAGAGCCGGGCCTCACCGGCGTGTGGTCCGCCGGCGAGAAGTTGGCCGCGATCGGGATCAAGCTCAACCGTTCCGTGGTGAGCCACGGCTTGGCCCTGAACCTGACCACGGACCTGGGCTACTTCGACGGCATCATCCCGTGCGGCCATGCCGACAAGCGGCCGACCTCGGTCGAGGCCCTCACGGGCAGGAAGATCGACGTCCAGACGGCGGCGCGCGATTACTCCCGGCACTTCGAGCGTGTGTTCGGGGCAGAGCTCGATTGGGTGCCGGCTGAAACGGTGCTGAAGATCACCGCAGCTCCCGGGATCTCAACCCCGCTGGCTTAGCCTTTCGACCCTTTCCGGAATACCCGGGACCGATCCGAGGGTATTCACCTGTGTGGATCCGCGAACGAACCTTGCTCTGGCCGCACACGGCCCTGGGAGCGTTACCTGGTTTGGTAGTGCCCGTTATCGGGTAATTGAGATATGAAAATGACTGCAAACGCAAAGACCGTAGAGCGACCGTCGACCAGCCCCAGCGAACTGGTGCGGCTCGACGCCTTCCCCATGGATGAGGACGACGAGATCCTGCCCGACTTCGAAGCCGAGGTTGACGGCCGGCGCGTCTGGGTCACCGCCGTGCTCGAGCGCACCGCTGTGGTCGAACCGGCACCGGGTGAGCCGAAGGTGCTCGTCAACCGCCGGCGGTTGATGGTCAACCCCTCCCACCTGCGCGTTCGCCACCTGGCGAGCAAGGAAGCGGCGCGGCGCGGCCGCGAAGCGGCTCGGGCCCTTCGCATGCACGAGCAGAGCTCAGCAGCCTAGCCCGCCTCACTAACAGCTTTTTCTTGCCCGGGGGCGCCGAGGCGGTCTGGTAACATTCGCTGCTACCGAATTTCTTCGGCCCTGCTGATTAACGCGGCTGAACACCGCGGCCAAGCCCGGGGGAGCACCACATGAGCAAGATCGTCGATCTAGTTTCGCTGGCCAGCATCGTCCCACCGCTCAACCACGAGGTCAGCGGAGGCTTCAACGCCGTAGTCGACGGTAAGCAGGTGCGCGTACGGGCCGTGCTCGAGCGAACGGTCGTGATCGAACACCAAGAAGGCGGTGAGCGCAGCGTCGTCCGCAAGGACAACTGCATGGTCATGCCCTCGGCGGTCGCTTTTGTGCCGGGTAACCCCAACAACGGCGTCGGGCCGCGCCAATGGCGACGGCTGCCGGGCAAGCCGCCGGCGACTCCCCGCCCGACCCCCTAACCGAACCTACCCCGGGCGCCGTGCGGCGCCGCGCGCTCAGTCGATGTGGTTCTGGGCGACCAGGGTCAGGAACGAGGGAAAGCTCTGCGCCAGCGCAACCTCTTCGAAGACCGCCCGCGCCTCGTCAAAGCGGCTCTTCGACCACGCTTCGTCACCGAGCCGGCCCCGGAGCTTGGCCAGCTCGTCGTCCGCCAGCTCGCGCACCAGGTCGGCGCTGATCGTCTGGCCGTCGTTCAACTTCGACGCGTTGCGCACCCACTGCCACACCTGAGACCTCGAGATCTCCGCCGTCGCCACATCCTCCATCAGGTTGTTGATGGCCGCAGCGCCGACTCCGCGCATCCATGACTCGATGTACTGGATGCCGACGCTCACGTTCATGCGCAACCCGTTCTCCGTGATGGTCCCATCCGGGACGCGAACGTCGATCAGGGCGGCGGCGTCGGCGGTCACGTCAGGGCGCTGACGCTCGAGCTGGTTGGGTCGGTCACCCAGCACGCGATCGAACGCCTCGGTGGCGGTGGGCACCAGGTCCGGGTGAGCGACCCAGGTCCCGTCGAACCCGTCGCCCGCCTCGCGGTCCTTGTCCTCTTTGACCTTGCCGAGCGCGACGCGGTTGACCTCGGCGTCCCGCCGCGACGGGATGAATGCAGCCATGCCGCCCATGGCGTGGGCTCCGCGCCGGTGACACGTTTTGACCAGCAACTCGGTGTACGCGCGCATGAACGGCACCGTCATGGTCACCTGTACCCGGTCAGGCAGTACGAAATCCGACCGGTTGCGGAACTTCTTGATGATGCTGAAGATGTAGTCCCAGCGCCCGGCGTTGAGCCCGCTCGAGTGCTCGCGGAGCTCGTACAGGATCTCCTCCATCTCGAAGGCCGCAAGGATGGTCTCGATGAGCACGGTGGCGCGGATGGTGCCCCGCGGCACGCCGAGGTCGTCCTGGGCGAAGTTGAAGACATCGTTCCAGAGCCGCGCCTCGAGGTGGCTCTCGAGCTTGGGAAGGTAGAAGTAGGGTCCGCTGCCCTTGCCGAGCAGACGCTTGGCGTTGTGGAAGAAATACAGGCCGAAATCGAACAGGCTTCCCGAAACCGGCCTACCCCCCACCTCGAGGTGCCTCTCCTCGAGGTGCCACCCACGCGGCCGCACCAGCAGTGTGGCGACCTTCTCGTTGAGGTGGTACTCCTTGCCTTCGGGGCTGGTGAAGTCGATGCGCCTTTCGATCGCATCGATCAGGTTGACCTGGCCCTCGACGAGGTTGGACCAGGTCGGCGAGTTGGCGTCCTCGAAGTCCGCCATGAACACGCGGGCGCCCGAGTTGAGTGCGTTGATGAGCATCTTGCGGTCGGTCGGACCCGTGATCTCGACCCGGCGGTCCTGCAGGTCCTTCGGAGCCTTCGCAACCTTCCACTCCGACTCGCGCACAGAGCTCGTGGTGGTCAGGAACCGGGGCGACTCGCCGGCGTCGAGCCTGAGCTGCCGCTCGTCGCGCGCGCGCAGGAGCTCGAGCCGCCTCTCGCCGAACTCACGTTGGAGCCGAGCCACGAAATCGAGGGCTCCTGGGGTCAGGACCTCCGCCGCGCGACCTTCGACCGGCCCCTTGAGGTGAACCTGCTCGGTGGTTGCCATCCCACCCAATTTACAGGAGGCCCTTACCTGCCCGTCAGCCGCTCCACCACCGGCGCCAGGCTTTCGGCCGCGTCGCCGGGCACGATCACGAACGACATTCCGAAGCGCTCGCGCCGAGCGATCAGGTCTTCAACCAGCTGGTCCACCGTGCCGATGAGGAAATGTGGCATCTCCAGTACGTCCCCCGGCTCCGAGCCCAGGCCGGAGGCAACGGACGCCGCCATCGACTCGCGATCGTCGGTCACGTTGGCGAGGAAGATGGTGACGCTCAGCTCCAGGCTTTCGAGCCGCTCGCCGGCCGCGTCCTTGATCCAGCCGAGCTTCTCGTCGGTGGCCTCGGCAAGTCCGGTGCGAACGAGCGCGCGATTGACTCGGCCTTCGCGCAGGTCGTAGTTGACGTTCACGATGTCGGCTTGGCGCGCCGCCAGGCGCAGCATCCTTCGACCGCCGCCTCCCAGCAGGATCGGAGGATGCGGCTTCTGCACCGGCGACGGGCTGCCCTCCATGTCCTTGACCTGGTAGTGCCGGCCCGAGAAGCTGAAGCTTCCACCTGCCAGCAGGCCCTTGATCACCTCCAGGGCCTCTTCGAGGCGCTCGATCCGGGTGCCGGCCGGGTCGTACGGGATGCCCGACTGCTCGTAATCGGAGGCCAGCCAGCCGGCGCCCAACCCGAGGTCGAAGCGACCGTCCGACAGCAGGTCCAGGGTCGCCGCCTCCTTGGCCAGCACGACAGGATGGCGGTAGTCATTGTCGAAGACGAGCGACCCCACCCTAAGGGTGGTCGTGGCGTCGGCGGCCGCCATCAGGGCCGCGATCGGCCCCGGCTGGTCGCCGAAGTGGTCCGGCAGGTACAGCGCCGAATATCCGAGGGACTCGATTTGGCGCGCCTTGTCGCGCCACGCCCTGGCAGTTGTCGCGCCATGCTCCTGCACCCCGAAACGGAACTGACGCATCTTCATCTCGGCGCGTAGTATGCGGCGCCTCCGATCGGCTCACCGACGGCCGATCGGCAAACACTCGCGCGCCTATGGCTCAGTCCTCGGCCTGGTGTGGGTGGGCGGCTGGCACGCTGACCTTCGCTGGCTCTCCGAGAGGGCGACCCGCGTCTCGCCTCCGGGAACCCCGCCCGGCGAGCATCAGGGCAGGTGGTCGCTCGAATTCTTGCTCGCGGATGTCGTGTTCGGACACGACATCCAGAAGACAATCGACGCCCCGATGTTCAACACCTCACATTTCCCATAGACCCCGTCCCTGTCAAACGACAGGGGCCAGATCCAAGCCGTTCGCACGGCGACGCGGCATGGGGACCAGGATCAACCTTAGGGGAGCATGAGCAACAGCCTGCCGAAGGGACCCGGTGCCGAATCCGCTTTCCAGAGTGCCACCTCGAAGCGTTCGGTAATCGTCGCTGTGCTGCTGCCGGCCGGAGCGGCGGCAACGCGAGCAGCCAAGCTCAACTCGCTCCCACGCTTGACACCCGAGCTCTCATGGAACGGATAGTGGTCCTCGGGGGGACCGGCTTCATCGGCCGCAGGCTGCTTCCCGCCTTGCGCCGGACCGAGCGGGTCCTCCGGGTGGCCTCCCGCAGCCCCGGTGCGCCGGCCGATGTCGGGGTCGAGCACGTCCGCTGCGACCTCGAGAGCGGGGAGGGCGTCGACCGGGCGCTGGAGGGCGCGGACCTGGCCTACTTTCTCGTTCATGGTATGGCCGAGGGACGGGGGTTCGCCGCTCGGGAGAAGATCGCGACCGAGAATTTCATTCGTGCCGTCCGCCGGCAGGGCGTCGCGCGCGTCATCTATCTAGGCGGGCTCTACCCGAATGGTGATCTCTCAGCCCACTTGGAGAGCAGGCGCGAAGTCGGATTGATGCTCATCGAGGGCACGGGCGCGCTTGCCGTCCGGGCAGGGGTTGTCGTGGGCTCTGGCGGGGCGTCATTCGACATCCTCTATGGGCTATGCCAGCGCCTTCCTCTGATGATTGCGCCGCGCTGGCTGGCCAGCCTGTGCCAGCCGGTCTCCATTGATGACACCGTCCGCTGCCTGGCCGGTGCGGCAGGAATCCCGGGAGGGCGCGAAGTGGATCTCGTTGGCCCGGACGTTCTGACCTACCGCGCCATGCTTGAGATCACGGGTTTCGAGTTGCGCGGGCGCAAGCCGGTCATGTTCCCAGTCCCATTTCTCTCTCCAGAACTGTCCGCGCACTGGCTGCGGTTCGTCACTAAGGTCGACATGAACGTGGCCCGCTCCCTCGTCGCCAGCCTTCGCCACGACCTGGTCGCCGAGCGCCCTCTGCTCACCGCGGAGCTGGGGTTGACGCCAGCCGGTTTCCGAGAATCGGTCCGCACAGCACTAGCGGAACGCCGACGGATGCTCGTGCCGAGGATGCGAGCAGCCTGAGCTCTTCTTCGCAGTAGGGATTTACGACATGGTTGTCGCAGACGACGGCGATCCGCCCTCAATTGGGCCGCAGAGTGCCAGCGAACACCTGCCACGCCAGAGCGGACTTCGCAACCAGGCTCAGGACCATGTAGACGCGCTCACCGTACAGAACATTCTTCCATCGGCCGATGCGGCGGTACTGAAACACCATGTTCAGAGCGAAGACGTTGAAGAAAACGAAGAGCGATGCGTAA
>DATLUC010000087.1:0-4494 GCA_035533335.1 Candidatus Baltobacterales bacterium
AAAGAGGTGGATTACGTCATATGGAAGCTGCGAGGTTTCGTCCGCAGCCAGCAAGGCCAGGGGATGTCGAGTACGCCCTACTTCTCGTGCTCGTCTCCATCGTGGTCATTGTCATCCTTCTTACGATGGGCAATCAGATCAAGAACGTCTTCTCGGATGTCGTTTGCACACTTGGGGCAAGCTGCAGGGTCGCTGACTAGATCCAGTGGGACGCCACCGCCTCCACTGCACCTGTCGTGCAGTCAGCTATCGCACGACAATCTGCACCGGCGTTGCGTGCCGCACATCGGCTATGCCGTTCGCGATCCAGTAGCGTCGCAAGTCGTGGTGTAAATCCCGAAGGCCTTTGACAAAAAGGCCACCGTGTGGTTCCAAGTGACGTGTTCAAGCACCACATGGAGGACCACAGCGATGGCGAATCTCAGGATGACACTGTTGGACCTGCTCAACAAGTCGGAGCAGGGCGCGGACCCGAACTTCCTGCGCGATGGCGTGCGGCTGCTGGCGCAGGAGCTGATGGAGGCCGAGGTGACCGAGTTGGTCGGCGCCGAGCCGCACGAGCGTGCACCCGGCCGGACCACCTATCGCAACGGCTACCGAGACCGGGAGTGGGACACTCGGGTCGGCACCATCGAGCTCGACATTCCCAAGCTGCGGGCGGGCAGCTACTTTCCGAGTCTGCTCGAGCCTCGCCGCCGGCATGAGCGGGCGCTGCTCTCGGTGGTGCAGGAGGCCTACATCCATGGCGTGTCGACCCGGGCGGTCGACAACCTGGCCGAGGCGCTGGGCATCAAGAGCATCTCCAAAGACCAGGTCAGCCGCATCTGCAAGGAGCTCGACGCCCAGGTCCACGCCTTCCGCACCCGGCGCCTCGACGGCGAGTTCCCGTACCTGTTCCTGGACGCCACCTTCGAGAAGGTCAGGGAGAACGGCCGGGTGATCTCGATGGCGGTGCTGATCGCGGTCGGGGTTCGTTCCACGGGAAAGCGGGAAGTCGTGGGAGTCAATGTCGGGCCGGCCGAGGACCACGAGTTCTGGCTCCAGTTCCTGCGTCAGATGGTCAGCCGTGGCTTGGCCGGGGTGCGCCTGGTCATCTCGGATTCTCACCTCGGTCTCAAGCAGGCGGTGGCTCAGGTCTTCGTCGGCACGACCTGGCAGCGCTGCCGCGTCCATTACGCCGACCTCCGGATTATGCCGACATGGCACCTCACACGAACTCGTTTGGCGCTGAAAAGGTCGGCATAATCTCGCCGCCGTGAAGCCCACGCTTCTTGCTCCGAAATCTCGGAAAAGGAGGAGTCATGGGTGGGAAGGTTTCGAGGGTCAGAGTGACCGGACCGTTGACGGCGCATGCGGCCGGCTTCGCGGCTGAGTTGTCGCGCGTTGGGTACACGGAGAACTCCACCGCCGACCAGGTTCGACTTCTGGCGCATCTGAGCCGCTGGCTGTCGACGCGGAAGCTCGACGTGACAGATCTCACGCCCGCAGTCGGCACCGCGTTCCTCGCAATGAGGCGAGCCGCCGGCTACAGGCTGTGGTTGTCCCCGAAGGCGCTGGAGCCGCTGCTCCGATACCTCCAACGTCTCGGCGCATTGCCGCCGGAACCAGTGGTGACACCCACCCCATCGGAGACTTTGCTCGCACGATATCGCGAGTACCTGACGTCCAAGCGAGGGCTCACGTCTTCGACAGCGGCGGGATACATCCTTTTGGTGCGGTCGTTCCTGCGCAAGTGGGAGCGACCGGACGGCACATTGGAGCTTCAGACGCTGGCTCCCCGGGACGTCACCGGCTACTTGATGACAGATGTCGTCGGGCATGGCTCCGCGAAGCTGATCGTGACCTCGCTTCGCTCCTTCCTCAGCTTCCTCCATGTCGAGGGGAAGATCGCCCAACCTTTGTCCTCGGCAGTGCCGTCTGTCGCCAGCACTCGCTTAGCCGGTTTGCCCCGGGCCTTGGAACCCGGTCACGTTCAACGACTGCTGGCGACCTGTGACCGGCGAACCATCGTCGGCCGACGCGACTTCGCCGTCATGACCATGCTGGTTCGTCTGGGTCTGCGGGCGGGTGAGGTCGCTGCCTTGGACTTGGAAGATGTCGACTGGCGAAGCGGCGACCTCATCGTTCGTGGCAAGGGTGACCGACGGGAACGTCTTCCACTGCCAGAGGACGTCGGACGAGCGGTCACGGCCTACCTGAAGCGCGGCCGCTCGGCATGTGATTCACGTCGCGTGTTCCTCCGGGTGCGGGCACCACACCGAGGGCTGACTTCAGGCGGAATCACGGCAATCGTTATCGGTGCTTCGCTCAAAGCTGGGCTGCCGCCGGTGGCCGCTCATCGTCTTCGGCACACAGCAGCGACCGCGATGTTGCGGGCGGGTGCGTCGCTGCAAGAAATCGGCCAAGTGCTGCGTCATCGAAGTCCGCTGTCGACCGCCATCTACGCGAAGGTGGACCGAGATGCGCTGCGGCAACTGGCTCGGCCTTGGCCGGTTGGAGGTGCAGCATGATTCCGCTCCGTCCGGCACTCAAGAACTACCTAACCATGAGGCGGGCGTTGGGCTACAAGCTCCAGCGCACCGAGAAGTTGCTCGCGCAATTCATCGCGTACGTCGAAGCCACGAGCGCTGGGCTCGTCACCATCGACGTCGCAGTCGGGTGGGCGACCTTGCCCATCGGGGGCGACGAGAGCTGGTGGGCGGCACGCCTGTCGGTCGTGAGGAGTTTCGCCCACTACCTTCACACGCTCGACGACACCGCCGAGGTTCCGCCCGCCGACTTGATGCCGGCCCGGACCCATCGTGCAGTGCCATATCTGTATTCGGATGACGAGGTTCTGGCCCTCGTGGCAGCGGCCGCGATTCTCGACTTTCCTCTGCGCGTCCTGACCTACCAAACCCTCATTCCGTTGCTCGCCGTGACCGGAATCCGCATCGGCGAGGCGATTCGATTGGACACCAAAGACGTCGACTTCGAGAACGGCCTGCTCACCGTTTGGCTGGGAAAGTTTGGCAAGTCTCGGGAGCTGCCGCTCCACCCTTCCACTCTTTATGCCCTCGGCCAATTCCTCCGGCGACGGAACCGTCTGTATCCGGGTCCGAAAGCGCCGAGCCTGTTCATTTCCACCGCAGGCACTCGGCTGCGCTACTGCAATGTGCATTGGACCTGGCTCCGACTGGTCCAGCGCGCCGGTCTCCAGCCGCGCTCGACTGTCTGCCGGCCGCGGATTCACGACCTCCGCCATAGCTTCGCTGTCCAGACCGTTATCGATGCATATCGCTCCGACGTCGACGTGGCGCCACGGCTGCCGCTGCTCTCCACTTACCTTGGGCATGTCCACCCCCGGCACACCTACTGGTACCTGTCTGCCGCACCGGAGTTGCTCACCCTCGCGGGGCAACGGCTCGAGCGCAGCCTGGAGCAGCGGTCATGAGCGCGCTCGCTCCGACCATGCAGGCCTTCTTCACTGACCGGCTCGTACGACAGCGACATGCCAGCCCTGAGACTGTCGCCGCCTACCGTGACGCGTTGCGTCTCCTCGTCAGCTTTGCCTCACAACGCGTCGGAAAACAACCATCGCAACTCGATTTCGCCGACCTCGATGCGCCGTTGGTTCCGGACTTTCTCGACCATCTCGAGCACGAGCGCAAGAACGGCGTGCGTACCCGCAACGCCCGCTTGGCTGCAGTCCACTCGCTGTTTCGCTACGCGGCGCTTCGACATCCAGAACACGTCGCGGTCATCCAGCGCGTGCTGGCCATACCACCGAAGCGATTCGACCGAGCGCTGATTTCTTTTCTGACGCGCGCTGAGGTCGACGCAGTTCTCGCCAGTCCTGATGTGACCACCTGGACTGGACGGCGCGACCAAGCGCTGATTCTTCTCGCAATCCAGACCGGGCTCCGTGCCTCGGAGCTCACCCGAATCACCCGCGCTGATCTCCAGCTCGGCACTGGACCGTATGTGAACTGCCGCGGTAAGGGAAGGAAGGAGCGCATAACACCGCTGACCACCGGCACCGTCGCTACCCTGCGCGCCTGGCTCTTGGAACGAGGTGGTGATCCGTCCGAGCCGCTCTTCCCAACTCGAACCGGTCGACCGCTCAGCCGCGATGCAATCGAGCACCGGCTCGTCAAGTACGTCGGCATAGCCGCGCAGTCGTGTCCATCATTGAAGAGCAAGCGGATCTCTGCGCACGTCCTCCGCCACACCGCCGCCATGCAACTGCTTCACGCCGGCGTCGACACCTCAGTCATCGCGCTATGGCTTGGTCACGAGCACGTGGAAACAACCCAGATCTACCTCCACGCCGACATGTCGCTCAAAGAGCGGGCTCTCGCACGTACCAAGCCGCCTACTACGAGGCCTGGCCGTTTTCGACCGTCCGACTCGCTTGTCGCGTTCCTGGAGAACCTGTGATTATGCCGACCTTTTCAGCGCCAAACGAGTTCGTGTGAGGTGCCATGTCGGCATAATCCGAAGGTCGGCGTAATG
>DATLUC010000088.1:0-14171 GCA_035533335.1 Candidatus Baltobacterales bacterium
CCCTATCAGGAGTACGGCGCCGAATACGGGGTCGCTTCCGCGGAGGCTCGGACTCGGCGCGTCATCGCGCAGCTCCAGCGCCAGGGGTACACGGTGACGAAGGCGGCCTGAGGAAGTTGTTTTCGTAGCAAATACGGGGAAGGCTGCGGCGATCGTATGCATCAACCGAAGTGGAATCGCGCAAACCCTAAGCGCGTGCCGGGTTGGCTGCTGAATGAATTTTTGCACCCGACACTGTCGGCTCTTCCTCAAGCCTTCGTCGCCGGCGGCTCCTTGCGAGTGAGAGCTAGGAACGTAACAAAGGCGATGATCAACACCCACGTCGCGATGCTGACCGCGCCCTTTCCGAAGTTGAGCCCACCCTGGCTGGCGGGCACCGCAAGCCAGTCGGCAAACGACGCGCCGAGCGGCCGGGTGATGATGTACGCCCACCAGAACACGACGATCTCGTTGAGACCCAAGCGGTAAGCTACTGCCGGGATCGCGATCAAGACCGAGAACAGAATCCCCGAGGCGAAAAAGCCGAGATGGAAGGACACGGCGGTCATATCGCCGACAGCCGTACCCATGGCGAATGTCGCCAACACAGAAGCCCAGTAGAAGAGCTCACGCCGCCGGCTGTAGATGCTGTGCACCGACAGCGTGCGTTCGACGGCGTACCAGAGGGCGAAGATGACGACCACGCTCGCCGCGTACAGGCTCGAGGACCAGAGGTAGGGCACTCCGAAGTAGATGTGCAGGATCCCGGCAGCCATGGTCCCGAACACGGCCACCATGGACACCGCGAACCAGTAGGACCAGGTGTTGTAGCGCGGCAGCGCCACCTGGAGCAGAACCGATAGGGCCAAGATCAAGAACGCAAGGATGACGACCAGGTACGGGTCGTAGGTGTGGACAAAGTAGTCGGACGTCGCCTCTCCCATCCCCGTCGTGAGGACCTTGACGATCCAGAAGTAGACCGTCAGCTCGGGGACCTTCTTGGCGACCTGACGAGTGAGTAATGCCACGGCGGATCACACTAGCCCAGGATTCGCTCGAGGTGGCGGCAGCCCTCAATCCGGCCGGCCTTAATTTCGCCCTCGATCGCGCGGTCGAGCGCTCGCATCGGTCCACGTGGATGATTGGCGCCATGGGACGGATGAGGGTCTCTCCCCAGCAGAAGCTGCGCCTTCGCTCCTCTTTACCTCGCTACCGACCGTTCACCGAGCGCCAGGAGGCTTGCGAGCAAAGCAGGTTGTGCGTCGGCCGGATCTGCCGACACAAAGATATGGCATTTTCTAGGAAGCGCTGCTAGGCAGCGATTATTGGCCAAAGCCTCTGGGTTCGATCTCAGCCGAGCGCCGATTGGGAAATGGTCCTCCAGCACTTCCTTGGTAAGGAAAACGTCCCCGGTTCGAATCCGGGCGTGGACTCCGTCGTCCGTCTTTCAACGCGAGGTGGCCGATGAGCAAGGGCATGCTGTGATCACGGTTCGGGACCGTGAGGCCCCGGGTTCAAATCCCGGGCCCCGACCATTTCTGTATTCAAATCGACGATTTCGGAGGTTGTCTGGGGTCGGCTGAACACCGCCGTATCACAATTTCCTGCGGAGCAACGAAAGCAACGCTATGTAACAGCGCCTGTCGTCTGCCGGTGCGAACTCGCTCGACTGCAATCTGCGGTTGCGCAGCGGCTCAAAGCCTGAGGACGGACGGGTCGAGACCGTGGGCCAACGCTTCATCATCACTGAGGCGAGGGAGGAGGTCGGAGCAGCTCGGGCATTCTTCCTTCGCGCTCGGCCTCTCGGGTCTCATCGCCTCGGCTGTGGGAGGGCCCGACCAGCGCTGAATCGCTCGATCGCCACAATCGCCGCCATCGCGAGTCCGGTCACGGCAGCGATTGCGACCCATTCCGCGGGCCCGAGCGGCGCGGTGTGGAACAGCAGATTACCCGCCGGCAGATAGACCACGATCAACTGAAGCGCAAGCGACGCTATAACTGCCAAAGCCAGGTAGCGGCTGTTCTGAAATGGGTGCCCCCGGCCGTGCCTGCGGATAACGAACGAGTAAGTCAGCTGGACCACAACCAGCGTCGTGAAGAGCATCGTCTGCACCTGCTGCCAGGGCAGGTGCATCAGGTAATAACCTGTTACGAGCGCTCCGATTGCCGCCGCGGCCAGAAACAATGATCGCCACACCAGCCCCCAACTCTGGCGCAGGCCAACGATCGATCGGTCTCTTGTCGGGGGGTGCCGCATCAATTCGCCAGACGGCGGATCGGCGGCCAGCGCCAGTACGGGCAGCCCGTCGGTCACGAGGTTGATCCAGAGGATCTGCGCCGGCAGGAGCGGCTCACCGAGGGCTCCGAAAACCAGGAAGCCCACGCTCATAACGAACACTTCGGAAGCGTTGGTGGTGAGAAGGAAGCGGACGACCTTCTTGAGGTTCTCGAAGATCGCGCGGCCTTCACCGACCGCTGCGACGAGGGTGGCGAAATTGTCGTCTGCGAGCACGATGGTGGCCGAGTCGCGGCTCACGTCGCTGCCGCTTCCCATTGCCACGCCGATGTCAGCTGCCCGTAGTGCCGGAGCGTCGTTGACGCCGTCGCCGGTCATGGCGACGATCTCGCCGCGCTCCTGCCAGGCGCGGACGATTTTCACCTTGTCGGCGGGGTCGACCCGGGCGTACGCCGCAAACTTGTGCACGTTCGTGCGCAGTTGCTCGGAACTGAGGCGCGTCAACTCGTCGCCTGGAAGAACTTCGTAGCCGTGATCGAGCAGCTTGAGGTTGCGCGCCACTGTGGCCGCCGTCTGCGGATGATCACCCGTGATCATGACCACGCGGATACCTGCTCGATGTGCGATCTGGACGGAGTGCGCTGCCTCGGGCCGGATCTCGTCGCTGAGAGCGATCAGTCCAACGAACGTCAGCTCATGCTCCATCGATACGAGATCCTTGGGGCGCGCATCGAGGTCCCGATAGGCGAGAGCCAGCGTTCGCAGACCGTCGGCGGCACGCTCATGCGCCGCCGCCGTGATGCGCGCCCTCCCATCCGAGCCCAGGTCACGCGGTCCCGACTTGCTCTGCACGCTGATGCATCGGCCCACCAGCACCTCCGGTGCTCCCTTGACCGCGAGCAGCCAGCGCCCCTCCGTCTCCGTCCTATGGAGTGTGCTCATCAGCTTCCGTCTGGAGTCGAAGGCCGCTTCGTCTTCTCGCGGCGCCTGGCCGCGCAGATGAGCAACATCGAAGCCCATTTCCACGATGGAATGGACGAGGGCGGCCTCAATCGGCTCGCCGCCGGCGACATCTGGTGAGGCGTCGTTACACAAGGCGGCAATCTCGGCATACCGGCGCACTCGGGGATCGTCCGCCGGTAGGGTCGCCAGCGTGCCTTGCAGCCCCTCCAGCATCACGTCGTGCACGCTGATCTGGTTGCGGGTCAGCGTGCCGGTCTTGTCCGTGCAGATGACCGTGGCGGCACCGAGGGTCTCTACGGCCTGGAGCCGTCGGATGATCGCCGATTGTCGCGCGAGACGCTGGACGCCACGAGCGAGAGTGATCGTCACAACGGCCGGCAACCCCTCTGGAACCGCTGCGACCGCGAGGGCGACCGCTGTCAGGAACATCTCGTGGGCCGGGTAGCCCTGCAGCAAACCGATCAAGAACACGGCGGCGACCACTACAAGCGCGATCACCCCGATCAGGCGGCCGACCCGCTCGAGCTCGACTTGAAGCGGGGTCGGCGGCGACTTCTGGACCAGCAGGTCGGCGATCTCGCCCATCGCGGTGCGCTTGCCAGTCGCGGTCACGATGGCCACGCCGCGACCGCTTACCACCGCGGTGCCCATGTAGACCATGCAGGTGCGGTCCGCGAGTGGAGTGTCAATCGAGACCGCGTGGGCGGACTTCTCTTCGGCGAAGGCTTCACCGGTGAGGATCGCTTCCGCTGTGGCCATGTGATGCGCCTCGCACAGCCTGGCGTCGGCGGGCACCCTGTCGCCGGCACGCACGCTGATCAGATCGCCTGGCACCAGACCCGCCGCCGCCACTGTTCCCGACTTGCCTTCCCGCACGACCGTGGCCGTGGGCGCGGTCAATTCACGCAACCGGTCGAGTGCATGCTCGGCGCGGTACTGCTGTGTGAAGCCCAGAGCCGCGTTCAGCAGGACGATCGCGAGGATGACTGCCGCGTCGACGACCTCGTGCAGTACGAAGCCGCTGACTGCCACAGCGACAAGCAGGACGACCACTAGGGCGTCGGCGAACTGCTCCGCTAGGAGGCGTAACGGTGCGGAGCGAAGCTTCCGTTCGAGCGCGTTGGGGCCGAGCGTGGCGAGCCGCGAGGCCGCTTCTGCCTCCAGAAGACCTTGGACTTGGTCAGTGCCCAGTTCTTCCACGACCTCGCTGACGATGCGAGAGTGGCTTGTCCGGCCCGTGTCAAGTTGCCGCTGCATTAGGCAAAGACTGACGGTTGAGCGCGACGGAGTCCTTGCCCGAATTCAGACCCAGAATCCGCGAAGTACGACTCGTCGACCAAGGGGACATCCATCAACAGCCGGATCGTTGTCCTCTTAGCGGCGCCGTTGGGCCCAATGAAACCGAGAATCTTGCCGCGAGCAACTTCCAGCTCGAGGTCGAAAATGCAGCGGTGGGACACGTAATCCTCGGTCGGGCCTGGGGTGACGACGGCAGACTCGATCATGCCACCAAAGTGCCAGCCGGTTCGGTGAGGAGGGCAGGGTCGATCGTCCCGCCCTGGCGGGGCCGATGGCCGTGCCTCCAGATTGGCCGTTACGCTCCCATCGACGACTCTGCAGCGCTCTGGGATAACGTCCGCAGTCGGTGAAGCGTCCGAGGAGGCCCACGCATCCTCCAGAACTCCCTGTTCACCATCACCACCCTCGTTGAGCTGCCGAAGATTATCTTTAGCAGCGAGGGCTTGGATTAGCTGTAAGGCTGGCGTTCATGTCGTAGAGCTTTGCTACTGCACCGCGATCGTGATCTTGTACGTCTTCAACGGCGCAATATCTGTTTCCCAGGAGCGGCGGTAGACGAGTGTCAGATCGGTTTTGCCTGCGGTCTTCGGCTGGAACCAGAAGTTGTACGTGCCGCCTGCGCCCAGTGCGCTGCTCGAAGGCGTGAACTTCGGCATGCCTGATTGTTCCAGGACTGAGGGATTTCCGATGGTCACCTCCCAGTCGTAGCCGGTCGACGGGTTCCCGGGCAGTTGAAGCAGGACCGAAGTTCCTGCGGACATGTTCACCGTCTTGCCGTTGTCGCCCTCACCGAGCGTCACTGACGGGTTCGTGCCTGATCCTCCTAGAGCCTCCGCAAGTAGAAACGCACCCGCGAACAGGCCAAACAACAGCGTGACGAAGACGCCGATGCTTCGCTCGTGACGGAGCGCCACGGCAATGACCGCGAGGAGCCCTGAGGCGGCCATCGCGATGAAGACGAGCAGATAGTTGAAGGGGAGTCCAAATGCAGGTGTCAGCGCCAGCCGAGCGAGCAGAAGCAGGAGCGACAGTCCGAACAGCCCGAGGGCGATCCAGCCGCTGACCGAAGCAGGCAGCAGCCGGGGCCCTTTCTCGATTCCGCGAATAGGAACCGCCATGAGAGCAGCATCGTGCGCGAGGGCCGCTGTTCAAAGGGGCCTAGGGCCCGGGACCGAGCTTCCATCCGGCCCTGGGCCAACCGCTCGTGACCTGCGTCGCCCAACTGGCGGCGACCTCGGGCGAGTTTAAGATCATTCGGACGCAGCACCTTGCTCCGACATCAGACGTGGGACGGACCGCCGTAGACCCTGGCACGGCCGTTCGTCCCTCGAGGAGCTCAGGCTGCCGGGACTATCGCGCCTTGCGCCACGGGCGCCGGCAGAGCGCGGACACTCCTGTAAAGCAAGGTCCAGTACACCGACGAATACGCCGAGTAGGCTCCCGCTGCAGCCAAGAGAACGCCGAAGAAGAAGACCGCCCCGACGGATCCCGCCACGATCGCTCCGGTCGTTCCGCCGATCGCCCAGCCCCCAAGCCCGACCGCGACGGCGGGAATGGCGACCGCCACGGCGAACACCGCCATAGCGATCCCGATCCCGATGGACAGGACGATCAGGAGCAGCCAGCCAAGGCCGACCGCCTTGAGGTGCGAGCGAATCATTCGAAAGCCAGCGCTCAGACTCGCAGCCACATGGCCACCCTCCAGCACAACTATTCGCTGGGCGAGCTCGAATGCGACGCCAAGCGCCAGCCAGAACGCCACCGAGATAAGGAAGGCCACAACGGCAAAGAGCCCGAAGCCGAGAGCGGCCGGGGTGGAGTTCATGGCCGCGACGACGGTCGCCAAGACGAGTGTGCCGACGAGCACGCCAGGCACAAATGCGAGCAAGAAGGTAAGCAGCCGCAGGCCCGCGATCCGCCAGCCGCTCGCGTAGCCCGAACGCCAAGCCGTGCCCAGCCTGTAGTCGTGACCCGCGGCGTGCTCCACCGCGGCGTGGATGATTCCACCCGTCGCGATGCTGCCGAGAACGAACATCACGATGCAGACCACGAGGAAAAATGCGAGGATCCCGACGATCCATTCCCAGTTGCCGTTCCACGTGTTCTGGACGGCAGCCCAGCTGGGCCCCGTGTAGGTGCTGGACTGGGTGTAGCTAGTGCCGCTGCTCGAGAAGTTGTACGTGGTCGCGCCGCCGGCGAGGAAGCCCAACAGCCACAGGTAGGGGCGTCGGGCCACAATCTCGAATGGTCGCTTGATCAGGTAGCCGTAATTCATGTTTCTCTTCCTCCGAGTCCCAGGATCTGACGACAGCGACGAGAAGCGAAGGGGCATCAGCCCCGGCTTTGTTGGGCCTGACGGTCCTCTCAGTCGTGCCCATCTGGCGCCCCTGGTTTAGCGCCTGAGTTCGCATGGCGGCCCAGGGCTCCATGGCTCCTCTGCGCGTGCCGGACAACGGCGTTGCGCTGAGCCTCCATCGGACGGGTCTAATGGCTCTAACCCTCCAGCCGATCCAGAGGCACGCTCGGATTCGCTCACCCGGCTGATGACCGATATGAACTGATTTCGAGGGCAGTCGCGTCGCCTCCAGCCGGTTGGCTGGCAATCGGGGTCGTCAGCGCGGATGGCGGCGGTGGTGCTCCACCTCCGCATGCGGCCAATGCAATTACGGTGACGAAACCTGCAAGCCAGTATCGGGTGCCGCCGAAGCTCACGAGACTCAACGTTCGATCCAGCGGCAGGTTGATTTTCCGGTCATCGGATTCCTGCCCAAAACCGTCGCATCGGGTGGGCCGCGTCTCCAGGGCCAAAGGCCCCTGCATGAGTGGGGCTTCTGAAGTGTGCGGGCGTCGAGCACTAGCTCGTCAGTGGCCTGGATCCTTGCGCTGCGGTCACGCGGCTGGCCAAAATGCGCCGCGCAGCAGCTCGCGTCGCGATCTCAGGCCCAGTTTGGCTCGGACATTGGCGGCGTGAGTCTCGACGGTACGGCGCCCGATTCCGAGCATCGTCGCGATCTCGCGATCCATGTAGCCGCTCGTGAGGAGCCTCGCGACCTCAGTCTCACGCGCGGTCAGGCGCTCTGGCGATCGGCAATCTGTTCGCCGGCGGTCGATGACACCGGAGTTCGCCGGATGGAAGCCGCCGCGTCCGTCTCCTCTGCAGACGGTGATCTCCCCGCTTGAAACGTTCAGGACAGCGAGATCGAGCTTGCCATCGCCATCGAAGTCGGCATTGACAAGGGCCAGTGGACCGTCACCGGTGAACACGACCGTCCTCGGATCTGCGGCAACGCTTCTGGAGAGTTCGTCGATCGACGTGCGCATGCTTTCCTCCACTCATTTCGAGCAGAGGTCTTGCCGCAGGCTGTCCTGCGCCGCTTCCGGGTTAAACCCCGCTCAGGCGGGTCCCAGTCGAAAGCGGCCTCCGGGCTACTCCCCTCGTCGTGGTCCAGAGGTTACCACCGGGCGACAACAAAGATCCGTACCGACTACGGAGGCGGTTTGCTGCCTACTCGGCTAGCTTGGTCGTCGAAGCGAAGGGGAGTAGCCCACGGCTCCGATCCCGTCATGACGGTGGATGCACCCGGGATCGGGGGTGGCGGCGAACCACTGGCAAGACCTCCGCCAAGAACACCGTAAGGAGGCCACTCATGCAACCACCCCACGAACCCGATCAGCGCCGGACGTGGAGCTTAGTCCGATGACCCAAATGAGGCTGGACCGGCCTGCTCGCCTAGAAGCGGTGCCGCTGTTAGCGGCCGAACGGCAGCGAATTGCTGAGGAACTGCAAGGACGTACCATTCGCCGGCTTTTCGCCATCGGTCTCAAGTTGCAGGCGGTGTCCTCTGACCGCGAGGATGCTGAGATCTCCAATCGCGTAGACGCTTGCGTGAGCGAACTGGACGTCGCGATTTCCGATCTTCGGGCGCTCATCTTCAATTTGGGGCCTCGAAATGTCTAGCCCCACGTTGTCAACGAGCACGCGTTCCTGGCCATTGCTCGAGGCGCGGCGCAGCACCGTCGCCGAACTCCAGGAGTCGCTCAGGTTGGCCGAGCGAGAGGAATTCGGCATTCGAGTCGTGGAGGTTGTCGGCGCTTTTGACATTCTGGATAGGGCAAACGCGGTCGAGAGCCGCGACTCCGCCATGTTGAGAGCGGAGGTTCTGTCCGGCAACCAGCTTCAAATCGAGCACGCAATGCAGCGAGCGGTCGAGGGTCAATACCGCTTATGCGAGGACTGCGAAGATCAAATTCCTGGCGAGCGGCTGAAAGCCTGGCCGGAAGCCACACGCTGTGTTGAATGCCAGCGCCGACATGAGCACAGTGCTGGGTCGTAACTCCAATCCGTTGTCCTGTGGAAGAGTCGGACAGTCGGGCCAACCGGGCAGCCTGCTAGGGGTCATTCGGCCCTGGCTCCGGGTGTACTTGTGAGACACGCTTTCTCATGTCATGACCATGAAGAACATCATCCTTGGAGTCGATAAAGACTCATCTGGCGGTGCGGCTGCAATCGCGGCTGAGTTTGCCAAGCGGCTTGATGCCCACGTAACCGTGGTGCATTTCGGCAGCCGAGCTTCGCTCGGCGACGATGCCGTAGCCGAGGTGGTCAAATCTCTTGAGCAATCCGGTGTGGCGTTCGACATCCGGCTGGAGCAACCGACCGTGGGTGCAACCATCACCGACAGTTTTGTAAACATGGCAGACGCTATCCATGCGGACCTGATCGTGCTCGGCTCGCGTGGCCGTCCGGCTCCGGTGGCGAGCCTGTTCGGCAGCGTCAGCCGCGAGGTCGTACGGACTGCCCACGTTCCAGTCCTGATCGTTCGTGACGCTGCTCAGCAGCGGGGTCTGACGGCTCGCCTTCTCCTCGTCGTCACCCAGGAGACACTTGGCTCGACTGAGCCGGATGCCGCGTTTGAGTTGGCTCGCGGGCTCGGAGCACGGGTGACGATCTTGCACGTGCACGGCTTGCTGGAGGACGCCGTCGAGGACCTGCTGAGAGTCCCGACCACCCGCCGTCCGGACCATATCGCGAATCGTCTGCTGGCCAAGTTCGGAGCTGCCGGGATCGAGGCCAATCTTGTCATCGCCGACAACCACGACGGGCTCGCCAGCGAGATCACCCGTGCTGCTCACGACGCGGGCTGCGATTTGATCGTGATTCCAGCCGGGACGAGCGATGTGGCTGAGCGCTGGGTGCTGGGCACGGTCGACGAGGAGGTCGCACGCCGTAGCGACAGTCCGGTCTTGGTCGCACCTCCGACTGATTCCGCCCGGACTGGCCCCGGCGACCGCTAGGATCGGCGCCGCCCTGTGCGAGGCCCAGCTGGCCGATAGAGCTATGAGTCCTCTCACCGAACCAACAGAGGCTGGAACGGTCCCTCCCAGTCAGGCACCTTCATCCCCGGTGGCCCGCCCGCCGGTGGCAATAGAAAATTTGGAGTTCATGCCTCTTTCCGAGACGCCCTCCGGCGGCTTGACTGAGCAAGAAGCTCGGCGGCGAACCGGTTCAGGCCTGGCCAACACGATCCGGGAGACCACCAGCCGGAGCGTGCCCGACATCTTGAAAGCGAACCTGCTGACCCGTTTCAACGCGCTGCTCGGCTCGCTGTTTGTCGCAATCCTCGTGGTCGGCCCGATCCAGGATGCAGTGTTCGGGTTGATCCTGGTAGCTAACGCTCTCATCGGCATCGGGCAGGAGCTGCGCGCAAAGGTCACCCTCGACCGCCTTGCCATCCTGGCCGCGCCGCGAGCGCGAGTAGTCCGCGATGGCGTCGCGCGGGGACTCCAGGTCTCCGAAATTGTTGTCGGGGATCTGCTCGAGGTGGAGGCCGGCGATGAGATCGTCGTCGATGGCGTTGTTGAGTCCGACGAACCCTTCGAGTTGAACGAAGCTCTCCTGACCGGCGAGTCGACGCCTGTCGCCAAGCTGGAGGGAGCCGAGGTTCTCGCTGGAAGCTTCGTCAGTGCCGGTCTGGGTCGTTACCGAGCGACTCAGGTAGGAGAAGCGTGCTACGCGCGCCGGTTGACTGCGGAGGCGCGGCGCTTCCAACTCGTGCGATCGGAGCTCATGCGCGGAATCAACCAGATTCTGCGGATCGTGACCTGGGTCATCGTGCCGACCAGCATCGTGCTGGCCGTCTCACAACTCAAAGCCAACCCGAGTCTCCCTGATGCTGTTCGAGGTTCGGTGGCGGGGGTGATTACCCTGGTGCCCGAGGGCCTGGTGCTGCTGACCAGCGCGAGCCTGGCTCTCGCCGTGATCCGACTGGGCCGCCGCAGGGTACTTGTCCAACAGCTCCCCGCGGCCGAGATGCTGGCCCGCACGGATGTCATCTGCCTAGACAAGACCGGGACGTTGACCGAGCCGGAGAGCCACGTGGAGCGTGTGGAACCGCTCGCGGCGGATAAGGACTGGAGGGATGCCCTGGCTTCAATCAGCCGAGCGGATCCTCGTCCGAATGCTTCGATTCGAGCCATCGCAATCGCCTATCGAGCTCAGACCGGCTGGCTTCTCGAATCGATGGTGCCATTCTCGTCAGATCGCAAATGGAGCGCGTTCATGTTCGTGGGTCACGGCTGGTGGGTCCTCGGCGCGCCTGATGTGGCTTGTGGATCAAACCGAGCAGAACCACAGTCTCGAATCACATGTGGCTCGCATGACGTCTGCGGGCGGGCGCGTGCTCCTGCTCGCGCGGGCAGAGAACGCTCACGCAGAGCGTGGTTTACGCGGCCTGGAACCTGCTGCCCTAGTTGTGCTGACCGAGGAGATCAAGCCGGACGCGGCCGCGACACTTGCGCAGCTGGTCGCCCAGGGCGTGGCCGTCAAGCTGATCCCTGGCGACCATCCTTCCACCGTGGCAAGGATGGCTTTCAGGGTTGGCCTTCAATCCTCGACGGCGATCGACGGCCGAGACCTGCCGGAGTCGGAATCGGAGCTCGCACTGTTGGCGGCCTCGGCCTCTACCTTTGGGCGGGTGACCCCGGATCAGAAGCGCAGGCTGATTCGAACTCTTCAGGCGGGTGGACACACGGTCGCCATGGTCGGTGACGGTGTGAACGACGTCCTGGCGTTGAAGGAGGCTGATCTCGGAATCGCCATGGGCACGGGCAGCGGAGCCGCTCGGGCAGTCGCCGCGGTGGTGCTCCTGGATGGCTCTTTCGCCGGTGTGCCGGCCGTGCTTGCCGAGGGCCGGCGTGTGATCGGCAACGTTGAGCGGCTGGCCAGTCTCTTCTTCACCAAGACGGTCTATGCCTTCTTGCTGGCGGTGTCTGTCAGCGTGGCGGTCGTGCCCTTCCCGTTCCTGCCCAGGCAGCTCACTCTAATCAGCGCGTTCACCATCGGCATCCCATCTGTCTTTCTTGCTTTGGCGCCGAGTTTCGAGCGGTCCTCAGGGAACTTCCTGGGGCGGGTCATGCGCTTCGCGGTCCCTTCGGGCCTGGTCGCCGGCGCCGCCACCTTCGCCGCCTATGCCCTGGCGGTCAACGAGCCCAACATTTCAGTGGCCGAGGAGCGCACCGTGGCCACCATCGTCATCGCCGCCATCGGGCTGTGGATCCTCGACCGCTTGGCGCGACCGCTGACGGCACGCCGCCAGGCTCTGTTGGTGGCGATGACAGTCGGGCTCCTCCTGGCTTTCCTGCCTCCGTCACTGCGTGCGCTCTTGGATCTGGACCTACCCAGGCCGCTCGTCGCCCTCGCCGCCGTTGGCGTCGTTGCGCTGGCGTTCCTCGGCCTCGAGGTCGGCGATCGAGCCGCAATGTGGATCGGGGGCTGGGCCCTCCGTCTGGGAGGCGTCGGCCGGCAAAGCAAGCGTGTCCGCGAGCGTTGATGCCTGTGCCGACAGAGGATTCTTCGGTCGCCGCCATTGACGGCCTGTCCGAGTCAGTTGCTCAGGCCAGGCTGAAGGCAGAGGGGTATAACGAGCTGCCCCGCCCGGGTCGGCGCACCCCTTTCCGCATCGTCTTCGAGGTCTTGCGCGAGCCAATGATGGCGTTGCTGCTCGGCGGCGGCGTGATCTATCTGGCTCTCGGAGACCGTACCGAAGCGCTCATTCTGCTGGCGTTCACGACGCTGTCGGTCTCCATCACGGTGGTGCAAGAGACCCGCACAGAGCACGTCCTCGAGGCTTTGCGCGACCTGACGAGCCCGCGGGCGCTGGTGATTCGCGATGGTGAGCGCAAACGAATAGCCGGCCGCGAGGTGGTTCGTGGAGATTTGGTGGTGCTCGCCGAGGGAGATCGGGTGCCGGCCGACGCGGTACTCGTGCAGGGTCACGACCTCCAAACTGATGAATCGCTGCTGACCGGCGAGTCCGTGCCGGTTCGCAAGATCGCGCGCGGAGTCACATCGCCGGATGGTGGTCGGCCGGGAGGCGATGACCTGCCATATGTCTTCTCCGGTTCGCTGGTTGTGCGCGGCACCGGAATCAGCGAGGTGACCGCAACTGGCGCACTGAGCGAGATCGGCAAGATTGGCCATTCGCTGAGCACGCTCGAGCCGGAGCCGCCACGGCTGCAGGAGCAGACCCGCCGGCTTGTAAGGAATTTCGCGATCGTCGGTGCCGCCGTCAGCGTGCTGGCCGTGGTGCTCTATGGAGTCTCGCGCGGAGGATGGCTCGAAGCGCTGCTCGCCGGCATCGCCCTCGGCATGTCGATGATGCCGGAGGAGCTCCCGGTCGTGCTCACGGTGTTCATGGCGGTCGGCGCATGGCGAATCTCGCGAGCACGTGTTCTGACCCGCCGCGCCGCAGCAATTGAAACCCTCGGTTCAGCGACGGTCTTGTGCACGGATAAGACCGGCACCCTGACCGAGAACCGAATGTCGGTGGTCGAGTTGCGCCTTAGCGGAGGCGAGACTGTCCAGCTCAGCGCCCCTAGTGACGGAAAGGTGCCGGACGACTTTCATGACCTGGTCGAGTTCGGCCTTCTCGCCAGTGCGCCCGACCCCTTTGACCCAATGGAGAAGGCGTTTCATGATCTCGATCGCGAACAACTGGCTGAGGGCGCCCACATTCACGGCGCCGATTGGAAGCTCGTTCACTCCTACGGGCTCCGCCCCGACCTACTCGCGATGTCGCAGGTCTGGGGGCCGAAGGCTGGCAACCCAGTCTTGGTCATCGCTGCCAAGGGCGCACCTGAAGCCATCGCCGACCTCTGCCACCTCGGGGCGCCGGATCGCCCTGCGCTGACACAGTCTGTCGAGGCGATGGCCGCTGAGGGTCTTCGGGTATTGGGCGTAGCCCGTGCGTCATTCGCGGGGCATGACTGGCCTGCGTCACAGCACGACTTCGATTTCGAGCTCCTCGGTCTCGTGGGCCTTGCCGATCCACTCCGCCAGAGCGTGCCGGCAGCAGTCAGGGAATGCCGGTCAGCAGGTATCCGGGTGGTCATGATCACCGGCGACTATCCCGCTACAGCAGGAGCCATCGCCCGCCAGGCCGGCATCGATGCGAGTGATGTCGTCACCGGAGCGGAACTCAAGCAGCTCAGCGACGCCGAGCTTGTTCGACGTGTGCGTACGGCGACAGTCTTCGCGCGGATCCTGCCGGAGCAGAAGCTTCGGATTGTCCAGGCGTTGAAGGCGGCCGGCGAGATCGTCGCCATGACCGGTGACGGCGTCAACGATGCGCCGTCGCTCAAGGCGGCGCATATCGGTATCGCCATGGGCGGACGCGGCACCGATGTGGCGCGCGAG
>DATLUC010000089.1:0-14687 GCA_035533335.1 Candidatus Baltobacterales bacterium
TCTACGATGCCCCGCCAACCTTTTTTGGAGAGGCCTTCGAGGGGTATTCTGTATTCGAAACCTGGTCCTTGGGACCGGGTTTTCGTGTTCTCAGGACCCGCGCTGCCGGGCTCCAAGGAGGCTGCACGAGCATGGAAAAAACCGTGGAAAAACCTCAAAACCGTTGGGTCTTTCGAAAACCGTAGCCACGTCCTACCTGGCTCCGGAGGCCCGTGCGGGGCGCCGCTTCCGGCCGTCGAGAGGGCTTTCCGAGACTGGAGCGAGCACGCTATTCGCGCCGGGGTCAAATCGGTAACGGTTAGGCGAACTCCAAGAGCTCTTCGTCCATAACACGCTCGACCTGATGAACGGTCTTCACGCCGAGGTTAGCTCCAGCTCGTTCGTATTTCGAATAAGCCTGCTGGCTGATTCCCAAACGCTCGGCCACTTGTGCCTGGGTGAGATGGCGACGAGCTCGGCTCAATCGGATATGAATCGGCAACAAGTCGATTGGCATTAGCGCAATGACTGGGAACTCATCGGGTGCGGAAGGCGATAGGTCGCCAGTACGGTCTTCGGCATCGTCCGCAGATGCGGCGAGGGAGTCGAAGACCCAGTCCTTTAGGCGCTCCTCAGCCAGTTCAATAGAGCGGCCAGCGGCCACACCAAAGCCCGGCCTTGACTGTCTTTTCCAGTCAAGGTCCAAGTAGACGTTTCCTCGTCAAAGCCCTTTTCGTACGGGATATACAGCGACTTCATTTCACCTTCTCCGGCCACTCTTCCTTAGGGATTTCCCATTGCTTCACAATGCCACGAACCTCGTCTTTGTTCTCCAACTTGGCCCGGATGGGAACTGGTCTGAGAGCTCCCTTGCGCTTGAAGATGAAGGGTGATTGCCTCCGGGACCATGGTCCACCCATCCATGATCGACAGCGATTGCCACAATCTCGGCACCGCGCATGAATGAACCCACATTGGCCGTATATGAACACAACCTCTAGGTTGTAGAAGCTATTCGGCAAAAGTGGGGCTGGCGAACACGTGTTCGAGCGCCTGACCCTTTTTGAATTGCAACGGTTTCGGCATCCGTCGGCACCCACAATGCCTCGACGATGGAGGCGGATTTCGAGTCAAATGGCCGAAACTGCGCACCTTTTGGTGTGCACGATCTCGGTGTGGGCCGCTGCCGTCAAGCCGCGGGTTCAGTTGCTGTTGCAGATCGCATGCGCTGAGGAACTCGTCCTGCAGGTGGCACGACCCCGTTTCGGTCCTGAAGTATGGCCATGGACCATTCGGTTGCAGTCGGGTCTGTCTGAGCGCAACCCTACCGGCGAGGTGCTTGGGCGCATGGCGCAGTCGCTGCTTGCGCGTGATTTTGTCAGCCATGGCGACCGCAACGTCCTGTGGTGTCACGTCGCCCCGGCCGCGCCTCACGCATTGGCTGAATGGGTCGTATCGGTTCTCGCCGAAGCAGAGTTGCAAACCAGGCCTGTGCCGGGTAAGCGAAGGCATCTTCAACGAGGAGGTTCTGGCCCCTAGCTATGATCACCGCGGTGAGCGGTTTCGTCCGGTCCGACGGTCTGGAGAAGGTCACAGGCCAGGGGCGCTACACGGCCGACCTCGCCCTGGCCGGCATGCTGCAGGGCCGCTTCCTCCTCGCGGGCCGCGCCCACGCCCGGATCCGCCGGATCGACACCGAGAAGGCGAGGCGGCAGCCGGGGGTGCTGGCCGTGATCACCATGGACGACGTCCCGCAGCTGCGCTATGGGAGCGCGGTCAAGGATCGCACGCTGTTCGCCAGGGACATCGTTCGTTTCGAGGGCGAGGTGGTGGCGGCGGTCGCCGCGCTCACGGCGGAGGCCGCGGAGGCGGCGATCGAGCTGATCGAGGTCGACTACGAACCTCTCCCGCCCGTCACCGATCCACAGGCTGCTCTCAAACCCGACGGCCCCCTGGTGCACCAGGAGTGGCAGGCCTACACGGCGGCCGACGGCCTCGTCCGCAGCCGCAACGACTGCGCCCGCGTCACGATCGTCAAGGGCGACATCGAGGCCGGTTTCAAAGAGGCGGACGAGATCGTGGAGGAGCGCTACGCCTGCGACATGTCGCACCCGGTCCCCATCGAGCCGCACGCGGTGGTCGCGCAGTGGCAGGGCGAGAAGGTCACGATCTGGACCACTTCCCAGGTGCCGTTCGCGGCCCGCGCGGGTGTGGCGGAGACGCTGGCCATGCCCGAGAGCAACGTCCGCATCGTCGTGCCCCATCTCGGTGGCGGCTTCGGCGGCAAGTGCGAGTTCCACTTCGAGGCCCACGTGGCAGCCCTGGCCAAAAAGGCGGGGCGGCCCGTGCGAGTTGTGTTCAACCGGCACGACGAGTTCGTCGCCCCCGACAAGGTCAACCACCCGATGACTGTCGAGCTGCGGACCGGCATCAAGCGCGACGGCACCATCACCGCTCGCCGCGCCCGCATCGTCCTCGACACCGGCGCGTACGCATCGGACGCGCCCTCCATAGCCGAGATCGCCACCATGATGGCGGCGGGGCCTTATCGCATCCCGAACCTCGACATCGAAGCCCACACCGTGTACACGAACAAGACGCCTGCCGGTTCCGTGAGGGCGCCCTCAGGGCCGCAGGTGGCGTGGGCGGTCGAGCAGCACACGGACGAGCTGGGCAAGAAAGTCGGCCTCGACGGCTACCAGGTCCGGGCGCGCAACCTCCTGAAGGACGGGGACGAGGGCCCGACCGGCCAGCGGATGACCGCGACCGGGGTCCTCGCCTGCCTTGAGAAGGCGGTGGAGATGATCGGGTACGGCAAGCCGAACCCGGAGAACGAGGGCGTAGGCCTGGCCTGCGGCTGGTGGTTCAGCCTGCCGGGCGCGTCCACGGTCTACATGAAGATGAACGCGGACGGCTCCGCCACCATCGTGACCGGGGCGCAGGAGAACGGTTCCGGTTCGGTGATGGGACTCGCCCTGATCGCCTCGGAGGAGCTCGGCATCAGCCCGGAGAAGATCTCCCTCCTCTATCAGGACACGGATGCGGGCGCCTGGGACATGGGCAGCTCGGGAAGCCAGACCACCTACAACAACGGGCGTGCCGTGATCGCGGCCTCGGCGGAGATCCGCCAGCGCCTTCTCCACCTCGCCGCTGAACGGCTCGAGTCGGCGGTCGAGGACCTCGAGATTCACGACGGCCGAATCAACGTGCGTGGAGTGCCGGCCCAGGCGGTAGCCGTTGCGGACATCGTCGCCGCCGCCATGGGCAACGGCGAGCTGGTCACGGCCCGGGGCGCCCCCGAGGCCCCGGCCATGCCGGAGAACTTCGGCGCTTCCTGCGCCGGCCGGCTGGTCTTTCCCGCCTTCGCCGATCCGACGTTCGTCTGCCAGGCGGTCCGCGTTCGGGTCAATCCCCTGACCGGCGTCGCGCAGGTCGCGGAGGTGGCCGCGGCCCACGACTTCGGCCACGTCATCAATCCGGCGGGCGCGGTGGGGCAGGTCGAAGGCGGGATCGTGCACAGCATCGGCATGGCCCTCAGCGAGGGCACCCAGTACAGGGATGGGCGGCAGCTCAACCCGCACCTTCTCGACTACAAGCTCCAGACGCCCGCCGACGCGCCCTCGATCCGGATCGAGTTCATCGAGACGCATGGGGTCGGCGGCCCGCGAGGCGGCAAGGGAGTGGGGGAGCCGCCGATCATCGTCGCTGCCGCAGCCGTCGGCAACGCGATCGCCGACGCGATCGGCGTCCGCGTGCGGCAGCTGCCGATGACCCCGCCACGCGTATGGGCGGCGCGCCTCGAGGAGGGGAGACGCTGATGGAGCGCGGCTACTTCGAGCCACGCGAGCTGAAGGCGGCCCTGGCCGCCCTGGGCGAGCACCCCGCAGCGGCGATCGTGGCCGGCGGCACCGACCTCGTGGTCGCCCACCGCAGCGGCAAGAAACGGCTGGCCGACGAGGTCTTGGCGATCCACCGGCTGAAGGAGCTCGAGGGCATCGAGCCGCAGACGTCGGGGGGGCTTCGCATCGGGGCCCTGGTCACGCACGCCGAGCTCGAGGCCTCTTCAGCGCTGCGCGAAACGTGGAGCGCGGTCCCGGATGCCTCCGCGCTCGTCGGCTCGCCCGCCACGCGGAACATGGGGACCATCGCCGGCAACATCTGCAACGCATCGCCGGCCATGGAGCTGGGCAGTCCCCTGCTCGTGTTCGACGCCTCGGTCGAACTCGCCTGCGTGTCCGGCACGCGCCGGGTGAGTTTCGCCGAGTTCGTGACCGGTCCCGGGCAGACCGCGCGACGGCCCGACGAGATGCTGACCGCGGTGTGGCTGCCGCCCGTGCCGCCCGGGGTCCGGACGGTCAGCGCTTACTTACGCCTCGAGTACCGGCAGGCGATGGAGATCGCGGTCGTTGGCGCGGCGGTCGCCCTGCGCATCGCCAAGGACGGGGCGTGCGAGGAGGCTCGTATCGGGCTGACCGCGGTGGCGCCAACCTGCGTGCGGGCCCTGGAGGGGGAGGCGGTCCTGAAGGGGCAGCGGATCTCGCCCGACCTGCTGGAGCGCGCCGCCGTCGCGGCGGCTGGGTCCGCCAGGCCCATCGACGACGTCAGGGCGCCGGCTGAATACCGGCAGGCGATGGTGCCGGTGATCGTCCGGCAGGCCCTCGAGCTTGCCCTGAAGAGATCAGGCCAAACTGCGACGGGTGGGCGAACGTGAAATACCCGGCGGCCCTCGAGGTGAACGGGGTCCGGTACGAGGTCGAGATCGAGCCGCACCGTTCTCTGCTCTCGGTCCTCCGTGAGGATGTCGGACTGGTCGGCACCAAGGAAGGCTGTGACGACTCGGAGTGCGGGGCCTGCATGCTCCTCGTCGACGGCCGGCCGGTCAACTCGTGCTCGTACCTGGCGCTGCAGGTGGGCGAGCGGCCCATCCAGACGGTCGAAGGCCTGGCGAGCGACGGCCGGCTCCACCCGCTCCAGCGAGCCTTTCTCGAGGAGGGCGGCGTCCAGTGTGGCTTCTGCACTCCCGGGATGCTCATGTCGGCCAAAGCGTTGCTCGACCTCAACCCGAACCCCACCGAGGCTGAGATCCGCCACCACCTCGGCGGCAACCTCTGCCGCTGCACCGGCTATGCGGGGATCATCCGGGCCGTGAGGAAGGCGGCGGCGGCCGGCGCCTGAGGGGTTGCCGGTTGGGCCAGGAGGACCGGTAATCGCGATCCCGCTCGCTCCCACCCAGATCGGCAAGACGGGCGACGGGCCGATAGACGATTGCCTGTCGATCCGCAAAGGCATTCTCTTTGTCGAAGACTGCGCCGCCACTGAGCTCGCCAAGCGCTTCGGCACCCCGCTCTACGTGATGTCAGAGGATCAACTCAGACGGAACGTGAGGCGCTTCCAGGCCGAGTTCCAGCGAGCCTGGCCGGACGGGCAGGTCGTCATCATGCCCTCCATCAAAGCCAACTACGGGCTGGCACTACGCCGAATCCTCACCGAGGAGGGCGCCGGTTGCGACACCTTCGGTGCCGGTGAGCTGCAGGCGGCGCTGTCGTCCGGCGTACCACCCGACCTGGTCTCGTTCAACGGCAGCTCGAAGTCCGAGCAAAGCCTGATCCGCGCTGTGACAGCGGGCGTGCGAATCACGCTCGACTCGGCCCGGGAGGTCGAGCTCGTGGTCGAAGCAGCCAGGCACGCAGGGCGCACAGCGCATGTGCGCCTTCGTGTGAGGCCGGACCTTGACATCGACACCCGCTCGCACTTCTTCGCTGCGCCTGTCTCTGTGCGCAGCGGGTCCCAGATGTACAAGCCCGGCATTCCCGGCGAGAGCCTTGCCGATGCTGCTCGTGACCTACTCGCCGCAACGGGGGTCGAGCTGACGGGAGTGATGATGCACGCGGGCCGCCATACGACCAACCTCCGCGTATGGAGCCGCATCATGCAGCGCTTCGTTGAGGTCATCGGTTACTTGCGCGAGGCAACCGGCGGTTGGGAACCGCGTGAGATCGACATTGGCGGTGGCTTCGCAGTCCCGCGGGATCCTTTCGGGCGGCTCGACCGGCGGCGGCTCAAGGCAGCGCAGGCTCCGTCGACCGCGCAATATGCCCGGACGATCACAAGAACGCTGCGGCAAGAGTTGAGACGCATCGGCATGTCGACGGCGATTCGGCTTGAGGTCGAGCCCGGACGCAGTATTTACGGCAACGCAGGGATTCACCTCGCCACGATCACGAACATCAAGCACCAGACGACCCCGGTGGACTACACGTGGATCGAGACCGACACGTCTGATTCGTTTCTTCCTGATGTGAACCTGGAACGCAACCGGTGGAGCGTAATGCGTCGCCGGACGGGCTTCCGATCGTCCCACTATGGTTGGGGACATAGTCGGCATCTCCTGCAACTTTGACGTCATCGTGCCGGCGGCAAACCTGCCTGAGGTCCGTGCGGGAGAAGCCCTTGCATTCATCGACACCGGCGCCTATCAGGACGCCAACGCCACGAATTTCAACGCGCTGCCAAGGCCGGCCACGGTGCTCGTCACGGGCGACCGATCCGAGATCGTCAAGCGTGCGGAACCATTGATGATGTGTTCGCGCGTGACGTCTTCCTCAGCGGCTGGCAGGTCCGCGCCACGCGGTGCTCGAGTGAGTTTCAGTTCATGTCGGCATCACTGTGTCGGATGTTGACCGGGCGCTTGGCTTTTACCGTGACTTGCTCGGCCTGGGCGTGATCGCAGACCAGCTCCTCGACGCACCGGAGGTCGCTGAGCTTCTGGGGCTCGATTCGGTCCGGCTTCGCATCGCCGACCTCGATTCAGGTGACGGTCGGACCGTCGAGTTGATCCAGTATCTCGAGCCCAGGGGCCGGCGCGTCGAATTCGAGAGCTCAGATGCGGCGAGCACGCATATCGCGTTCACCGTCGACAACCTGGCCGCCGTGCGGGACCGCCTCACCAGCGCGGGCGCCACCATCGTCTCGCGCCGGCCGATCACGATCAACGAGCCGGGCGGGGCGTTTGACGGCTCGATCTGCCTCTACGTGCGTGACCCCGACGGCGCAATCCTGGAGCTGGTCCAGCGGCGCCCGGACGGAAATCCGAGTTAGCTGCCCCTGGTCGATTTGCATCCGCGAAGGCCTGCTCGTCGAAGCTGAGCGGACAGGGCTGCTGGGGATCTCGCGAGACCACTTCTTGTGGCCAGGCTACCGAAATGCGAACAATGAGCAGACTGGCCCCGAAGCTGTAGTGTTGGCAACGGCCCCGAGGGACACGCGCAAGGATTCAGAGTTGGTCGCAAGACCGGCACAGAGTCCGAGAGGCGATCCGCCGGGGTCATTTGTTTTCCCGTGAAAGCGGCTCGGAAGACTCAGGCCCCGCGAACAGCCGGAGCGGGTGGATAGAGGCTCGACGGCGCCTCCAGGTCACAGGACGTTTGGCTTCCCCTACGCTGGGATCGTGGCTACCCGGCTCCCGGAGATCTCTCTCTGAGCCGGCGTGTCGACCGCGTAGTGCCCTTGATCGTCGAAGCATTCGATGGCTACCAGGACGCTTTCCGTGCGATTACCCAGCGAGCGAAGGGACGTTTCGAACGCCGTCAGTGGCACCAGTCGGTGGCCGACGCCACCGAGCGTCTTGACCTCTACGGCCTCGTCATCGACCGGCTCGAGAGTCACGTGCGGGAGATCTTGGGGCCGCAGGTAGCGGATCGCACGGTCTGGGCCCACACGAAGGCGGCTTATTCGCCTCTGATCGATGCTCGTCCGGATCGCGAGTTGGCGGAGACCTTCTTCAACTCGGTGACCCGCCGCATCTTCGCGACCGTGGGAGTCGATCGGAACATCGAATTCACCGAGTCGGACTTCGATTCACCTGTGACACGGGCTCGCACACTCCCACTGCGAACGTACGAACAGCCGCAGGACCTTGCTGGACTCATCGAGGCGATCCTGCACGACTTCGGGTTCGATTGCGAATTCGAAGATTTGCACCGCGACAGTGATCTCGTCGCGCGCAGGCTGAGCGACCGCCTCCGCGGCGCAGGGGCTTTCGCTTACGTCGAACGGGCTGCGGTCATCCCGGCACCGTTCTTCAGGCGAAAGGGAGCGTACGTGCTTGGCTGGCTGATCAGCGGTGACGCACGCATCCCCTTGGCGCTGGCACTACTCAACAAAGATGGCGGCATCGTGATCGACGCACTGCTCACCGACGAGGACGACATCAGCATCCTGTTCAGCTTCGCCCGATCTCATTTCAATGTCGACCTTGGCCCCCCACGACAACTGATTCAGTGCCTGGAGGTCCTGATGCCGAAGAAGCCGATCGCGGAGCTCTACATCGCGATCGGGCATCACAAGCACGGGAAGACCGAGCTGTACCGGGACCTTCTCCGCCACTTGAGCACCTCAGAGGAGCAGTTCATCTTCGCGCCGGGTGCGCACGGGATGGTCATGGTCGTGTTCACTTTGCCCGGCTTCGACGTTGTTTTCAAAGTCATCAAGGACCGCTTCCCCGCAGTCAAGCCGATGACTCCCAGCGATGTCAGGAAGACCTATCGACTGGTGTTCAGGAGCGAGCGCGCCGGCCGGCTGGTGGAGGCCCAGGAGTTCGAGCATCTCGAGTTCGAGCGGGCGCGCTTCGCGCCGGAGATCATCGAGCAGTTCAAGCGCGAGGCGTACGAAACGGTGGAGGTGAGCGCCGATCAGGTGGTCATTCACCACGCCTACATCGAACGTCGGGTCACACCGCTGGATGTGTACCTGCGCGAGGTGCCTGAACAGGCTGCGCGTGCCGCGGTGAATGACTACGGTCAGGCGATCAAGGACCTGGCTGCGAATGGGATCTTTCCCGGCGAGCTCCTGCTCAAGAACTTTGGGGTGACCAGGCATTCTCGGGTGGTCTGCTACGACTACGACGAGCTCTCATTCCTGACCGATTTCACCTTCCGGGCGATTCCACCGTCCAGGTTCGATGAGGATGACTACGCCGAGGAGAGCTGGTTCGGCGTCGGGCCGCGAGACGTATTCCCCAGGGAGATCCGGCGCTTCATCGGTCTGCCCGCCGATCTCCTGGTGGTACTGGACCAGGCCCATGGCGACTTGTATGAGGTCGATTTCTGGCACGAGATGCAGGCTCGCGGGGCCGGCGGCGAAATATTCGACATCTATCCGTATCAACCATCGCTGCGCCTGCAGCAAGCCTGAACTGTCCGAAAGCGTCGACGACTACGTGATTGGCTGTGCCTTCGTGCTTTCTTATGCAGAGATGTGGGACCCGGCCCCACGCCGGAGCCGGGATCCCAAGCTTTTGCTGGTTAGACGGTGGCCGGCACAGGCAGGAGCCCGAGCTGGCTCAGCATTTCGAGCTGGTCGAAGTAGAGCCGAGCCTCTGTGATCTGCCCGTTCTCCACGCGCAGGATCTGCACGCACTTACCGACCACTTTCTTGCCGGTCGGTGAGACGATGCCGGTCGGGGTCTGGAAGGGACCCGAGTGCACACCCTCCAGCGTGATCTCCTGGATGATCCAGGGTCCGCTCTCGATCTCATTTCGAACGGTCATCTTGCCGTTCGGGAAACCCTTGAGCCAGCGCATCGCGTAGGCGGTCGCCTCGGCGGTGGTGTTCACGTGCACTCCACCGGGGGCCTCGAACTTGATGTTGGCTGCGTGAAGGGCGAGCAGTGCCCTCTCGTCGTGGGCGTTGAACGCGGCGACGAACTTAACGGCGGTGTCTTTGGCCTCAGCCATTGCGTCTCCTCCTTAGGAAGTGACCGCGAAGCGGAGGGCCGAGGTTGCCACTGCCACGTCGGCCGAGCAACCGGGGGGCCAAACGGCCCTAACCTCAGTCCAGGAACTGTTCGCAGTATAGCACAAAATAGTTGCGGCGCCGTGTTAATATTTTGCCGTGGATCGGCCTCGTCTGCTTTCGGTGTCGGAAGCTGCAACCGAGCTCAAAGCCTCCGAGGCTTACGTACGCCACTTGCTGCTGGAGCAGCGCCTGTACGGGGTCAAGGTGGGACCTGTGTGGGCAATCTTTCCGGACGACCTCGAGGCCTTCAAGTCCCTGCGCCGACCTCCTGGACGGCCGCGCACCCGCGAGGCGATCGCTCGGGACCAGGCGTCGACCGCGCGAATCGCCGGCGAGCGCATTCGTGCCGGCACAGACCCTCTGCTCAGGAAGCGACGCCGACAGCCTGGCAAGCCTGGGCGCACCGGGATCCCAGCGGAGTCCTCTCTCGAATCAGCCGTTTAACGCGGAGTGCAGCGCTGGGCAACGAATGCCACGCGGCGAAGCTTCGGGGTTTGCTACGTCAGCAGAAGCCAATTCTGCCCCTGCTATCTTCTGGGTGTGCCTCGATTTGTGCGGGTCGCAAACCGGCACGGGTGGGAGGTCGAGGTCGTAGGTTCCGCCGGCGTCGTCGAATCGAACACTCTCGCCTCACGTGACGAGGCGCTGGCGTACGCGGAGTCCCTCGAACCGGATTGGATCGAGATTGGTGACATCGTCGCTCTAGATACGCCGGCCCAGCAGCACTCGTGGACGACCCTCCGTCGCGCGGCCAACGGCAGATACGAGACGAGCCAGCTCAGGTGGCAAGCCGAACCCCGTCGTCTCGAGCCCCGCGAATCAAGCGAGTGACCCGCCAGCCAGGTCACGAACCATGCGCCTCCGACAGCCATGGCCGCGAGAGGGGGGTGCCGGCACTCCCGCGGACTTGAAGACCGTTATCGGGCACTGGCCCATCGAGAGTTCAAATCTCTCCCTCTCCGGCCACCGATTCTGCTCGAGTGCGGGGCGTCGAGGCCTTCATAATTCCACGCGGTTGTTCACAAGCGCGGGAAGATCGCTGAGTCGACGTCTGTCGCTGATCGGCACGGTCACCGCTCTGGCGTTGCTGCCTTCCAGCAACACTTCACTCATCATGCACCAGAGCAGATCGAACGGCTCCGCCTTGTGCCTGAACGTTCCTGTAACCAGTACGGTCATCGAACCAACAGATTGCTGGATGACTGGGCGGACCACGAGCGTCGTGGCCGGGACGCCGCGCGACGGAGATCTATATGCACCCGGACGGAGCGTGTCCAGGCTTGGGATCCGTGCTGCAGTCAATCCGCCGGCCACGTCCTCTTTCTATGTCTACGGCTCGTATGTCGACGTCTGCGGTCTGAGCGCGACCACCGAATGCCCCCTGTACGTCGATGGGGCAAATGAAACGGTGCCACCGACTGGCGGAATGACGATCCTCGACTTCGGAGCTCCCTGTTTCGAGCCCGCAACATTGGAGTGGGGCTCCCAACTCATCAACAGCCAGGGCTGCACACCAGACCCCACGCTTGTGATCCTGGCCCAGGCATGGCTGCGCGGTTATGAGACCAATCCCAATCGGACGGCCTCCACCGGCTACGTGCTGGCGGCCGGCACCAGCAACAGCCTGACGGCAGCGGTACCCGGCTATGCCCTGACTTCGGCGGAGATGTCGTTGCACGGTCAGGCATGGTTCAGTTCGGTCATCAGCCCCATCGCAGCGGTTGCCCGGAGCCTCCCCACACCGGTGGCAACCTGGGCCGGCAACGACATCGAGGAGTCAGGGGATGGCAACTGGTACGACGGGCCTACCACCGGCGCTTGGGTTGACTCCTACGCGGCCGCATCCGGCGCGTCCAAGCCATGCGTCGCGAGCAAGGATGCGCTGATGGTCGACTACGGCGACTATGTGCCCAATCAGCCCGGATGGTCGGTGGCCGCTGTCTACCACGTCTCCTGGCAAGCCGCCCCGGCCTGCCCAGCGCCCGAGATCTACGGTGCCGCGAACGCCGGCGAGTGGCAGAGCCTGAACACCCAGGCCCACAGCGCGGGACTCCCGGGCATGGAGTTCACGGGTGTGTTGTCGGAGGACGGAGCAGCCGGAAGCCTGACCGCCCTGGGTAGCTGGAACGCTCTCAGAAACGCGACTGGTCAGGCGGCGCCTTACTTGAGCGTCATCGGTGAAGCTGGGCCCGTGCCGCCAGAAGTACCCGACCCGCCGGCAGCGGTCATGGCGGTTCCCGGGCCGGGGCTGGCCACGGTCACCTGGTCGGCTCCGGCGTGGGACGGCGGCTCTGGAGTCACGGCCTACACGGTGAGCGTGTACGCGGGATCGATCCTTGCCCAGGTGGTGACGGTCACCGGTTTCCCGGTCCCGGAGGCGACCATCATCGCTGGGTTGGCCAACGGCACCTCGTACACGTTTTACGTGAGGGCGACCAACCGGATGGGAAGCGGGCCCCAGTCTCTGCCCTCCACCAGCGTGGCTCCGAGCGGGCCCCTCCCCGTGCGATGACAGAACGGCGGGTGCGCCAACCGCCCGGCACCCCCGCAGCACGTTTCCGAACCGGGCTGCCAACATGTGAAATGTGGCCCTGAAAGCGCTTTTGCTGTCCGTCTGGAGGGGGATGGTTGGGGGGCTGGGCACTCGGGCAGACTCCACGGACCCGGTCAGCGGGCAGACCAACTACGGACTCTTCGTGGGCAGGGAAGAACGCGCGCGGCTGGAGTCGCTCCCGCCCCTGTTGGGCCCGATGACGGGAGACCTCGGCATGGCCAGCCCACCGGACGTCGGCGAAGACGGCTAAATCCTCCGGGTTTTCAGGCTGGCGCGGTGATTTCCAGGGATTCTTCCTGGGTCTTGGGGTCAACAACTCGAAGGCATATTTCGACTCGCACCGGCGCCAGTACGACGAGGAAGTGAAAGCGCCGATGGTCGCCCTGCTCGACGAACTGGAGCCCGAGTTCGGCCCGGCGCGATTATCGCGGCCCAATCGCGACATCCGCTTCGCGGCCGACAAGTCGCCGTACAAGACCAACATCTACGCGGCCGCGCGCTCGGGGGGCTACGTATCGCTTGACGCGACGAGCCTGGTGGCCGCGGGAGGCCGGTACATGCTGGATGTGCCGGAGCTCGCGCGTTTTCGCGAAGCCGTGGCGGCCACGAAATCGGGTGCCGCCCTGGGCCACATCGTCAGCGCGCTGCGCGAGAAGGGGTACGAGATCGGAGGGCGGGACCTGAAGCGAGTGCCATCGCCATTCCCTCAAGACCACCCCCGCGCCGACCTCTTGCGCCACAAGCGCTTGATCTACTGGCGCCGCTGGAAGATCGAGCCGTGGATCGCCACTATGCAGACACGAGAGCGGGTGGCGGAGGTCTGGCGTGACGGAGACGAGCTGAGCTCCTGGCTGTCAGCGCACGTAGGCGAACGCGGCCTGGCCCCTGCGGCCGCGGCTCGCGGTCGGAAGGGTTAGAGGCACAGCCTGGCGCCTTGTGCGGGAGCCACTCGCCACCGCTCGAAGACCGGTATCGCCCCTTGTTACCGGGTGCTGGCGGGCGTGATCGCGGTGGTTTCGCGGAATACCAGCGAGTATCCGCGCCGCGGCTTGTTGACCAGGTCGACGGGGATCTCGAGGTCCGACAGGATCTTTCTTATCCGCTGCACGTAGTTGCGGACCTCTTCCGGAAACAGCGCCGGGTCGGACCAGGCCATCGAGAGGATCTGGGTAGTGGTGAAGTAGCGGTGAGGGTGACCGAGCAGGAACTGAAGCAGCTGGAACTCGCGGTTGGTGAGGCTTGTCTCGCGGCCTCGGTGCCGGACCGCTCGGCGCGCGGGGTCCAGCCACATGCCCTGCAGCTCCCAGACTCTCCGATTCCACAGGTCCATGCGCGCCTCGTAGCCCCGCATCTGCTCGTTGATGATCTCGAGGTCCTCGCTGGCGGCGCGCTGCGCCGGCGCGGGCAGCTTGGCGACGTCGCGCCGCACACGCTCGAGAATCCCGCGCTTGAACTCGAGAAGGTCGGCGTAGATGCTCATCCAGTGCCGCGCGTCCTCCCAGTGGGTGGTCTTGATGTTCTCCCCGGGCAAGGGTCGTGCCGTCCGCACTTTCCCGGGGACTCGTCGCTTCGTGGTCGTGGCCATTTCTGCCAGTTAAACAGAATCAAATCAACCCGTCGATGGCTATACCTCCGCCGGGAATTGCTCAACTTTTGCTGGGCCGGCCGGCATCCGAGGAGCATGGACAGCGTGGCCCGCGTCCGCGAGCTGGAGGAGACCGTGAAGAGTGAAGCTTAGGGGCCCGTCTCCTCGGCCAGCCCGCAGATGAAGCGGATCACCGCCTCGATTCCCCGATGGTAGTTGTCGATCACGAAGTGCTCGTTGGGCGAATGCACCGCCGAGTCGGACTGCGCCACGCCACTGATCACCATCGGGGCGCCCAGCGCCTCCTGGAAGTCCACTGAAACCGGGATCGAACCGCCCACTCGGATCAGAGCTGTCTCCTTGCCGAAGGCTTCTTTGTAGGCGGCCCTCAGGGCGCGGGCAGGCGGGTGGTCGACTCCGCACAGGACGGGCGGCGCTGCGCCGAGGACGTCGAGCCTCACCTCGACCCCCGGCGTCCTGAGCTCCTGCACCTGCTTCTCGAGCGCCGCGAGGATGGTCCTCCAGTCCTGGTCGGGAACCAGCCTCATGCTGATCTTGGCCGACGCCCGAGCCGGGATGACCGTCTTCTTGCCCTCGCCGGTGAAGCCGCCGACGATGCCGTTGGCGTCGAGCGTCGGGCGGCTTCCGGTGCGCTCCAGCGCGAGGAAATCGGGCTCCCCCTCGAGCGCCCGCGCGCCGGTCAGGCGCTTCACCGCGGCGGCGTACCGCTCGTCCTTGGTCTTCCAGTCCGCCAGCTCCTCTGGCGACGGGGAC
>DATLUC010000090.1:0-9336 GCA_035533335.1 Candidatus Baltobacterales bacterium
AGTACGGTAAACCTGAGGATACCGAACGTCGAGTAGGTGGAAGGTCCGGGGCAACCCGGGATGGAAACCGAAAAACGCATAGGGGACTTCAGGGTACACAGGAAGGTCGCTTGGGGCATGTGTTTTCCACAGGCGCTCCACAGCCGGCTCCTCAATTCGAAAAGCCCTTCCTGGACGCCGTAACACAGGCTTTGTCCACAGCCTCGCCGTCGAACCTCACGCCCCTGCTCCGCAGCTTTCGCACCCCGTCGGCAAGGCGCCTTACCGGCGCGGGGTCCTCGTAGCGAAGCCAGCGGTACGCCGCCGGCCTGGACCACGCCCGGCCGCTACTCTCGTGAAGCCGCCGGTGGCCGTCGACCACGATCTCCTCCACCTGCCCGATGAGCCCCGATTCGACCAGCTCCGAGAAATCGCGGCCTTCCATCCAATCGACCAGGCGCGCCAGCCTGGCGCCGGTGGTTTCCGCGCTCAGGCCTCCGGCGCAGAGGCGGCCGGGGCCACATCGGTGGGGATGTCGTAGACGCCCGACCGGAGCGTGCAGACGAACGGAAGATTGCGGTAGAGCTCGCGGTAGTCGAGGCCGTAGCCGACTACGTAGTCGTTGGGGATCTGGAATCCGACGTAGCGGGTGGGCACCTCCACCAGGCGGCGCAGCGGGCGGTCGAGCAGCGTCACCACCTCCAGGGAGGCGGGCTTTCGCGCGCCCAGCTCACCGAGGACGTAATCGAGGGTGAGGCCGGTGTTCACCACGTCCTCCACCAGGAGCACGTGCCGGCCTTCGATCGGATAGTCGATGTCCCGCGCAATGCGAACCCGCTGGTGTGGTTGTGCGCCCGCGTAGCGCTGAAGGTCGAGGTAATCGATGACGAAAGGCACCTTGATCTGGCGCGCCAGGTCGGCCAGGAAGAAGGTCACGCCCTTGAGCACGCCGACCAGCACCAGGGACTGGCCGCGGTACTCGCGTGAGATCTTGCGGCCCAGAGCGCGCACTCGTGTATCGAGCTCGGTGGGAGAGATCAGGATGCTCGCGATGTCCTGCTTGCGAAGATTCTGCACCTCCACGGCTCCGTATCCGGCCTTCGCCAGGAGCTGCTGGTAGTCCTTGCGATAGAGCAGGCGCACATTGATGTCCGGATAGAGCTCACGGACCATCCTCAGCTTCCTGTTCTTGGGCGTCACGAGCGACTGCTTCATGGTCGTCAGCTCGATGTACAGGTCGTGCTCCGGGAGATAGAAGTCGGGCGTGAACATCTCCGACACGCGCGTGTCTTCCCACGCGATGGGAAACGACATCGGCTCGTAGACCCAGCGGATGCGGTAGTAGTCGAGGAAGCGCGCGAACTCCTGCTCGGACGGGTGGGCGAACGCCACGCGTGAGTGAGCGGGGCCTGAACGCCTGACCAGGCGCGAGCGCTGCCTTACCGGACGGCGCCATTCTTGTGGGACGGAGTGCTGAGCGGGCGACGCCAAGGAAACGGCGAAATTGTACTCTCGGGCGGGAGAACATCGATTGGCCACCCCGGCACTGAGGATGATCGCCGAGCAACTGCGGCCTCACGGTGTCACCGACGAGAGGGTGCTGCGGGCGATGGCGGACGTGCCGCGCGAAGAGTTCCTGCCGCCCGGGCTCAAAAGTCACGCCTACGAGGACCGGGCGCTGGGCATCGAATGTGGCCAGACCATCTCGCAGCCCCTGGTCGTCGCCCTGATGACGCAGGCGGCGGCGCCGCAGCCCGACGAAGTCGCACTGGAAGTCGGAGCCGGGTCGGGCTACCAGGGGGCCGTGCTCAGTCGCCTGTGCCGTAGGGTGATCACGATCGAGCGCGAGCCTGCGCTGGCAGAACGTGCCGCCGCGACCTTGAAACGCCTCGGCTACGAAAACGTCGAGGTCGCGCTCGGCGACGGCAGCGTGGGCTGGGCGCGGTCAGCCCCGTTCCCTGTGATCCTGGTTGCGTGCGCCGCCCGCGAGGTGCCCCCGGCCTTGATCGACCAGCTGGCCGACGGGGGCCGCCTGGTCATCCCGGTCGAAACAGCCGCGGACCAGCCGCAGGACCTGCGCCTGTACACGCGCGCGGCTGAGAAAGTCACCTATCGATCGCTGTTCCCGGTCCTTTTCGTGCCGCTGCGGACGGGTTAAGGGGTCGGGGACGCCGTCGCGTGAGGCGACGGCGAGGCACCCACGGGCGCCGTGCCGGCGCCCGTCAACGACTGCAGCTGCGTCAGGAGCTGCCCGACCGTCTTCATCTCGGAAGCAAACGTGGCGAGGTCGCCCGCCGCGAGCGCCTGGTATGCCGCGCTGTAGTGCTGATTGGCCTGAGTCACGAGGTCGGTGATCTGCACGACCACCGCCGGAGTGATGGTGACCGGAGGCTGATTCGGCGGTGGCGGACCGGTGTTCGAGCCGACCAGCTGGTCGATCGCCTCCTGCAGCGTGTCGGTGTACACGACCTGCGTCTGGTCCGCCAGGATCACCTTCTTGAGCTCGGGCAGGCTCGAAGCCTGATTGGCCCTCAAGTAGATGGGCTCGAAATACAGGAATGAGTTGCCGATCGGGACCACCAGCAGGTTGCCCTGCTGAACCTGCGAGCCGGCCTGGTGAAACAGCGTGAAGTCGGTGGAGATCTGGGTGTTCTCGTTGATCCGGTTCGCGACCTGCTGAGGCCCGAAGATCACCTTGTCCTTGGGCAGGACGTAGGACACGTACTGGCCGTAGTTCGCGCCGTCGTTTCGGACCGCCAGCCACGAGACCATGTTCTGCTTGCCCAGCGGAGTGAAGGGCATGATCAGGAGGAACTCGGGGTTCTGCTCACCCGGCAGGCGGAAAAGGACGTAGTAGGGCTGGACCGGGGTGGCGACGCTGCCGGGCGACGACTGGGCCGTGGGCACGTCCCAGACGTCCTCGCGGGAGAAGAAGACCTTCGGGTCGGTGATGTGGTACGTGGCGTAGGTCTGGACCTGGATGTTGAAGAGGTCCTCGGGAACCCGCAGGTGCGCCCGTAGGCCGGCCGGCATGCTCGAGATCGGCTTGAACATGTTCGGGAAAGTGGCCGCATAGGCCCGGATGATCGGGTCCTTCGGGTCGATGATGTAGAAGTCGGTGGTGCCCTCATACGCGTCGATGACGACCTTGACGGAGTTGCGGACGTAGTTGATGTCGGTGGGGTTGCTGCCATTGGGCTGGAAGGTCTGCGTTTGTGAATACGGGTAGGTCGAGCCGGTGGTGTACGCGTCGAGAATCCAGTACAGCTTGCCGTTGACCACGACGATGTAAGGGTCCTGGTCGAAGCTGAGGAACGGCGCCATCTCCGAGGCGCGATCGACGATGTTGCGCCGGTAGAGCATCAGCGTCTGATTGGTCACCTGGCTTGACACGAGGAGGTTGAAGTCGCCCAGCTTCAGCGACCACAGGGCCTTGTTGAGCGGAGTCATCGGAACTCCGTGCGTGCCGGTGTAAGTTGTGAACACGTCCTGGCTGCCAGCGGGATAGTCGAACTCCTTGGTGTTGGAGTGCGCGAGCACATAGGTGTTGGTCATCTCGCCGAAATAGATTGCCGGCTGTGTGACCGTGAGAGAACCGGTGGGAGGGATGTTGCCAACCACGTAATCGGGCAGGCCTTCGCCGACCACCGCGTTGACGGGGCTGGCGGCCACGCCGTAACCGTGTGTGTACACCAGGTGCTCGTTGACCCACTGTTGGGCCGACGCCTGGAGGTTGCCGAAGTTGAACTCGCGGGCGCTGATCTCGAGCTGCTTGTAGACGCCGGAGATGACGTAGCGATCGATGTCGATGTCGAAGAACGTGTAGTAGGTCCGGATCGTCTGCTGCTGCTGGTAGGTGTCCATCAGGGGCGCGTAGTCCCAAAGACGCAGGTTGTTGACCGTCACCTGGTCGTTCTGGACATCCTGAGCCGTGAGCGGCTGGTCGCCTGTGAAATTGCTCACCTTCACGTTGGAGAGGCCGTACGCGGCTCGCGTGGCGGCGAGTTGGCGAGTGATGTAGGGCAGCTCGTACGTCTGCGCGCTGGGCGTCACGAAGAAGCTCTGGATGATCGCGGGGTATGCCTGGCCGATGATCAGCATCGCGACCCAGATCCCGGCCGCCGCGACCGGGAGCCAGAACCGCCGGATCCACGCATTCACAGCCAGCGCACCGGCCAGCACGATGCCCGCGCCGGCCTGGAATGTATAGAGAGGGAGGCGCGCATTCACGTCGGTGTAGGCCGCGCCCCACACCACGCTGCTGTTGTGTGCGTACAGCAGGTCGTAGCGGCCGATCCAGATCCATGCCGACAGCACGAGCGCGAAGAAAGCGAGCAGGCCCGACAGGTGCGCGATCGCAGCCGGGCTGAAGTTGAATGCGAAGGTGTCGCCCCGCCAGGAGTACAGGGCGACGGTCAAGAGCGTGGCCAGGAATCCCAGGCCCAGCGCCCAGTTCGCGACCGAATGCAGGAAGGGCAGGGTCAGCAGGTAGAAAGAGATGTCCTGGCCCAGGACGGGATCCGTGATGCCGGTGGGCGACGCGTGCTGGAAGAGCGCCAACGCTTGCCACTGGGACTGCGCCCCGCCCGAGAGGATGAGCGCCACCACCGCCGCGCCCACCAGCCCGATGCCTCCCGTGGCGCTGCGGATGCTCGATTTCCTGATCCCCACCGCGCGCAGGCCAGGGCCGGAACGCACCCGGAGCGCGATGAGCACGTTGGCGACCAGGTACAGGAACGCGATTGCGAAGCTGCCCACGAACAGCACGGTCTCGAGGACCAGTCGGATGGTGAAAACGTCCTTGTAGCCGAGCGAGTCATACCACTGGAGCTCGGTGAAGAACCAGACGATCGGGCTGGAGAAGATGAAGATGAGGATCGCGACGCCGAAAAGGCCAGCGCCGATCCAGAACCGTCGCGGAGGTCGCGGGATGCGAATCTCCCGTCCCGCCTCGAACGGGCCTCCGCGCTCGAACGGGTCGAAAGGCCGGTACCGCCGGGTCATGTGGGAGGAAGCTTACGCGCGGCGGCCCGGCGGGTAGGCCGGCGCAGATCGACCGAGGTGCTCTCAGCCGTCCGCGTGGGCCAACGCCAGGTCGTCCGGCGCGAAGTCCGCGCCCGCGTCCTCAGGCGGATTCGCGAGGTGCCACGACACCGTCGTGCGCAGCGATTCGAGTGGATCGGACGTCGTCCAGCCGAGCATCTCTCGTGCCTTGCGAGCGCTGGCCGCGATGTGCTGAGGCATCGTGCCGGTGGGCTTGAGATCCTCGGGGAGAAGATCGTCAGGGACCTGCACGAGCTCAGCGCTCGAACCTGCCACGTCGAGGATCATCCTCGACCACATCCGCATCGAGTAGGTGCGGTCCTCACAAAGGTTCATCACCTGTCCGATGGCCGCGGGGGTTTGCAGTGAAAGGTGAACGCCGCGCGCGATGTCACGCACGTATCCGCGGCACGTCAGCCACTGGCCGGAGCCAAACGGGATGCGCGGTCGCCCAGCCCTGACGCGCCGCAGGATGAACTCCTCGCGCTTCTGGTAGTCGTGCTCGCCGTAGACCATCGGCAGCCGGAGCGACGTGGCGCCGGCCGCGAGGTAGACGTCCTCGACGTCGAGCTTGTCGTACTGCTCCATGCCCGGCGCCCGTCCGCGATAGGGATAGCGGCTCGGCCTGACGGGTGATTCCTCGTCGAGCGGAACCGGGTCGGTTTCGCGGTCGTCGTTGAGCGCGCCGAAAGCCCGGTAGACGTCGACGCTGGAGATCACGATCAGGCGGATCCCTTCCGGCAGCGCGCCGATCGCGGTCTCCGAATCGGCGCGCGTCAGGGCGCGGCAGTCGATCGCGGCATCGGGCTGGAACGCCTTGAGCTCGGCCTTGTGCTCGCCGAGCTCGGAGCGATCGGCGTGCAGGTGCCGCACCTCGGGCATGTCGTCGGGCTCCAGCAACCCCCGGTGGGCGACGAGCACCTCGTGACCCGAGCCCGCGAGCTCGTCGACGATGGCGCGCCCGATGAACCGAGTGCCGCCGAGGACTATGACCCTCAAACGACGGCGCCTGCCGCGTGCGGGTTCTTCTCGACGATAAGGTCGACCAACCCCCAATCCTTCGCCTGCTCCGGGGTCATGAAGAAATCGCGTTCCATCGCTCGCTCGACGTCCTCGAGCTGCCGTCCGCAGTGCTTGGCGTATATCCGAGCGATCTGCTCCCGCTGCCGCAGGATCTCCTGGGCGTGGATCTGGATGTCGGTGGCGTGGCCCTGGATGCCCTGGGTGAAAGGCTGGTGGATGAGGATCTGCGCGTGCGGCAGTGACATGCGCATGCCCGACGCGCCCCCGGCGAGGAGGATCGAGCCGCCGCTGGCGGCCAGACCGGTGCACAGCGTGGCGACCTTCGGCGCCACGTACTGCATCGCGTCGTAGATCGAAAGCGCCGCGGTCAACGACCCGCCGGGGCTGTTGATGTAGAGCTGGATGTCGTGCTCGGGCGCCTCGTTCTCCAGGAACAGGAGCTGCGCTGTGACCGTGGCCGCCAAGTCATCGTCGATCACCCCGCGCACGAAGACCACTCCATCCTTGAGCAAACGGGAGTAGATGTCGTAAGCGCGCTCGCCTCGACCATCGTTGGTGATCACCGTCGGAATCAATTGAACAACCTCCTATCTGCGTGGGGGGTCGAAGCCGATTCGCCCTTTGGGTTTCGGCGGCGGGTTGGCCATCGCCAGGTAGGCGCTGAAGTCGGCGACGCTGCGCAGCGCCTCGAGCGGCAGCGAAGCGGTCGCGAGGCGGAGCTTGACCGGCGGATCCTCGGGCCAGGCCGGGCGCTCAGAGTCGGCCCCGAGAAGGCGGGCCAGGTCCGCGTAGATGTCCGCCGGCGGAACTCCGAGGGCGTGGGCGACGGACAGCAGGCGCTCGGTTGACACCTCTTTGCGCCCGCGCTCGACCTCGGAGAGGTGCGCGGGCGACAGGCCGGCCTCGCCGGCGACCTCGGTCAGGGTGCGCCGCGCGGCCTCTCGTCGGTGCCGCAGGACAGCACCGAGGGCGCTTCGCACGGCGGCGGCTGATTCGCTGTGGGCGAACGACATTCCTTCTAGGCGAAAAGCATACGAGAAGGGAAGCTTCTGGTTGACGCACCTCCTCGCCGCCCACCTGCGGGGAGGTGGTTTCCCGGCGGTGGGGTTAGTCCTTCAGGTTGCTGGGGTCGAGAAGCTCCTGCTTGGGCCGTTCGATCTTCTGGCGCGCTCGCATGATCTCGATCAGCTTCTTGCGCCCCTTGGGGGGCCCGATCATGATCGCGCCGACCAGCCGGTCGTCCTTGAAGAAGAGCTTGCGGTAGAACTTCTCCTCGAAGCTGAACGTTCGTACCGACTCGAGGTCCGGCTGCACGTCCGGCGTGACGCCCATCACCGCCAGCGTCGATCCGAACATGGTCGTGGTGTAGGTCGGGACATCGAAGAAATCCTCGTCGGCGCCGGCCATGTTGCGCGCTGCCACCCGCCCGTGGGCCTCGGCGTTGTCCCAGGTCCCCATCTGGTTGTGACGCTGGACCATCAGGTCGTAAAACACGGCAACATCCCCGGCCGCATACACGTCCGGTGCGGAGGTGCGCAGCTTGGCGTCGGTGACGATTCCTTTGTTCAGCTCGGCGCCCGTGCCTGCCACCGGTTCGGTGTAGTAATCGAGACCGACGCCGTAAGTCAGGAGGTCGAACTCGACCTTACGGCCGTTGACCGTCTCGGCGGTGAACCTGCCATTGCTGCGGCTGAACTTCTGGACCTCGTCCGAGGTTATGAACTCCACGCCCTGCGCCTCGCCCATCTGCCGGCAGAGCTGGCCACCCTCGGCGTCCAGCACGTAGCGCAGGAACCATGGCCCGCGCATGATCCAGGTGAGCTTTGACTTCTGCCGAAAGCTGACTCCTTCCGCGAGCTCGTACCCGATGAAGCTGCCGCCCATGACGAGCACGCGCTCCGCAGTGTCGGCCTTCTCGATGATCGCGTCGGTGTCATCCATGGTCTGAAAGCCGATGCACGCCGACACCTGGTCTGCGCCGGGCCACGGTGGAGGCTTTGGGCGTCCGCCGGTCGCCACCAGGAGAGCGTCGTAACCGAACTCCTGGCCGCGGTTGGTTCGCACCACCTTCGCGCGCGCGTCGATCTCGGTGGCCCAGGTCTCGAAATGGATGTCGAGGTTCTGCCTGGCGTAGTCCTCGACGGTCCGCATGAAGACCTTCTCGCGCCTGACCTGCCCACGCAGGTATCGGGGCAGCGCGACGCGGTTGTAGAGGGGATGTCGCTCGGCGGCGATCATGACGATCGTCGCGTCGGCGTCGGCCTTGCGGAGATCCTCGGCGCACGTCTGGCCGGCGATGCCGTTGCCGAGGATCACATAGCGTCGACTCAATTAGAGAAGTAGACCGTAGATGTAGGCGTTGTCCTCGGCATTGGCCAAATCGTATCCGCTGGCGTGCAGGTCCTCCGCGGCGGGGTGGCCTCGGGGCAGCGAGACCGTGACATGGTCGAGGCCGTCCGCATCGGCCTCGTAGCGCAGAGCCATCAGCAGGTCGCGCAGCACGCCGCCCGAGCCGGCGACGAACGCGACCGCGAGGTTGTCCCCCCAGGGCTCGCGCAGGCCGGCGATCGCGCGGCCGCCGGGGCCCGCTCGCAGCATCCCCTCTTGCGCCAGCCGGGCCAGCTCCTCCGGACCGAGGTCGCGGGCGCCGTTGAAGTCGGCCGAGACGCCTCCATAGAGCTCCAGCCCGGGGCTTTCGGCCACGGCCGGCCACAGCTTCGCCGCATCGGCGGGTTCGGGCATCCGGGCCGACTCGCCGCCCTCCATCCGCTGGCCGCGCCACCAGCGCACGTCGCTGATCCGGCGAAAGCCAACCGATTCGAACAGCTTGATCGCATCAGGGTTGGCGGTCCCGAGCCGCATCTCGCGAAAGCCTTGCTCCCTCGCCTCGGTGACGGCCGACTCGAGCATCTCCCTGGCCACCCCTTGCCGGCGATGGGTGCTGGCCACGCGCAGACCCTCGTACCAGATGAGCCCCGGCGCAAAGGGGCGCAACCGCTGCAGCCCAACCACCACGCCCTCCGATTCGGCTGCCTGGAAAGCCGCTCCGCCCTCGCCGACCCATTCGTCGAAGACACGCTGCAGGTAGTCGTGGCCGTCCCAGATGTCGCGCGTCAGCTGGATCACCCGATCACGGTCGTTCGGCCTCACCGGCCGAATGGTCAGGTCTCCGTTCTGGGTTGCCAATGCGCAACTCCCGACAGCGCAGTTCCGCCGTCGAACACCAGCCCATCCGGCTCGCGCCGCAGGACCTCTTCGAGGATCGATCTTCCGGCCGCCTCGTCCCATCCC
>DATLUC010000091.1:0-37219 GCA_035533335.1 Candidatus Baltobacterales bacterium
CTAGTAGGCGCGGGCGAAAACGATCCTCCGCTTCGCGGGCGCGCCGTCCACCAGGCATTTTCCGGAAACGGCCTCGGAGGGGGCGTAGTTGCGCGTCGTCACGCCGCCGGTCGCCTCTTTGACGCGGGCCTCGCAAGCCGCCTCACCGCACCAGGGCGCCCAGACGAAACCTTTGCGCTCGCGGAAATGCGCCACCAGCTCGTCCAGCGTCTCGACCTCGAAGGTGTTGGCGGAGCGGTAATCGAGCGCCCGCTGAAAGAGCGCGCGCTGGAACTGGTGCAGCGCGGCGCCGACCTGTTCGCCGATCCCTGCCACCGAGATGGGCGTCTTCTCGCGTCCCAGGCGCTCGACCATCACGACCTTCCCCGCGGCAGCGTCACGAGGGCCGACCTCGAGGCGAAGAGGAACCCCTCGCAGCTCCCAATGCGCGTACTTCTCTCCGGGGCGCTCGTCGCGCCAGTCGATCTTGTAGCGGATGCCGGCGCCCTTCAGCTCGGCGATCCACGTGTTGATGTAGGCCTCGACTTGCGCACGCGATTCGGCGTCGCGGTGAATCGGAACGACGACCACCTGGACCGGGGCGATCTTGGGGGGGATGATCAGCCCGCTGTCGTCGCCGTGGGCCATGACCAGGCCCCCGATGAGGCGCGTCGACATGCCCCACGACGTCGTGTAGCAGTGCTCGCGCACGTTCTCCTTGTTCGTGAAGGCGATGTCGTACGCAAGGGCAAAGTTCTGGCCGAAGTAGTGCGACGTGCCCATCTGCAAGGCCAGCCCGTCGCGCATCATGCCCTCGATCGAGTGCGTGTACTGCGCACCCGCGAAGGTCTCGCTTTCCGACTTGCGGCCGACGATCACGGGGACTGCCAACCACTCCTCCGCGATCTGGCGGTAGTACTCGGTCGTGAGGTCGACTTCGTCCCTCGCCTCTTGCGCGTTGGCGTGGAAAGTGTGCCCTTCCTGCCAGAAGAACTCTCGTGTGCGCAGGAACAACCGTGAGCGCTTCTCCCAGCGCAGCACGTTGCACCACTGGTTGGTCAGCTTGGGGAGGTCGCGATGGCTCTGGATGTAGTCCTTGATCAACGTGCCGATGATCGTTTCGGATGTGGGTCGAATCGCCAGAGGCTCTTCGAGCTCGGCGTTGTCGCCCCCTGCTCTCGTGACCCACGCCACCTCAGGCGCGAAGCCCTCGATGTGCTCGGCCTCCTTCATCAGGTACTCGCGAGGAATGAGCAAGGGGAACGCCCAGTTCTCGTGCCCGCTCTCTTTGATCATGTCGTCGAAGGCGCGCTGGATGTTCTCCCACATCGCCCACCCGTAAGGCCGCACGACCATCATCCCGCGGATGCCGGACCAGTCCGCCAGCTCGGCCTTGCGGATGACGTCGGTGTACCACTTGTCGAAATCGTCAGACATCTTGGTGACGTCTTTGACGAAGGTCTTCTGTTCCTCGAGATCCTGTTTCATGCCCATCGCTCCATGTTTGTTTCCGTGCTCGGTGTCAAGGTCGGCAAAGCCCGCTTGAGAGCGGGCTAGCGCGGGAGCGGGGCCGGCGCAGGGGCGTGCTCGGCCGCGATCGCGTCGATCTCAGCCAGCAGCACGGCGAGCAACTCTTCCTGGGGCACGGTGCGGTAAAGCTTACCTTTCTTGAAAATCACGCCCTTGCCGCGGCCGCCAGTGACGCCGATGTCGGCGTGGCGCGCCTCGGCCGGGCCGTTGACGACGCAGCCCATGACGGCGACGGTGATCGGAACCTTGAGCTTCGCGATGTGAGCCTCCACCGCCTTGACCGTCGGCACCATGTCGTACTCGAGCCGGCCGCAGGTCGGGCACGCCACGAGCGTCGCGGTCTCGTTGCGGAAGGCGAGAGTCTTGAGGATCTCATGCGCGACCCGCACCTCTTCGCGCGGATCGGAGGTCGCGAGCGAGACCCGGATGGTGTCGCCGATGCCCTCGCTGAGCAGGATGCCCATGCCCACCGCGCTCCGGATGCTCCCCGCCTCGACCGGGCCCGACTCGGTGACCCCGAGGTGGATCGGATACTGCCGTGCGACGGCGAACTTGCGGTTGGCCAGGATGTTCGTCCACACGTCCGTCGCCTTCAGGGAGACCTTGATGAACCCCGGACCGTAGTCGAGGTCCTCCAGGATCTTGCAGTGCCCAAGCGCCACCTCGACCATGCGGTCGGCGGTGAGCTCGCGGTTGTCGCGGTCGATGGCGTGGTCCTCGCGCATGCTCTTGTGCACCTCTTCGGGCAGGGAGCCGGCATTGACCCCGATGCGGAAGGGGATCTGGCGCTCCTTGGCGGCGTTGACCACCTTGGTGACCTTGTCACGGTCGGGGATGTTGCCCGGGTTCAGCCGCAAGCAGGCGACGCCGGCTTCGATCGCCATCAGGGCGAGCGTGTGGTCGTAGTGGATGTCGGCGATGATCGGCAGCGGCGAGCCCTTGACGATCTCCTTGAGCGCTTCCGCTGCTTCGCGGTCCGGCACCGCCGGGCGCACGATCTCGCAGCCGGCCTCCTTCAGCTCATGGATCTGGCGCAGCGTCGCCTTGACGTCCCGGGTGTCGGTCTTGGTCATGGTCTGCACGGCGATGGGCGCCGCGCCGCCGATCACGACGCCGCCGACGTTGACTGGGATCGACTTGCGCCTGGTGACCATCGACATCAGTGGAGCCCGGGGAACTGCCCGGTCGCGATGCGCTGGATGTCCAAAAAGCTGATCACCGCGGCCACGGCCAGCAGGGCGACCAGGCCCCAGCGCTGGAAGTTGAGCTCGGTCGTCCGGTCGAAGGGCCGCCGGCGCAGCCATTCCAGGACCACCACCACGATCCGCCCTCCGTCCAGTGCGAGCAGGGGCAGCAGGTTGGTGAACCCCAGGGCCACCGACAGCAGCGCGACCAAGAAGAGATAGCTGGGCGGACCCTGGCTGACCGCACTGTAGGTGATCGCGCCGATCCCGATGGGACCGGTCAGGCCCTGGGAACCGAGCAGGCCGCCCGGCACCCGGCCGGAGATCAACGACCAGAGCCCCTGAACGATCCCGCCCACGGCTTGGAACGGCCAGCTCACCCCATAGCTGACCGCGGTACCGGCGCTCAGCAGGGGCTGGATCCGGACCCCTACCTGGCAGGTGCCCTGTGAGCACACGGGCGTCACGACATACTCGAATTTCTGTCCGTTGGAGTGCACGCCGCCGACGGTGATCGCCGCCCCGGGCGCGGCATCCTCCTGCTTGCGCATCTCGTCCGGGCTGCTCACCGTCTTGCCGTTGACCGTCTGGATCGAGTCGCCCGCGCGAAAGCCCGCGCTCGCCGCGGGCGAGCCCGCCACGACCTCGACCACCTTTCCGGGCACCGAGTTGACCTGGGTCAGCTGAAAGCCGGTGATGATCAGCATCGCGACCAGGAAGTTGGCTGCGGGGCCGCCGGCCAGGATGACGATCTTCTGCCATGCCGAGCGGGTGTGGAAACCGTTGGGGTCCTTGAAGTCGTCCGCCTCCATGCCCCCCATCCGCACGTAACCGAGAATGGGCAGGAGCCTGAGCGCGTACATCGTCCCGTTGCGGGTGAACGACCACAGCTTGGTCCCGGCGCCGATCGAGAACTCGATCACGCGGACCTTGAAGAGCTTGGCGAAGAGGAAGTGACCCGCCTCGTGAGGAGCGATCAGCAGCAGGAACATCCCGGCCACGCCGATCACGTATATCACCGGGCTCAAAACGCTGTTCATATGGCTTCCAGACTACCGGAGTAGCGCCCCGTTCTCCCTCACGTATCCGCGCGCCCAGCGATCGGCCTCGAGGATGGCCTCCAGGGTTTCGCCGCCGCCGGGAAACGCCTCCAGCGCCCTCTCGACCATCAGGACGATCCCGCTGAAAGGGATTTCCGCAGCCAGGAACGCCTTCACAGCCTCCTCGTTGGCCGCGTTGAGCACGGCCGGGCGTCCCCTTCCGGCGCTGGCGGCCTCGCGGGCGAGCGTGACGCTGGGAAACCGGTTCGGGTCGAGAGGGTGAAACTCCAGGCCACTCAGCTCCTCGAGCGGGGTAGGCGGCACGGCGCCGGCCAGCCGGTCGGGGTAGGCGAGGGCGACCGCGATCGGCAGCCGCATGTCCGGGCGCCCGAGCTGCGCCTTGAGGGAGCCGTCGACGAACTCGACCAGGGAGTGGACGACGCTCTGCGGATGGATGCACACGTCGATCGAGTCCAGGCTCACCCCGAACAGGTGGTGGGCTTCGATGACCTCCAGGCCTTTGTTCATCAACGTCGCCGAGTCGACCGTCACCTTCGGGCCCATCGACCAGCGCGGATGGTTGAGCGCCTCTTCGACCGTCACGCGATCCAGGTCCAGCTCGGGCTTGGCCCAGAACGGACCTCCACTTGCGGTGATGACCAGGCGCCGCACGCTCTCACGACGCTCGCCCCACAGGCACTGCCAGATGGCGCTGTGCTCCGAGTCGACAGGGCGGATGCCTCGCGCGCCGGCAGCGCGCATGACCAGCGCTCCTGCCATGACCAAGACCTCTTTGGTCGCCAGGGCAACCTCCTTGCCGGCCTCGAGGGCGGCGAGCGTCGGCGCCAGCGCACGCGCGCCGGGGATCGCGACCACCACCAGGTCGCACCGGGCGTCGGTCACCATCGCCTCGATGCGCGCGTCGAAATCAGGTTCGCCCGCCTGGCCGCGCACCACGTGGTCCGCGTCACGGTGCGTCGAGCGCGCGCCTTCGGTGATTCCATACAGTCGAAATCGCTCCGGATTGCGATCGATGACATCCAGCGTCTGCCGGCCAATCGAGCCCGTGGCGCCAAGGACTGCGACGTTGATGGGCCGCGTCATCAGAACCCGGAGATGTGGAACATCGTCAGGTAAAAGAACACCAGGATCGGCGGGAAGAGAATGGAGTCGAGTCGGTCGAGCACTCCCCCGTGCCCCGGGATGATGTTCGACGAGTCCTTGACCTCGGCGATGCGCTTCATCTGCGATTCGGCCAGGTCACCGACTTGAGCGCTCACGCCGACCAGCAGCCCGAGCACGAGCGCGTGCCACGGTGAGATGCCGAGCACCGCCGACACGCCGATGAGCATCACGACCATCGCGCCCACGAGCCCCGCCACAGCCCCCTCGACGGTCTTGTGCGGGCTGATGTTGTGGAAGAACGGATGGCGTCCGATCCGGCTGCCGACCAGGAGCGCGGCGGCGTCGCACGCGACCACGGCGAGGATTGTGAACAGGGCCCACTGAAGGCCGTCGGGCCGCGAGGTGTACAGGAGCAGGTAGAAGTTGAACGGCATGCCGATGTACAGCGCGCCGGAAAGACCCATCGCCCATCGCCCCAGCCCCTGCCGGCGGCCCGGCACGACCAGGAACGCGGCCAGCCCTCCGACGAGGGCCAGGGCGAGGACGAGCTCGACGTCGATCCCCTTGAGCACCGTGCCACTGAAGGCGAAGAAGATGCCTAGAGGAAACAGGAGCCAGGCCGGCGCGCGCGCGCCCATGCCATCTGAGAGCCCGATGAACTCCCACAGGGCGAGCCCGCCGAGCAGCAGCACCAGCGCATACGCGCCGTAGGTGCCGGCCAGGATCAGGCCGATGACGACGAACAGGATCACGAAAGCGCTCAGGATGCGCACCATCAACTGGCTCGGCTTCCATCCGCCCGTCAACGAGGCGTCGCGGGTGGTCATCTAGGAGGTCGCTTCTTCAGGCCTGCCGCCAAAGCGGCGGACGCGTGAGGCGTAATCGGCCAGCGCGGCCGTCAGGTCGACCACGTCGTAATCGGGCCACAGCGTCTCGCTGACGAGCATCTCGGAGTAGGCGCCCTGCCACAGGAGAAAGTTGCTGACCCGACGCTCCCCAGCGGTCCGGATGATCAGGTCCGGATCTGGAAGCTCCGGGTTGTACATGCGCGCCGATATCGCGGCCTCATCGACGTCGGGAGCCGCGAGCCCGTCGGACACGATTCTTCTGACCGCATCCACTATCTCGGCGCGCCCACCGTAATTCAGACAAACGTTGAGCACCCCGTTGGTGTTGTTGGCGGTGCGCCTCATCGCCTCCTCGATGCGCTCTCTCATGCGCGGCGAGAGATCGTCGCGCCTGCCGCTGACCACGATCCGCACGCCGCGCCGGTGCATCTCCTCGATCTCGCGCTGCATGGTCTCGTGGAAGAGCCGCATCAGGGCGCGGACCTCGGCGCGCGGCCGTGACCAGTTCTCGGTTGAGAACGCGTAGATCGAAAGCACCTTGACGCCGAGCTTCTCGCAGGCATCCAGGACCCTTTTGATCGTGCGGACGCCGGCGCGGTGGCCGTAGCTGGCGGGCTTGCCCTGGCGGCGGGCCCACCGGCCGTTGCCGTCCATGATGATCCCAATATGACGGGGAATCTGAGAGTCCACGGGCCTCAAGATTACCCAGAGTGCACAGCCAGGCCGGATTCAATCGCCCGGCCGCCGGCGCCCGGCTTCCTGGCGCTTCCTAGACCTCCATCACCTCGGTCTCCTTGCGGCCCCCTAGCGCGTCGACCTTCTCGATCTGCGACTCGGTGATCTTCTGAAGGCGGGCGTGAGCGCGCTTGGAGTCGTCCTCGGTGACTTCGCCTTGCTTCTGCATCTGGTCGATCTGGTGCAGCTCGTCGCGCCTGACGTTGCGGATCGCGACTCGCGCCTCCTCGGCCTTCTGCCGGACGAGCTTGACGAAGTCGCGGCGACGCTCCTCGGTGAGCGGAGGGATCGGGACGCGGATCACGGTGCCATCGCTCGCCGGGTTGAGACCCTGATCTCCGCTGCGCAGCGCCTTCTCGATGGCCCCGATCTGGCTCTTGTCGTAGACCTGGACCACGAGCAGGCGGGGTTCTGGCGCGCTGATCTGGGCCAGCTGGTTCAGCGGGGTCGGGGTCCCGTAGTACGGAACCATCACCTTATCGATCAGCGCCGGGTTGGCCCGCCCGGTGCGGATCGTCGTGAGGTCGGCTGCGAAGTGCTCGACCGACTTCGCCATCTTCGACTCGGCATCGCGAAGGACCGGATCGATCATCGGGGGGCCCCGACGCCTGATGCGACCAGAGTGCCGATCTCCTCGCCCAACACCACGCGCTCGATGTTCCCGAGCTCGAGGAGGTTGAAGACCACGATGGGCACGTCATTGTCCATGCAGAGGGTCAGCGCGGTGTTGTCCATCACCTCGATGCCTCGATTCAACACCTCCAGGTAGCCCAGACGCTCGAACTTGGTCGCGGCGGGGTCGCGCTTGGGATCGGCGGTGTACACGCCGTCGACCTTGGTCGCCTTCAAGATCACGTCGGCCTCGATCTCCACCGCGCGCAGTGCCGCCGTGGTATCCGTGGTGAAGTAGGGGTTGCCGGTGCCCGCGGCCAGGATGACGACGCGCCCTTTCTCCAGATGCCGCACGGCGCGACGCCGGATGTACGGCTCGGCGACCTGCGGCATCTGGATTGCGGTCATCGTGCGCGCCGGGATGCCGGTGCGCTCGAGGGCATCTTGCAGCGCGAGGGCGTTGATCACGGTGGCCAGCATGCCCATGTAGTCGCCCGTGGCGCGGTCGAACCCCCGCTCGGTGGCGGCGAGACCGCGGAAGATGTTGCCTCCGCCGACGACCAGCGCGATCTGGACGCCCATCTGGTGCACCCGCTTGACCTGCCCGGCGATGGTCTGCACCACCTCGAGATCAATGCCGTAGTCGCGCTTGCCGCCAAGCGCTTCACCGCTCAGCTTGAGCAAGATGCGGCTGTACTTCGGCGAGCGATCCCCCACTTCTTCTGTCAACAATGCACCTTCGCGCCGAGGGCCGACGACTACGTCTCCCTGATGTTAAAGCGCGAGAAGCGGCGCACAGTGATGTTCTCCTGGAGCTTGGAGATGTTCTCCTTGATCAGGTCCTCGACGGTGTGCTTGGGCTCGCGGAAGTACGGCTGCTCCAGCAGGCAGCTCTGCTTGAGGAAGTTCTCGACCTGGCTTTCCACGATCCTGGGGATGACCTGCTCCGGCTTGCCGTCCTGCTGAGCCTTGGCTTCGTAGACGTTCTTCTCCTCGACCAGCACCGTGTCCGGGACGTCGTCGCGCGACACCCATCTCGGCTCGTACCCGGCGATCTGGAGCGCCAGCTCCCGGGCGAGCTTGCGGAACTCCGCGCCCTTGGCCACGAAGTCGGTCTCGCAGTTGACCTCGATCAGCACGCCGACCTGCGGTGGGAAGCCGTCGCCGGTGTTGTGCAGGTACGCCTCCACGACGCCCTGCCCCGTCGCGCGCCCTTCGCGCTTGCTGGCCTTGGCGATGCCCTTCTCGCGCAGGACCGTGAACGCCTTCTCGAGATCGCCCTCAGCCTCCTCGAGCGCCTGCTTGCAGTCCATCATGCCGGCGCCGGACATCTCTCGGAGCTGCTTGACCAGCTCCATGGAAACCTTCGCCACTAGCGCGCCTCCTCGTCCTCGGCGGTGCGCCCGATGAACTCCTCTTCCGACACGGTCGGCAGGTAATCCTCCTCGTCCTCGAGGTACTCTTCGATCTCCTCGTACCTCGGCGTCTCGAGGAACTCGCGCTCCTCGACCTCGGGCAGGATCTCGCCTCGCGCCTGCGCCTCCTGGCGGCCTTCCTGGCACGCATCCGCGATCTTGCCCGTCAGGAGCTTGACGGCGCGGATCGCGTCGTCGTTGCCGGGGATGACGTAGCTGATCAGGTCGGGATCGCAGTTGGAGTCGGTGATCGCGACGACCGGGATCTTGAGCCGGTTCGCCTCGGTGACCGCGATGTGCTCCTTGCGTGGGTCGACCACGAAAAGAGCGCCGGGGAGCCGCTTCATGTCGGCGATGCCGTCGAAGTGGAACATCAGCCTGTCGAGCTCGTCCTGGAGGCGCTTGGCCTCCTTTTTGGGCATCTGCTCGAACTGGCCTTCCTGCTGCATCTTGCGCAGCTCCTGGAGTCGTTCGATGCGCTTCTTCACGGTGCCGAAGTTGGTGAGCATGCCGCCCATCCACCGGCGGTTGACGAAGTACATGCCGCACCGCGCGGCCTCGGTCTGGATGGTCTCCTGCGCCTGCTTCTTGGTGCCGACGAACAGCACCGGCCGGCCGCTCGCGGCCACTCCGCGGACGAAATCCCATGCCTCGTCGAGCAGGCGGACGGTCTTCTGCAGGTCGATGATGTGGATGCCGTTGCGCGCCGTGAAGATGTAGGCGCGCATCTTGGGGTTCCAGCGGCTGGTCTGATGCCCGAAATGGACACCCGCCTCCAGCAACTGCTTCAAGGTCACTTGAGCCACGTTCGATTGCCTCCCTGTTGCACTTCCGCCCGGTTCCGGCCTTCAGTGGAAGGACAGGGGTTTGCCCCGGGCGTGCTAACTCAGTCGAAGAAGACTGGCCTCAGGAGTATACCCAGCGTCCGCGAGGCGAATCAGAGGCCGCCCGGAAAGCGCCCCGCGCACTCGCCGCTCTGGGAGAGCGCCGTCACGGTGGCGGTCACCTGCAGGTTCCCCGGCGTCTCGGCCGGAAACTGGATCACGGCATCCGGCGCCAGCAGGTGGTCCTCGTCGATCCAGGTGCATGCGCTGTGGCCCTGGACGGTCGCATAGGGGCCAGGCCCCAGCTGGAGGATCTGGGTCGACGGAGCGGGGGCCCCGACGCCCGCCCCCGAAGAGAAGAAGGCGCTCTGGCCGGCCGGGGATATGCCGGTCATCGTGTAGCCGGCGCTCATCGTCGGCGGGCCCGTCACGGAAGTGATCTTGCCGCTCCAGTCGAACAGGGTCGTGGTGCCCTGCGCGTTGATGCAGCCGACCCCTGCCGGCGACGGCCAGTAGCTCAAAGTGCAGCTGCTCGCTCGGATGGTCGCGATTCGTGCGCCGTTGGAGGCGTTCGACACATGCCATTCCGACGGGCTGAGGCCGGCCGGCTCGAGTGTGCAGGCGGGCATCAGCCCGAGGACCAGGGCGCCCTGGTGCCAACCCATCGGCCACAGGGTCGTCCCCAGCTTGCCCTTGGGCGTCGTGGCGGTATAGATGTCGGAATGGTGCCCGCCGCCGTAGAGGTCCTCGACATAGAGCCGCAGGCCGATGGTGGTGGCGCCCGAGAGATCCTCGACCAGCACGGCGATTCGCTGGTCGTCCGGGCTCACCGAGAAGAAGCTGATCACCGTCGAGCTACCCGGCACGGTCGTCACATCGACCGCCGACGCAGGGGGCACCACCATTCGAATCTTGGTGTCGCCATCCCTGAAGTAGACCTGGTCGTTGGTCGCGCTCACCGGCGGGGCCATGACCACGCCGTCGTGCTGGGCGGAGCAGTACTGGACCGAGGCGTTGGCGACCGCGACGCTGGCTGCAATGGAAGCATCGGGTTTGACCAGCTCGAGCTCGCCGGCGGTGAGCAGGAGGCCGAAGGTTCCCGTCAGCGGGCTGGTGCGGGGGGACGGCGATGGGGCCTGGGCGCTGGACGAAGGCGAGGCTGTGGCGGGCGGGCTGTGCGAGGAGCTTGCACCCTGCCCACCGCATGAGGCCGCGAGCACGACTGCCGCCGCGAGCACCGAGAGCCGGGTCATTGCCGGCTCCAATTTAACCCCTGCCGCCGGTGCCTACGAGACGGCTTCGGCCTTCTTCACGCCCTTCGGCCCCGGGCATTTCGGATAGTCGGAGCACGATTTGAAGAGGCCATACCTGCCCCGCCGCTCGACCATCGGCTTGCCGCAGATCGGACACGGCTCATCGAGGACCTTGGGGCCGGCCGTCGGCTTGCCATCTTTACCGAGGTTGGTCCGGTACTTGCACTCCGGATACCTCGAACAGGCGATGAACGGCCCAAAACGCCCGGTCCGCTCGACCAGCTGCCCCTCCCCGCACTGCGGGCACTTCTCGCCGGTGGGCTTCGACTCGCTCTGGGCCGCGTCTCGCTTGATGTATTTGCACTCCGGATAACCGCTGCAGCCGACGAACTCTCCGTATCGCCCGGTGCGCAGCTGCAACGGCTTGCCACAGTCAGGGCACATCTCTTCGAGCAGCTTCGGCTGAGGAGCTTCGCCGTCCGGGGTGAGGGCGCGGCGGAACTTGCATTTGGGGTAGCGCGAGCAACCCATGAAGGGCCCGTAACGACTTGCCTTCCGGACCAGGTGTCCCTCGTTGCAAAGAGGGCAGACCTCGTCCGTGTCCGCCGGGGTCGCCTCCTCCGCCGCGGTGAGCATCTGCTGCAAGGGCCCGTAGAAATCGCTGACCACCGGGACCCATTCCTGGTTTCCGTGCTCGACCTCGTCCAGCCGCTTCTCCAGCGTCGCGGTGTAGTCGTCGTCCGAGATCACCTTGAAGTGCTCGACCATCAGCGTGTTCACGGCCTCGCCGATGCGCGTCGGGTGCAGCCTGCGCTCCTTCAGCTCGACGTAACCGTGATCCTTGATCGTCTCGACGATCGGGGCGTAGGTGGACGGGCGGCCGATCCCGCGCTGCTCGAGCTCGCGGATGAGCGTGGCCTCGGAGTAGCGCGGTGGCGGCTGGCTGAAGTGCTGCTCGGGCTTGATCCCGTGGTAGTCCAGGTTCTCGCCCTCGGCCAGCTCGGGAAGGTCGGCCTCTCCGTTGTCCTCGCGCGGCCAGATCTTGTAGAAGCCGTCGAAGGCAAGGACCGAGCCGTTGGCGCGAAAGATGAACTCGCCGCCCTCGATCTCGACCTGCGTCTGGTCGTACACGGCGGGCGCCATGCGGCTGGCCACGAAGCGCCGCCAGATGAGGTCATAGAGCTTGAACTCGTCGGCGCTCAGGTGCTGCTTGATCGATTCCGGCGTGCGGTTGACGTCGGTTGGCCTGATCGCCTCGTGAGCGTCCTGAGCCCCGGGGCTCGCCTTGACCGCCTTCGCGGTGCCGACGTACTTGTCGCCCTGCTTCTCCTTGATCCACGCGGCGACACGTGTCTCAGCCTCGGCCGAGATGCGAGCCGAGTCGGTGCGCATGTACGTGATGAGACCGGTAGAGCCTTCGGCGCCGAGCTCGATGCCTTCATAGAGGTTCTGTGCGATCCGCATCGTGCGGCGTGGCGCAAAACGAAGCCGGCTGGAGGCGTCCTGCTGGAGCGTCGAGGTGATGTACGGCGCGTTCGAGCTCTTGGTCCGGCGCTTCTTCTCCACCCCGATGACGCGATAGGCCGCGCCCTCGAGCTTGGCCAGGATCTCCTGCGCCTCGGTCTCGGTTTTGACCTCGAGCTTGACGTCCGCGCCCGAAGCTCCGGGCTCTCCTCGGCGGCGGTTGAGCCGGGCCAGGAAATGCGCTTCGGCGGCCTGCTTGGAGAGCTCGGCGTCGATCGTCCACGACTCGACCGGGACGAACTTGCGAATCTCCTCCTCGCGATCGACCACCAGCCGTAGCGCGACCGAGGAGACCCGCCCGGCGCCGATGCCCTTCTGCACCTTGGCCCACAGGAACGGGCTCAGCCGGTACCCGACGAGCCGGTCCACGACCCGACGAGCCTGCTGCGCGTTGACCAGCCGCATGTCGATCTCGCGCGGAGACTCCAGGGCCCTCCGAACTGCGTCCGCGGTGATCTCGTGGAACTCTATGCGCCTGGGCGAACGAAGGTTGAGCACCTCGGCGAGGTGCCATGCGATAGCCTCACCCTCGCGGTCAGGGTCGGATGCCAGGATGACGTCGCCTCCGTCCTTCTTGACCGCCGAGCGCAGCTCGTTGATCGTCTTCCGGCGGCTCTCGACTACCTCGTAGTGCGGCTTGAAGCCAGCGTCAACGTCCACCGCGAGCTCCTTTCCAGGCAGGTCGCGGACGTGGCCCATCGAGGCAAGGACGTCGAAACGGTCACCCAAAAACCGCTTCAAGGTCCTCGCCTTGGCCGGCGACTCGACGATGATCAACCCTTCAGACACAGCACCTCTTTATTCCCAAGCGGGTCGCTTTAATCCCAACCGGCCCTGCTGAGGCGGGCATCCTACGCCCGTTGTTTGCCGCGGCGCAATGCCCTTATGTAGCCGTCCCGGTGACGGCGCACAGCGCCGTCGAGCTCCAGCGCGGTGAGCCGGCCGACCCCTGCCCAGACCAGAACCTGCAGCTGGCGGGCGATTTCCCCAGCCCTCAACGCCTGCACGTCAGAGAGGCCGTGACGTCCGCTGGGAAGGGTGAAATCGAGTCGCCCGGGCGGCCAGCGGGTCGTCGAGAACCTCGCCGCCGTGCCGCATCGGGCGCCCGCACGCGGCGCGCGTTTGGAGGGGCAGTCCATCCCTGGTGAGCTCGTGCGTCCCGCCCGAAAGCAGGCCATTACCTTCTTATGTAGATCCAGCGCGCCCGCGGCAAGCACGCGCCGACGTTAGACGGCGCCCGGCCGCCGTTCAGCCCAGCCTGTTAAGCGCTCGAGAGGAAGTCGGCGAGCTCGTCGTGGAATGCCTGGGGCTGCTCGACGAAAGGGAAGTGGCCGGAGTCGCCGACGACCACCTGGCGGGCGCTTTGGACGCCCGCGCAGATCTCCGCGGCACACATCGGCCCGCAGATGAAGTCCTCGTCGCCGGTGATGACCAGGGTGGGGGCGGTGATCTTGGGCAAGCGCTCTCGCAGGTCGAACGTCTCGAAGATCTCGCGGTTGAACAGCCGCAGCGCGTCGGCGTTGACCTTCTCCGTCTTGAGCGTGTCGAGGTAGCCCGCCTCGACCGCGCCGTAGTGCGCGAAGTAAAGAGGCAGCTCCTTGAACAGCAGCTCGTTCAGCCGGCCGGCATCGAACTCACCCGCTTGTTCGACTTCGAGAGCCGCCACCGCGTCGGCATACCAGGGCTGGTTCGAGCGCTTGTCCATGCCCTGGCGCATGGCCGCCTCGTTATCCGGTCCGAACCGCGCGAGGGTGGACGCGAGGACCAGGCGCCGGACGCGGCCCGGGTGCTCGGCCGCGTACGCCTGGGCGACCACGCCGCCGTGCGAGTGGCCGAGCAGCAGGATGCGCTCGAGGGCGAGGTGCTGCCGCAGCTCCTCTAGGTCGGCGACGTAATCCTCGATCCGGTACGCGCTGGGGTCGGAGGGCGGCGCGGACGCACCGGTGCCCCGTGGGTTGACCATGACCAGCGTGAACCTCTCCCAGAGCCCGGCGAGGTCGCCGAAGTATGTCGACGAATAGCCAGGACCCCCGGGGTGACAGACGAGGACCGGCCCGTGTCCGAGCTTGCCGTAGGTCAGCTTCCGCCCGTCGGCGGTGGCCAGCTTCAAGCCAGCCGGGGTTCCGGCCGCCACCGTCCGCCATCTTCGAGGTACCCGGCGGGCTGCTCCGTCTCGTGGCTCAAGACCAAAAGCCAGCGGTGCTTCTCGGCCTCTTCGAACAGGCGCGCCTTCTGCTCGAAGACGCGCAGCGGTTCGATGTCCGCAGCCATGTTCCAGGGCACCCTCAGGTGCGGGGTCTGACAGACCAGGTCCCCGGTGACCGCGCAGGCCAGCTCGCCTGATCGGAGCAGGAGCATCTGGCTGCCGGGGGTATGGCCGCCGACGTGCCGCAGGTGAACCCCGGGAAGGACCTCGGCGTCGCCGTCCAGCAGCTCGACGAGCTTGTTCCCGTCGGCCAGTGGCGTGAAGTCGTCGGTCACGTATCCGGCGCTGCTGCGCACGTCCGGGTGCAGGGCGAAGTTCCACTCGCTGCGCTGGATGAAGTGCCGCGCCTTCTTGAAGGTCAGCTCCAGCCCGCCAGTGGCGTCACGCCGGGTCAGGCCGCCCGCGTGGTCCCAGTGCAGGTGGGTCGTCACCACGGCATCGACCTCTTCGGGCCGGATGCCCAGGCGGTCCAGAGCTTGGAGCAGCCCGTCCGGCTGGCGGAGGCCGACCTGCTGAGCGCGCTTCTCGCTGAGCTTGGTGCCGATCCCCGTCTCGCAGACGATGACGCGTCCGTTCTTGCGGGCGATCAGGCAGACGGACGCGCACTCGATCATGTTGTTGCCGTCGGCCGGCTTGTGCTTCTCCCACAGGATCTTGGGCACCACGCCGAACATCAGGCCCCCATCCGCCTTCCAGCGCTCGGAGACCAGCAGGTATAGCTCGAGATCGCCCAGCTGCATGACGCCCTATATGCTGCGGTAAACGGCACCATCGCGACCAGGAGATCGATACTTGCGTTGCCACCGCTGGTCCGTGCGGGAGCCGCGGTCGCAGTTGTGCGTTGTCCTTCCAGGGTCGCTTCCCTGGTTCCGGGGAACCCACGAAAAGTAGCCAACCGCTGACATAGGAGGTAAACTGCGTCGCCATGCCGAGATCGATGTGGAAAGGCGTCGTCTCGTTCGGGATGGTGTCCATCCCCATCCGCCTTTACAACGCCACCGAGTCCAGCGCCAAAGTCTCTTTCCGGCAGCTCTGCCCGGAGCACCACTCCCCCATCTCCTACAAGCGCTGGTGCGCCGAAGGCGAGCACGAGGTGACCTACAGCGAGATCCAGCGCGGCTACGAGGTGGGCAAGGACCGTTACGTCATCATCGACGACAAGGATCTCGACAATCTCCCCCTTCCGACCGCCCACTCCATCGACATCGAGGAGTTCGTGCCGACCGACGACGTCGAGCCGGGCCTGTACTTCAACAACGCTTACTACATGGAGCCGGAAGAGCTGGGCAAAAAGCCTTACCAGCTGCTCCGCAAGGCGCTCGAGTCGACCGGCCGCATGGCGATCGCCAAGATCGCGCTGCGGGATCGGGAGCACCTGGCGGCGCTCCACCCCAACGGCGCCGGCCTGTTGATGAATACGCTCCACTGGCCGGACGAGATCCGCTCCACCGAAGGTCTCAAGGGCCTCGAGGGCGACGTGAAGATCAACCCCAAAGAGCTGGAGATGGCGAAGGCGCTGATCGAAAGCCTGGCCGACTCCTTCGACCCGAGCCGCTACAAGGACGAGTACCGCGAAGCGGTGATGAAGGTCGTCCAGGCCAAGATCGAAGGAGAGGTCATCGAAGCCCCGGCGGCCCCGCAGCCGGCCAAGGTCATGGACCTCATGGAGGCCCTGCGTGCCTCCGTGGAAGCAGCCAAGAAATCGAGGGCCGCCCGCGAGAAGCCCGCGGCCGAGACGAGGAGACGGCGCAAAGCTTCGTGACCGGGGTCGGCTTAATCTGAGCCGAGTGCAGGATCCCGACCAGCTGTCGATCGAGCTGGAGAGCTTTCCCGACGAGGTGCGGCCCATGCAGGCCGCCTCGGCGGAGGCTCCCTTCAGCTCACCCGAGTACATATTCGAGGTCAAGTGGGACGGGTTGCGCTGCATCGTGTTCCGCGACCCGGAGGGCAAGGTCCGCCTCCAGGACCGCGCCTTGAGGGACCTCACCGCCGACCTGCCTGAGATTGTGGCGGCAGCCCGGCGCATCCCGCCCGGGAGCGTCGTCGACGGTGAGCTGGTGGCCACCGACAGCGACGGCCGCCCCGACTATCCGCGGCTGCGAGAGCGCCTGGGCGGCGGCGCGCGGTTGAAGGATGCGATCCCCACCGCCTACCTTGCTTTCGACGCCCTGTATCTCGAAGGCAAGCCGCTCCTGAGACAGCCGGTGGTGAAGCGGCGAGCCCGCCTCGTGCGGGCCGTCGAGACGGGCGGCCACCTCTTCGTGCCCGACCACATCGACGAGGACGGCGTCGAGCTGTTCGAGGCCTGCCTCGAGCGCGGCCTCGAGGGAGTCGTGGCCAAGCACAAGCTGAGCCCTTACGTGACGGGCCAGCGCAGCCCGTTCTGGCTCAAGGTCAAAGCGGTGAAATCCGATGACTTCGTCGTCATCGGTTGGACCGGCGAGCGTCCCTTCGACGCGCTCGTGGTCGGATATCACGAGGACGGGCGACTGCTCCCGTGCGGCACGGTGGGCGGCGGCTACGACGACGCCGCGATGGATGCCATCCGGAGCGCGCTGACGGCCCTGTCGACCGGCGACTCGCCGCTCGAGCCGCCCCCGATCATGACCAGGCCCGTGCACTGGGTCAGGCCGGAGCTGGTGGTGAGCGTGAGGTACTCGGAATGGTCGCCCGACGGCACCTTGCGCTTCCCGATCTTCAACGGGCTTCGGCCAGAGGTGCATCCCGCCGAGGCCGTCCGGCACCGGCCGCGCGTGATCCTCACCGGGCACGTCAAGCCCGGGTCGCTCGCGTATGACCTCACGAGATTCCCGTTTTGATGGAACCCGGCTTCGACGTCGTCACGGGAGCCTTTGGCTTCACCGGCGGATTCATCGCCCGACGCCTGCTCGGGCAGCAAAGGCGCGTCCGCACACTCACCAATCATCCCCAGCGAGCGGCCGCCGACGACATCAAGGTCGACGTCGCGCCGCTGCAGTTCACCGACCGCGCCGCCCTGGTCGAAAGCCTCCGGGGCGCCGACGTGCTTTACAACACTTACTGGGTCCGCTTCCGGCACGGGAAGATGCACTTCGGCCAGGCGATCGCCAACACCCGCACGCTGATCGGAGCCGCCGCCGAAGCGGGCGTCAGGAAGGTGGTCCACATCTCGGTGAGCAACCCTTCCGAGGATTCTCAGCTCGAGTATTACGCGGGCAAGGCCCGCACCGAGGCAGTGGTCCGCGAGTCCGGTCTCCGATGGGCCATCGTCCGGCCCACGTTGGTCTTCGGTCCCGGCGACATCCTGCTCAACAACATCGCGTGGCTCCTGCACCGGATGCCCGTCTTCATCATCCCGGGACTGGGCGACTACCGGGTCCAGCCCGTGGCCGGCGAGGACGTGGCCGAGATCGCAACCTGGGCCGCGGAGCAGACCGACAACATGACGGTCGACGCCGCCGGTCCCGACACGATCGCGTACACCGAGCTCGTGGAGAGCATCGCGGTCGCGGTGGGGCGCCGCCCCAAGTTCATCTACATGTCGCCGCGGATGACATTGCTCGCAGGTGGCATCGTGGGACGAATGGTCGACGACATCCTGCTCAACGGGCCGGAGCTCGAAGGCCTCATGCAGGAGCTCCTTGTCTCGCACGAGAGACCTCGTGGGACCAGGCGGCTGGAGAACTGGCTCCTCTCGAGCGCCGGCACACTGGGCCGCACCTATGCCTCGGAGCTTGCCCGCCACTGGCGCTGAAACCGCGCCTGAGGCCGCTAACCTGATCTCGATGGCGGTGCCTGCTTCCGAGGGTCCCTTCGCGGTCGAGGCCAGGCACCTCGTCAAGCGCTATGGCGTGGTCAGGGCGGTCGACGGCGTCAGCTTCCAGGTCGCCCGCGGCGAGGTCTTCGGTTTTCTCGGCGCCAACGGCGCCGGCAAGACCACCACCCTGCGGATGCTGTGCGGCCTAGTTACGCCGACCTCCGGAAGCTCGCTGATCGACGGTTACGACGTCTTCACCGATCCGATGCAGGCGAAAGCCCGGCTCGGCTACCTGGACGAGGAGCCGTTCGTTCACCCGCACCTCACCGGACGCGAGTTCCTCGACTACATCGCAGACCTGTACCGCATGCCCCGCGGAGCCGAGCGTCAGCAGCGCATGGAGCGCCTGCTGGGCCTGTTCGAGCTGGCGGACCGCGATGGAGAGCTGATCGGCTCGTACAGCCATGGCATGCGGCAGAAGATCGGCCTCGCCTCGCTGCTGATCCGCGAGCCCTCGGTCCTGCTTCTCGACGAGCCGACCAACGGGCTGGACCCGCGATCCGCCCGGCTCGTCAAGGACCTGCTCGAGGAGCTGGCGGCGCGCGGCACCACGGTGCTCCTGTCGACGCACATCCTGGAGATCGCGCAGGCCCTCTGCCGGCGCGTCGCGATCATCGACCGCGGCCACATCGTGGCCACCGGGACCATGGGTGAGCTGCGGACGCAGACGGGCAGCGAGCAGGCCTCGCTGGAGGACCTTTTCCTGGAGCTCACGGCGGGGCCGGAGTCCAAGGAGATGATCGAGCGCCTCCTGGCGCCCAAGCCGTCGTGATGCTCGCCGCATCGCGAATCATCCTCGGGGCTGAAATCCTGGCGCTGCGCCATCGGCTGCTCAAGCGCGGGCCGGTGAGGCTCGCGCTGCTGGCTGTGCTGCTGGGATTGGCGGCCGTCTTGATCGGCGGGGGATCGTTCTCGCTTGGCGTCGCCGCCGCCCGCTACCTGCCGCAGGCCCGTGACCCCATCCTGGCCGCCGCGTTCACGGCCCTGGCGGTCATGATGTTCGTGCTCGGGTTCCCCACCGTGATCGCCAGCCTGTTCGTTGGCCGCGACCTGCTCCAGCTGGTCCTGGCGCCGGTTCGCCCGATCGAGATCTTCATCGCCCGGGTCGTGCTCGCGATGATCGCCAACCTCCTGATCAGCTCCCTGCTGTTGGCCGGGGCGCTCGGGGTCGGGGCCGGATCGGGCGCCCCGCCGGTCTTCTATTTGCTGGTGGTTCTGCTGGTGATCACCCAGGTGTTGATCGTCACCGCGTTCCAGGCGCTCCTGATGTCGATCGTGCTGCGCTGGATCCCCGCGCGGCTGGCCCGGGATTTTGCCGCCGCGATCGCCGGTCTCAGCGGCGCCGGCTTCTACATCGCCTGGAACCTGAACCTCCGGCAGTCGTTCGAATTCCGCACCCGGCCCAACCTCACCAGCGCCACCTCGTTCATCCAGCAGGTCGGTTGGCTGCCTCCGACCTGGCCTGCCCATGCCCTGAGCGGAGTCATCGACGGCGGCGTGGGCCAAGCTGCCGGCTGGACTCTGCTGACACTGGGGCTGGCCGGGCTGGTGGCGACCGCGGCGGCGCTTCTGTACGGCAGGACCCTGCTGGCGGGACTGGGGGTCTTCGGCGGGGCGACTTTGACCTGGCGGCGCTCCAGCCAGCGGCCCGCAGCCGTGGCGCGGGCTGGTGCGGGCTCGCCTTTGCGGGCGATCGCACGCAAGGACTGGCTGGCGTACAGGCGCGACATCCGGCGCCTGAGCCGCCTCCTCCCGGCCCTCCTGTTCCCGATCGGCTATGCGTTCGCTTTCAGCCGGCCGTCGAGGGAGCTGAGCGGGTTCTGGTCCGAGGTGTTCCTGATCGCATTCATTTCGATGTTCATGTCCACGACGCTGGGCACGCCTTCGGTTCCAAGTGAGCGCCGCGGCTTTCAGCTGCTGCGCATGGCGCCCCTCCCGATGTGGCAGGTCATCCGCGCCAAGGTCGCGCTCACGCTGCCCGCCGTGCTGGTGATGACCGCAGTCTTCGGCCTGGTCGTCGCGCTGATCGAGCGCAATCCCCTCGCGGAGATCGTCGAGCTGATCGCCCTGGGGATGTGGCTCGGCGTCGGGTTCGTCGCGGTCGGCGTATCGGCCGGGGCGATCGACCCTCGGTTCGAGTCCACCGACGACCGGCGCGCGGTCGGCATGGTCGGCACGCTGGCGGGAGTCGCAGGAGCGCTGGGTTTTGGCGCGCTCAGCGTCGGCGCGTTCGCGCTGCTGGTCTTCGCGCTGGGCGCGCTAGCGGGGACCACCCATCTCGGCTCGCTGCCGTCCACACCCGTCATCGGCGCATTGCTCGGGGTGGCCGCATTCATCCTCGTCGCCGGCGCCGCCACGGTGGTGGGAGCGCTCCTGTGGGCCGCCAACTCGAGCCTGGTGCGTTTCGAGGATCCGATCGCCGCGACCTAGCGGCGCGGTCGAATCCCGCTGCTCTCAGTCAGCCCGCGGACCGATGAGGTCCCACCTGTTCCCGGCGATGTCGACGAACACCGCGACCCGTCCGTAAGGCTCTGTTCGCGGCTGGGTCACGAACTCGACGCCCGCGGCGGTCAGCCGCTCATAAGTGGCGGCGAAATCGTCGACGCGGAGGAAGAAGCCGACCCGGCGCGCCGCCTGCCTGCCCACCACGGCCGCCTGTGCTTCGCCGTCGGCACGAGCGATCAGGATCGAGGTCTGCGCTCCGGGTGGCCGCACGACCACCCACCTCTTGGCTCGGCCGTCGTTGGTCAGTGACCCCGAGTCTTCGACCAGCTCGAAGCCGAGGACTCCCACGAAGAACTGGATGGCAGGGTCGTAATCGTCAACTACGACCGTGACCATGCTCAAGAAATTCACGGCAGGAGACTAATCGAACGGATCCTCGATGAGCTCGGCATGGAATCCCCCGGCCGCCTCGACCGTCAACCCGACGACTGCAAAGCGAACGGGAGCTCGCCAACCGGCAAGCGCCCGGTACTCCACCGCCGCCGACAACATGGCCCGGCGCTTGCGCGCCCCTACGGCCTCGATCGGGGTCCCCAAAGCGCCGTCGGTGCGAGTCTTGACCTCCACTGCCACGACTACCCCTCCGCGCCGGCAGACGAGGGCGCGAACCCCGGCCTCCACGCCCTCGTAGCCCCGTGATCGAAGCAGGTCGGAGGCGGCCTTGTCGCCCGCGCGGCCTAGCTCGAGCCGAGAAGCTCGGAGACGCGAAACGGAGCCCACGTCGTCCGGTGAATGGGGCTGGGACCGAGGCGCCGAATCGCCGCACGGTGAGATGGCGTGGCATAGCCCTTGTGGTCGGCGAAGCCGTAGCCCGGGTACAGGCGGTCGTACTCCACCATCGCCCTGTCGCGGGCCACCTTGGCCACGATGCTGGCTGCCATGATCGATGCGCAGATGCGATCTCCCCGCACCACGGCCATCTGCGGCAATGGCACGTCGGGCACGTCGAACGCGTCGACCACGAGGTATTCCGCCTTTACTTTCAGCCCGGCGACCGCGCCCGCCGCCGCCAGGTGCCGGGCCTTGAACAGCCCGAGGCGGCCCACCTGCTCGTGGTCGACGGCGCACACCGAAACCGCGATTGCCTTTCGGCGGATCACCGCGTCGATCCGTTCGCGCTGGTCCGCCCTGAGCAGCTTGGAGTCGTCAAGGCCCGGGATCTTCACGCCGACGGGCAGCACGACCGCGCCGGCCACCACGGGTCCCGCGAGCGGGCCCATGCCGACCTCGTCGACTCCCGCCACCACCTGGTAGCCCATAGAGCCGGCCATGCGCTCGTAGTGCCAGAGCTTCGGTCGCATGAAACCGAGACTAATGAGGCCCCGCGGCCCACGCCAAGGCCCTTAACAGGAGCCTTTGCTACGCCTCGTCGCTGCTGGCCTTCTCCGGCTCCGCTGCCTCCGCCGGCTCCGCCTGGACCAGCCGGCGCCGCTCGCGGATGCGGGCGTCGCGGCCAACCTTGCCGCGCAGGTAGTAAAGCCGTCCCTGCCGGACGTCGCCATGGCGAAGCACGTCGATCTTGTCGATGCGCGGAGAGTGGATCATGAAGGTGCGCTCCACCCCCACGCCATGGGTCACGCGCCGCACGGTGAAGTTCTGCCGGAGGCCGCCTCCGGTGACCCGGATCACCGTGCCCTCGAACACCTGGATCCTCTCGCGCGTGCCTTCCACGACCTTGGCGTGCACCTTCACCGTGTCGCCCGCCCTCAACGCAGGGACCTTGTCTTTCTGCTGCTCTCTCTCGAGCTGCTGGATCACGTTCATGTCTTTTTCAACTCCTTGGTGTGTGAAACATGTCTTTGTGCCGCTTGCTGCCGGCGCCACTGGCGGATGCGGGCATGGTCGCCGGACAGGAGCACGTCGGGAACGGCCATGCCGCGGTATTCGGCCGGCCGCGTGAACTGCGGCCACCCGGCAGGCTCGCTGGAAAACGTATCTTGCGCCAGCGATCCGGGATCGCCCACCACGCCCGGCAGGAGCCGCGCCACGGCATCGATCAGGACCATGGCCGGCAGCTCGCCGCCGCTGAGGACGTAGTCGCCGATCGAGATCTCACGCGCGTCCAGGGCGGTGCGAACCCGGTCGTCGATTCCCTCGTAGCGGCCGCACACGATGACCAGTCCCGGCTGCTGGGCCAAGCCGGCCGCGAGCTCCTGGTCGAGTGGCTCGCCCCACGGCTCCATCAGGATCACCGGGCCTCGGTTCAACGACCGGATCGACTCCACCGCCTCGATCACAGGCTCGGGCTTCATGACCATGCCCGGACCGCCCCCGAACGGCATGTCGTCGACCTGCCGGTGCCGGTCGTGAGTGTGTTCGCGCAGGTCGTGCGCCTGCAGCTCGATCAACCCGCGCTCCAACGCGCGACCGACTACGCCCTGGGCGAATACGGGCCCGAACATCGCGGGGAAGATGGTCACGACATCGAATCGCATGTCAGTCCTTGGCTTCCTCGACGCTGACCAGCCAGTCCGCCACCACCACGCGTCGCGTTTCGAGGTTCACTTCGAGCACCGCGTCCCGCGTGGCCGGGATCAGGTGCTCGATCCCGCCGTCGTGACTCACCCATACATCGTTGGCCGGGCGCTCGAGCACCTCGGCGATCACGCCGAGCTGTGCGCCGGAATGGGTTTCCACGGCGAGCCCCACCACCTGGTGGTGGTAGAAACGCCCCTCCTCCAAAGGCCTGACATCCGCTTCGGACACCTCGAGGTAGCGGCCGCGGAAGAGCTCCGCGATGGAACGGTGGTCGATGCCTTTCAGCTTGACCACCAACCCGGGCTGCCCGGGCCGGCTCCACTCCACCTTGCGTTCGGACCCTTCCAGCACGAGCTCGGCTCCCGGGTCGAAACGGTCGTCAAAGTCTGTCAAGGGCAAAACCTTGACAGCCCCATCGAGGCCGTACGCACCCATGACCTGTCCGATCCTGATCACTCAGGCGCGGGCCCCCCCGGTCCGCGGCCCCGCGGTCCCTGGTGGGGAAGCGACGCGTTGGCGAGGTCCACGAACACCCGCTTGTGGTCACGCAACGAGGCGACCCGCACCAGCGTGCGGATGGCTTCGATGTTGCGGCCCGCCTTGCCGATGAATCGGCCCACGTCTGCGTCGGCCAGCTTGACCTTGATCGCGACCGTGCCGGCGCCACGCTCGAAGGCCTCTACCGAAACCTCCTCCGGTTTCTCGGCCAGTGATTTGGCGACGAACTCAACCATGGCGCGATAGTCGATGCCCGGTCCACCCGAGACCGGCCGGTCGCGCCGAAATCCGCGGTCCATGCCTCCCCGGCGGAAATCACGCCGAGGGGGTCGGCTGCTTTGCGTCTCGCTCAAGAATTCCCTCCCGCTTCAACAGGCTTCGCGCGGCTTCGCTGGGCTGCGCGCCCTGCTTGAGCCAAAGCTTCACCTTGTCCGCATCGATCTTGACCTGCACCGGGTCGGTCATCGGGTCGTAGTACCCGAGGTGCTCGATAAAACGGCCGTCGCGCGGCGAGCGCGAATCCGCCACCACGAGGCGATAGAAGGGGTGCTTCTTCGCCCCCATACGCCTCAACCTGATCTTTACCAACCTGTTCCTCCTTGTCCAAACATGCGTGGAAGTCCGACGACCTTGCCCTTCCGGTTCTTAGCACCGAACTGCCTGGCCAGCTTTTGCATGGCCTCTCGCGCTTTGAGTACTCGATTCACGTCGGCCGGCTGGACGCCGCTGCCCCGCGCGATCCTGCGCTTGCGCGCTCCGTCGATGACGTCGGGGTGCGCGCGCTCTCGACTCGTCATGGAAAGGATGATCGCCTCCATGCGGCGCACCTCGCGCTCCGTGTCAACCCCCGACACCTGGCCCTTGATCGCCGACCCGCCAGGAATCATATCGAGCATGCCCTCGAGCGATCCCATCCCGCGGAGCTGTCGGATCTGGGTCAGGAAGTCGTCGAACGTCAGCTGCCCGGCACGCAGCCGGCGCTCGACCTCCTCGGCCTGCTGCTTGTCGATGGTGCGCTCCGCGCGCTCGATCAGCGTGAGCATGTCGCCCATCCCGAGGATGCGCGACGCCATTCGCTCGGCGTGGAACACCTCCATGTCCTGCGGCTTCTCGCCCGTACCGGCGAACCAGATCTGCTGCCCGGTCGCCAGGCGCAGTGACAGCGCCGCCCCACCGCGCGCGTCGCCGTCCAGCTTGGTCAGCACCACGCCGTCGACTCCCACCTCCTTGCCGAAGGTCTCGCCCACCTTGACGGCCTCCTGGCCGGTCATCGAGTCGGCGACCAGCAGGGTCTCGGTGACGGGGACGGCCCGCTTCAGTCGCTTCAGCTCGTCCATGAGGTCGGCGTCGACCTGCAGACGTCCGGCGGTGTCGAGGATCACGACGTCGCACATCAGCCGGCGCGCCTCGCTGATGGCAGCCGTGGCGATCTCCTCGACCTTGCCGGTCCCGGAGTGAAAAGGAACGTCCTCGCGGCCGGCGAGAATCCGGAGCTGCTCGACCGCGGCCGGCCGGCGCAGGTCCAGCCCCGCCAGTAAAGGCCTGTGCCCTTCGCGTTTGGCGACCAGGGCCAGCTTGACCGCGGTCGTCGTCTTGCCTGAGCCCTGCAAGCCGACCAGCATCACCACAGTCGGCGGAGCGGGCGAATAGCGAAGGCCTTGCGAGTTGCCGCCGAGCAGCTCGACCAGCTCATCGTGGACTGCTTTGACGACCTGCTGCGGAGCGGTCAGCCCGGCTGCCACCTCGACCCCCTGGAGCCGCGTGCGGACCCGCTCGACGAACTCTTTGACCACCTTGAAGTTGACGTCTGCCTCGAGAAGGGCCAGCCGCACCTCGCGCAGGCCGGCATCGACGTCCTCGGGCCTCAACACCCCGCGGCCGCTGATCTTTTTCAGCGCGGCGGTCAGCCGCTCGCCCAGAGCCTCGAACATCAGGCCGACGCCTCCAGCCTGGACAACCGCCGCTTGAGGCCGGCCAGGTCACGTTCCATGGCGTCCAGCGCGCGCCGCCGGCGCGCCGTCTCTGCGAGCAGGCCCAGCCTGCGCTCATAGTCCTGCAAGGCACGCGTCGAACGCTTGACGATGTCGTGCACGGCCGCCCGCGATGTGCCGTGGTGGGTGGCGATCTCCGCGAGCGACCAGTCGCTCCGTAAGTAGAGGTCGACGACCTCGCGCTGGTGGTCGGTCAGCAGGGCGCCGTAACGCTCGAAAAGGGCGAGGGCGCGGCCGCGAGCCTGCAGGGTGTCAAGGGCCATGCCTTGACAGCTTAACAAGTAATAGAATCGAGGTGCCATGGGACCTTTGGCGATCGAGATCTTTCGGTATCACAAGTGGGCCAACTTGGAGCTCCTCTCCTCCTGTGCTGACTTGACCGATGAGCAGCTGCAGCTGACCGCGCCGGGGACGTATGGAACGGTGGCGGGAACCTTCATGCACCTCCTGGGGGCGGAGCAGCGCTATCTCGCCCGCCTGGGCGGCGGCCGGCCGCGCTTCAACGAGAAGAGCGAGTTTCCCGGTATTGCCAAGCTCACCGCACACGCCACGCGGACCGGCGACGAGCTGATCGCGATTGCGGAACGAGGCAAGCCCGACGAGGCCTTCGAAACCACGTTCCAGGACGGCCGTTATACGCTGCACCCGAACGTGCTCCTGGTCCAGGCCCTGCACCACGGCAACGACCACCGCACCCACATCTGCACGATTTTGGGCAGTCACGGGCTGGCCTACCGGGACATGGACGGTTGGTCCCATGCCGAGGCGACCGGCGCGATGAAGCGCATAGACAAAGCCTGATGCTCACCGCCATCGTGCTCGTCCGCTCGACTCGCGACGGGCTGGACTCGCTCGGCCCGAAGCTGGCGGACATCGACGGCATCGCCGAGGTTTACACGGTCACCGGCGATTGGGACTTCGTCGCCATCGCCAGGGTTCGCGAGCACGACGACCTGGCCAAGGTCGTGACCCAGCACCTTGGGCACCTCGAGGGCATCGAGCGCACGCAGACGATGGTCGCCTTCCAGCAATTCTCGGCCCACGACCTGGAGGCCATGTTCGGCCTGGGGCTCGAGAACAGGAAAGCCTGAAAGACCTCCTCCCGGTCGCGCTGCGCGCTGCTCGCGCCGGCGCGAGCATCCTGCTCGAAGCGGGACTGCCTCGGCCGGGAAGCGCCGTGGAGCTCAAGGGCGCCGGAGACTACGTCACCGCCTCCGACCGTCGCTCGGAGTCGGCGATCCTCGAGGTCCTGGCGCGCGAATCCCCGGGGGTCCACGTGCTGGCCGAGGAGGGCGGCGGCAGGCGCGAAGGCACCATGTGGGTCGTCGACCCCCTGGACGGGACCACCAACTTCACGCGCGGGTTCCCCTCGGTGGGCGTTTCGGTCGGGCTGCTCGAGGACCGCAAGCCGGTGCTGGGGGTCGTGCTCGCCCCGTACCTGCAGCTCGAGTTCGCAGCCGTCCTCGGCGGGGGCGCGTTCATGAACGGAGATCGCCTCCCGATGCTGCGCGATCTCGAGCCGTCGAAGGCGGTCGTCGCGACCGGGTTTCCCTTTCGCAACAAGGCGCTGCTCCCACGTTATCTCCACGTCATGGAGGCGGCGCTGGGTCGCTTCGAAGACCTGCGGCGCGCGGGGGCGGCCGCCCTCGACCTGGCCTGGACCGCCGCGGGCACGTTCGACGGCTTTTTCGAGCTCGGCCTCAACGCGTGGGACGTCGCGGCCGGCGCGGCCCTCGTGCTCGAGGTCGGCGGGCGCGTCACCGACTGGTCGGGCGGCGACACCTGGATCGAGACGGGCAACATCCTGGCCGGCCCGCGGGCCGTGCACGAGACCTTGCTAGACCTGGCCCGTCAGTCGCCTCACAGGTAGCTCGACCAGCGCGCGCCACTGCTGACGTAGCGCCATTCCCATGGGGACCGTGCCCGCATCGCGCCTCACGCAGGGAGTCGTCGACCTGAGCTGGACAGCCGTCCGAAAATCACCCTCGTACTCGGTGACCACGCGCGCGATGTCGTGGGCGCCGAAATGGCAGTCGCTTCCGCCGACCGGCGCGCCCAGGCGGTCGCGGTTGCGTTGATAGAAGTCTTCCAAGACTCGCCGCCGGCGATTCCCGATCGGCACCGTGAACTTCATCTCTATCCCGTCCACGTGGCGGCGTTCGAGCAGGCGCCGCAGCATGCCCGGCTGGATCGAGCCGAAATAAACCGGCATGAAGGGGTGCGGCACGATGGCAAGCCCGCCCTGGTCGTGGATCGCGTCGACGGTGTCGCCGAGCGACATACCTCTTTTGACCGGCTTGCAGAGGAACCAGCCCATGATGTGGGTCTGGGCCGGCCAGGCAGTCGTGACCTCCTGCCCTGGAACCACGGCAAGACCCCCCGCCGCGCCGCGCTCCTGCACCTCTTGCACCGAGGCCATGGTGTCGTGGTCTGTGATCGCGATCAGGTCGAGCCCGGCTTTCAGCGCCGCATCGACCAGTTCCGCAGGCGTGACCATGCCGTCCGAAGAAAGGGTGTGGCAGTGAGGATCGGCGAGGGGCAAAGACCTATTCCTGGAAGAGGGCCCGGATGAAAGCCGGCGGATCGAACTCGATCAGGTCGTCAATGCCCTCCCCCACTCCGGCGAACTTTACCGGCACCCCGAGCTCCGACTCGATCGAGATGACCGCCCCGCCCTTGGCGCTGCTGTCGAGCTTCGACAGCACCAGGCCGGTGATCGGGATCGACTGGTTGAACACCCGGGCCTGCACCAGGCTTGTCAAGCCCAGGACGGCGTCCAGCACGAGCAGTGATTCATAGCTCGCGCCGCCGAGCGCCTTGGCGGTGACGCGACCCACCTTGCCGAGCTCCTCCAACAGGTTGCGCTGCGTTTGCAGGCGCCCGGCCGTGTCGACCAGCACGGTGTCGTTCCCGCGCCCGCGGGCCGACTGCACGCCGTCGAACACGACCGACGCCGGGTCCGCGCCCGGCTGCCCGGCAAAGTGCGCCACCCCCGCCCGCTCCGCCCAGGCGACCATCTGCTCCACTCCCGCCGCGCGGTAGGTGTCGGCGGCGACGACCAGCGGGTGGCGGCCCGCGGCGCGCATCCGGTGCGCCAGCTTGCCGATCGTCGTGGTCTTGCCGGCACCGTTGACGCCGTAGACCAGCACACACGCCGGGTTGGCGCTCAGGTCGAGCTCGCGCGAGCGGGTCGACATCACCTCGGACGCGACCGCGATCAGGGAGTCGACCGCCTCGTCCTTCGTGCGCGGCGCCCGCCGGCGCACGGCAGCCGACAGGCGCACGGCCATCGCCGGACCGAGGTCGGCCGAGATCAGGACCTCCTCGAGCTCGTCGTAATAGCCGGCCGCCAGCGGCGGGCTGAGCGAGCGGAGACCGGCCGACAGAAGGCTCCGAGTCCGCCCCCCGACCCGACTCCAGACGCCCGGCGGCCTCGGCAGCCCCGTCAACCCGCCTGGGCGGTGCTCGCGGCCCTGGTGGCCGGCTTGCGGATGTCGTCGAGCCTGACCGAGACGAGGTGGGATGAGCCGCTCTCGTCGAGGTGGATGCCGTACAGGGTCGAGGCGTGCGACATCGTCACGTGGTTGTGCGTGATGACCAAAAACTGACGCTCTGACCCCAATCTCGCCACCATCTGCCCGAACCGGCCCACGTTGGCGTCGTCCAGGGCTGCGTCGACCTCGTCCAGGATGGTGAACGGGCTGGGATTGACCGCGTCGAGGGCGAGCACCAGAGCGAGCGCCGCCAGCGACCGCTCGCCAGACGAGAGCAGGGTCACGTTCTGAAGCCGCTTGCGTGGCGGTTGGACCAGGATCTCGACCCCGGTGCGCGGCCCCTCCTCGCCCTCTGCGTGCCGCAGGGTGGCTCGACCCCCGGGGTTGAGCTCGGCGAAGTACTCGTTGAAGTTGGCGGCCACCGCGCCGAAGACCGCTTCGTATCGAGACTCCTCCTCCTCGCGCAGCTTCCCGATGAGCTGCTCCAGGTCCGCCCGGGCTGCGGCGATGTCCTGCAGCTGGTCGGCGAGCGTTTGAAACCGCTCCTCCAGCTCGCGGCACTCGGCGTCCGCCAGCGCGTTGGTAGGACCGATCTCCTCGAGCCGGCGCTCAAGACTGCGCATCTCCTTCTCGCGCACCTTGCCGCCGGGCACCTCCTCCGGGGCGACCCCGCCCGGCATGCGCGAGCGGATCTCGTCCATGCGCGCCTGCCACAGGTCCGCCTCTCGCGCCAGCAGCTCGAGGTTTCCCTCCAGCGTGCCCGCCTTGAGACGAGCGTCGATTCGGGCCTCCTCCAGGGCGACCAGGCGGCGCGCCCCCTCGGCCATCTCGGCCTCGTCCTCAGGGGACTCCTGCTCGGTGGCGGCCAGGGCCGCACGGGCGGCGCCGGCGGCTTCAACCAGGGCGGGAAGTGATTCGGCGGCGGTGTTCGCCGCGGCTGCGAGCTCGTCCATGCGCGCCCGCCTGTCAGCGGCCGCGCTCCGCAGCCGCGCCATCTCCTGACCAACCGAGTCGAGCTGGCGCTTCAGGTCGTCCACGCGCTCGCGCCAGCGCGCTCGCTCGAGCTCCCCCTGCTGGGCGACGGCTCGGCGCTCGGCCAGCTCCTCCAGTCCGGTCTCCAGCTCGCGGGCAACCACCGCCGCCCGGTCCTCGGCGGCCGCTGCGACGCGTTCCAGCTCCGCCAGCCGGGCCGACTCGGCCTCTTCCGCCTGGCGCGCGGCCTCGAGCAGCCGCGCGGTCTCCTCGGAGCGGGCAGCGCTGCCGGCCTGGGCCCGGAGCTGGGCTAGCTCAGATTCCGCCTGTTTGACCGCCTGCGCCGCAGAGCGGGCGAGCGAGGCCGCGGGTTCCAGCGCCGCCATCCGTTCGCGGAGGTGAACCCGCCGAGCGTCGATCTCCACCTTGGGGTCGGCGCCCGCCCGGACCAGCCCGGCATCCCGATACACGCCCTCCGCGGTGACTCCATCACCGACCACGACGTGGCCCAGTAGGCGGCGCGCGATCAGCTCGTAGCCCGGTCGGCATCGCGTGTGCTCGAAAAGAGAGCCGGGCAGAGCGTCGGGGGCCGGCACCGGATACAGGACGGTGCGCTGGTGGTCGCCGGCGCGAGCCGAGCCCAGGGCTGCCTGTTCATCTTCTTCCACCAGGGCGTCGACCAGCGGACCCAGCACGGCGGACAGGGCCGCCTCGTAGCCGGGCGCGGGCGTGAGCACGTCGCTCAGCCTCACCAACCCGGGGCCGGCCTGCGGGCGCAGCGCGTCCAGACCCTCGAGCTCAGACCGCAACCTGGTCACCGTGACGGCGGCCGTCTCGGCCGCCTCGGCTTCGCCGCGAGCCCGGGCGAGCTCGGCTTCGGCGTCGGGAAGGAGCCGGGCGGCCGCGGCCATCTCGTCCAGGCGCGCGGCCTGCTCCTCGAGGAACTCGCGCCGGGTGCGCAGTCCCGCCAGCGAGGAGGCCGCCGCCGCCGCCGCTCGGCGCGCCTGCTCGGCATCGCGGCGGGCGTGGAGCACTCCCGACTGGTCGGGCGCCGCCGGTGCCGGCGCCGGCTCCGGCACCGCGCTCAGCGCGTGCGCTGCGTGCTCGAGCTCGGCGCCGAGCTGCGCTCGCACGGCCTCCGCCGCGGTGGACCGGCTCAGCCCGTCCGCCTCTTCGCGAGCCGCCGCGTCGGCGAGGGCCTGCTGGTTGGCCGAGCGCTCCTGGGCCAGCTGCAGCACGTGCTCCGCCTGCGCCACGTCGAGCCGCAGCCGCCCCAGCGTGCGCTGCCTGGCCAGGCGCCTGTCCTGGGCCGCCTGGATGTCAGCACGCCAGGTCTGGAACTCCGTCTCCGCCGCCAGGGCTTGCTCGCGAGCCTCGACCAGCCGCCGTTCCAGCGCCTGGGCCTGGGACGAAGCGCGCCGGTGCGCGTCGCGCGCCTCGCGCCATTCCTCCCACACGATGCTGCCGCGCAGCAGCTCGAGCCGGGCGGCCGCCTCTTGGGCCTCTCGCGCCGCCGCCGCCTGGACCCTCAGGACCTCGAGACGGGGCTCGATCTCCGACCTCAGGTCCTCGAGACGGAGCAGGTTGGCCGCGAGCTCGCTCAGGCGCTGAGCGGCCTCCTGACGGCGGGCCTTGACTCCGCGAACCTGGGCCGCCTCCTCGAGCAGTTGACGGCGCTCAGCCGGCGAGCAGACCACGATGTGCTCGATGTCGTGCTGATCGATGATCGCGTACGAGTCGACGGTGAGGCCGGTCGATGAAAGGAGGTGCAGAAGGTCGCGCCTGCGGACGCGGCTTCCGTTGAGGTAGTAGTCGCTCTCGCCGTCCCGTTCGACGCGGCGCTTGATGGCGACCTCGTGATAGTCGACCGGCAGGCGGCCCGCCGTGTTGTCGAACACCAGCGAGACCTCCGCGAACGACGAGCGCGACCGCCGCTCGCCTCCGGCGTAGATGACCTCCTCCATCTTGCGGCCGCGGATGTCGCGGGCCTGGCCGGAGCCCAGCACCCACTTGATGGAGTCGACGATGTTCGTCTTGCCGGAGCCGTTCGGGCCGACAATGGCGGTCACCCCGCCTTCGAACCGGATCTCGGTGGCCCTGGCGAACGTCTTGAAGCCCAGCAGGCTCAGGGAGCGGAGGAACAAACTGGGGGCTAGGCTAGCAGATGTAGGGGTCGCTTGATCCTCAGGCACAAGATGTGCGCGCTACTCGAGCGGCTCTCCGAACTGGCGGCTGCGGGTCTCCGCCGGTTGCGGGGGGTCTGCGGGCGCCTGGTCTGCGGGCTCTCCGGGCACCGGCAGGGGGCCAGGCTCGGGCTCACGCCCCACCTCTGGCGCAGGCTCTGCCTCCGGCGCCAAGATCACGATCTCCCCTACCGCAGGCTCAGCAGGACCGGAGGCGTCCGCCTCCACGCGCTTGCGCGGTGATCGCCGGGCCCGAGGCTTGGGGGTCTTGGCGACCGGCTTTTCGGCGGCGGCGCCCAGCAGCGTCGCCAGCGCCGCGCGAGCGGCATCCTGCTCCGCCTCCTGCTTGGTCTCGCCGTGCCCGGTGCCGAGAGGCTCGGCACCGGCGAACACCACCGACGTGTATTCGCGCTTGGTCCCCACCCTGGCGCCCTCGCTGTCATAGAAGGGAGTCGTGCTGAAGCGTTCCTGGGCGACCTGCTGCAGCCGGCCCTTGAAGTTCTCGTCCTTGGCGGGTGTCGGGAGGGACCGATATCGATTCAGGTAGTAGTGATAGGCCGCGTCGTAGCCGGCGTCGAGGAACATGGCGCCGAGCACCGCTTCGAACGCGTTGGCAAGAAGAGACTTGAGGTTGCGGCCGCCCCCTTTGGCGATGCCCTTTCCCAGGTACAGGTAACTGCCGAGCTCGAGCTGCTCCGCCAGGAGGGCAAGAGTGTTGGTGTTCACCATCGCCGACCTCGTCTGGGTCAGCTCTCCTTCGGTGGCGCCGGGATGATGTTTGTAGAGGTATTCCGCAGTGATGAGCTGCAGGACCGCGTCGCCCAGGTACTCGAGCCGTTCGTTGTCACGCGGCGACAGGTGCGGGCTCTCGTTGGCGAAAGAACTGTGGGTGACGGCCTCCAGCAGCAGCTCGGGGTCGCGAAAATGGATCCCGATCTTCTGCTGTAGAAGCTGCAGGGATTGCGCGAGCGGGGCAGCCTGCGGCTGTGCTATGAGCCGGCCTTCTCCTGGATGTATTCCCACGCCTGCCCGACGGTCGTGATCTTCTCAGCGTCGTCGTCAGGGATTTCCAACCCGGTGTTCTCCTCGAACGCGTAGATCAGCTCCACGAGGTCGAGCGAATCGGCGTTGAGGTCCTCCTGGAAGGATGCGTCCATCGTCACCTGCTCGGGCTCACAACCAAGGCGCTCGACGACGATGTTCTTGAAGTCCTCGAAGCTCAGCTTTTGAGTTTCCATACACGGACTACTGTATCACCGCCACCGACCAGACCCGGCGCCGCGCCTACGACGCGAACGACACCTCGGCGACGGCGGACGGTGTCCCCGCGGCGAGCGCAGCCCGCCCTGGGGCGAGCTCGCGCATCATTCCGGTGAGCGCGCGTTTGGGGCCGACCTCGATGAAAGTGTCACAGCCCATCTCGGCCAGCGACCCCACGCAAGCGGCCCAGCGCACCGGCGAGCGGAGCTGCATCTCCATGACGTGCGCGATGCGATCGCCGCCAAGGTGCGCCCTCCCGGTCAGGTTCGCCATCACGGGGATGCGGGGCGAACGCCACTCGATTCGGTCGAGAGCCGCTCGAAGGCGCTCGGCTGCGGGCGCCATCAGCGGCGTGTGAAAGGCGGCGCTGACGTTGAGCGGGATCACCCTCTTCGCGCCGGCGACCTGGAGCCGCTGCGAGGCCACCTCGAGACCGGTCATCGTCCCCGCGATCACGATCTGCGTCGGCGTGTTGTAGTTGGCAGGCCAGGCGTCGTTCATCCCTGCGAGCGCCACCTCGACCGCCTGGGCGTCGAGCCCCAGCACGGCCGACATCGAGCTCGTGCCCGCCGGCGCAGCATCCGCCATCGCCTTGCCGCGCTCGACCACGGCCTTGATAACCTCAGGCGCGCCGACTGCTCCGGCCGCGGCCAAGGCCGCGTACTCGCCGACCGAGTGCCCTGCAGCCGCTGCGGGCTCGATGCCGCGCCGCCGCAAGAGGATCGTCAACCCGATGCCGGCAAAGCAGAGTGCAGGCTGTGCGTTCTGGGTCAGGCGCAGCTCGTCATCGTCGGCCGTGGTGAGGAGCCGGCGGAGATCCACGCCGGCGAACGATGCGCACCGGTCGCACAACGATGAGACCTCGGGATCGGCGAGGAGCTCGATTCCCATCCCGGGCTGCTGGGAGCCCTGGCCTGGAAAGACGAACGCGAACTTCGCCGTTATTCGGCCGCCTTGATGACTTCGCGGCCGGCGTAGTGCCCGCAGTTGGGGCAGATCGCGTGCGGTCGCTTCGGGTGCTTGCAGTTGGGGCACGGCTGAATCTGCACGAGCGCCAGCGCGAGGTGCGAGCGGCGGCGCCCCTTCTTTGACTTGGATAGCTTGACCTTCGGTAGAGCCATAAGCGTGTGAAGTTTACGGGAAGGTAGCTCCCGGTCGCTGGTGGAGACCTAGGCCGGATTCACTCCGGCCTTCCCCAAATGTTCAGCCTGTCCTTACCCGCGCTATTAGCTGCCGGTGGCCTGGTCGGCGCTGTCGTCGGCGGCGGGCTGGTTGGTCTGCAGCGCCTCGACGCCGCGGCGGACGGTCGCCAGGGTGCGCCCGAGATGCGCCTCGAGCTGCTTCAGCTGCTCCAGGGCGTATCCCTCGGCCTCCCGGATGATCTGGTCTGACTTCGCCTGCGCGTCCTTGATCACCTGGGCGGCGTGGCGCTCGGCGCGGCGCAGGATCTCGTGCTCGGAGGCCGTCTCCTCCGCTCTCTCGTTGGCCCGCGACATGATGCGCGCCGCCTCGGCATGGGCCTCGGTGATGATCCGCTGCTGCTCGGAGACCGTCCAGTTGGCCTGCTTGATCTCGTCGGGGAGGTTGAAGCGGACCTGGTCGATCAGCTCCATGATCTCGTCCTCGTTGACCATGACCTGGGTCGACAGCGGAACGTGGCGCGCGTTCTGGATCAGATAGTCGAAACGGTCAAGCAGCTCGTCGACCTTTATCTGTACTTCTCCTTCAACGCCCTCGCAACTGGCGGCGGCACGAGGTCCGAAACGTTACCGCCATAGCTTGCGATGTCCTTCAAGATACTTGACGAGACGTAGATGTGGGCGAAGCTCGACATCAGGAACACCGTGTGTATGTCCGGGGCAAGCTTACGGTTCATCAGTGCCTGCTGCAGCTCGGCGTCGAAATCTGAATAGGCGCGCAGACCTTTTACCAGGGTGTTCGCCCCGCAAGATCGCGCGTACTCGACGGTCAGCCCTTTGAAGCTCGCCACCTCCACCCGCTCGCGTCCTTTGAGCGACGCGCGGATCAGGTTGATGCGTTCTTCGACCGTGAACAGGGGCTGCCGTTTGTCCGGGTTGGCGGCCACCGCGACGATGACCTTGTCGAATATCCCCAGCGCCCGCTCGACGACGTCAAGGTGGCCGTTGGTGAAAGGGTCGAAGCTGCCCGGGTAGACGGCGGCCTTGGCTTTCGGTCGCGTGATGCTCATGCGCGAAAGACCGTGACCATCGTGTCGCCGTAGCGCCTCTGGCGGTCGACCGCCAGGCGGCTCAGCTGCGGCAGCTCCTGCCGTCGAGAATGCTCGGCCAGCACCGTCGCCGACGTGAGCTGTCGGTCGAGCGCCTTCAGGGTATGGTCCATCACGACGTCCTCGTAGGGTGGATCGAGAAAGACGAAACGCGCCGACCTGAGCGCGGCGGGTGAGGTCTCGAGCCAACGCACGACGTCAGCCCGGATGACGGTCGAGCGTTCCCTGAGGCCGAGGGCGTCCAAGTTCTGGCGCAGGATAGCAAGACCGCGCGGCTCGCGGTCCACGAAGGTGACGGTGGACGCGCCGCGAGACAGAGCTTCGATGCCGAGCGCGCCGGAACCGGCGAACAGGTCGAGGACCTGCGCTCCGTCGATCTCCTCACCGATCATGTTGAAGATCGCCTGCTTGACCATCCCCTGGGTCGGCCTGATGTTCCCCGGCGCCTTCAGCCGGCGCCCCCTGGCCTCGCCCCCACTGACGCGCAGCCTGGACAGCGGGCGCGTCACGCTTTCAGCCTGATGGCTCCGTCGCCCCGCATCGAGCCGATCCGCACCGCCGGATGCGGAGCAGACCTCATGGCGGTCTCGAATCGGGCGGCGTTCTCCGGCGGTATGGCGACCAGGAGCCCGCCGCTCGTCTGCGCGTCGCAGAGCATCAGCTGGTCGATCTCCGCCAGCCCGCCCCAGTCCACCTGTTCTCGATAAGCGGCATGGTTGCGGCGCGTGCCGGCCGGGAACAGGTCCCTGTCGGCCAGCTCGCGCACCCCGGCCATGAACGGGACCGACCGATAATCGACGTCCGCGCCTCCGCGCAGGTTGGCGAGGTGGCCGATCAGGCCGAATCCGGTCACGTCGGTCGCGGCGGTCGCGCTCGCCTCCATCATCGCCTCCGAGGCCTGACGGTTGAGCAGGCTCATCACGGCGACCGCCTCTCGCTCCAGCGGGAGTGGACACAGCCCTCTTTTGATCGCCGTGGCCACGAGGCCGGAGCCAAGCGGCTTGGTCAGATAGAGGAGGTCGCCAGGCCGTGCGCCTTCGTGCGTCATGACCCGATCGGGGTGCACCTCGCCGATCACCGTGTAGCCGAACTTGGGCTCCGCGTCGTCGACCGAGTGGCCTCCGACCACCGCGATGCCCGCCTCTGCGAGCTTGCTCGCGCCGCCGGACACGATCTTCTCGAGCAGACCCGTGCCCAGCTTGTCGCGAGGAAACGCCGTGATGCCCAGCGCGAACAGCGGGCGAGCCCCCATCGCGTACACGTCGCTCACGGCGTTGGCCGCGGCGATGGCGCCGAACTCGCTCGGGTCGTCGACGATGGGCGTGAAGAAATCGACAGTCGCCACGAGGGCGCGGTCGGGCGCGATGCGATAGACCGCCGCGTCATCGCGGGCGGACGCCCCGAGCATCACGTTGGGGTCGACGATCGGGGGCAGAGCCCCCAGTACCTGCCCTAGCTCCACCGGGCTGAGCTTGCAGGCTCAACCCGCGCCGTGGCTGTACTCCGTCAACCGAAGAGG
>DATLUC010000092.1:0-10512 GCA_035533335.1 Candidatus Baltobacterales bacterium
AGGGTGGCCCGGTGGCCGCAGGTGCAGACTGGCTGCTGGGGTGGGCAGATACAGTCTTTGGACTCGACGTTGAAGAATGACTTGACCAAGCGGTCTTCCAGGGAATGGAAGCTGATCGTCGCCATACGACCACCGGGTTTAAGAATCAAAAGAGCTGCTTTCAGTCCTGCCTCGATCTCCTCCAGCTCGGCGTTGACCGCGATCCGGAGGCCTTGAAAGGTCCTCGTCGCGACATTGATGTCTCGCGGCCAGGCCTTGCGCGGTATCGCCGCCTCTACGGCTTGCGCCAGGTCGCGCGTGGTGCGCAGCGGGCGCCGCGCCAAGATGAACTGCGCGATGCGGCGTGCCCAACGTTCTTCGCCGTACTCACGCAGGATTCGCTCGATCTCGGTGACGTCAAACGCGTTGACGATCCGGGCCGCAGTGAGCGTCGCGGCCGGGTCCATCCTCATGTCGAGCGGCCCGTCGGCGCGGAAGCTGAATCCACGCTCGGGGTCGTCGAGCTGGGTGCTCGAGAGACCGAAGTCGAAGAGGACCAGGTCGGCTTGCGTGAAACCGTTCTCGTTACATATCGAGCCAAGCTCGGAGAACGGACCGTTGACCAGCACCGCCGCCGGCCCGAACTGGGCCAGCGTCACCCGGCCTGCCTGCACCGCCGCGGGATCGCGATCGATCCCGAGCAGCCGGCCACCAGGCGTGATCCTCTCCAGGATCTGGCGGGCATGGCCCGCCTGCCCGAGGGTGCAGTCGATCGCGACCGCGCCCGTTCGGGGCTGTAGCAGCTCTATTACCTCTTGTGAAAGTACGGGAACGTGCGGACTAATGCCCTTGGATCACCCTGTCAGCGAATTCTGTGAAGCGACCTTGCGCGTCTGTGCTGTAGCTGTCCCATCGGCCCTCGGGCCAGATTTCCACCCGCGACCCCGTCCCGATCACCACGACCGTCGACGGCGTCTCGATCCCCGACAGCCGGCGTTGTTCCGGCTGAAGGCTGATGCGTCCCTGGCCATCCGGCTCGAACGAGTCCGAAAGCGGATACAGAGTGCGCGCCAGCGCGCGCTGGTCCGGTCCAGGCAGGGGGCTCTTGAGCTCTTCTGCCAGGGCGGCCCAGAGGTCCGGGGGATAGATCGCCAGGACGTTGTCCTGGCTCACCGACACGTAGCTCCCTTCCGGCAGCTGCTTGCGAAAGGCGGCCGGGATGGCCACCCTCCCCTTGTCGTCCACCCGCGCCCGATGCGCTCCGGTGAACACTCATCGGGCCTCCCAGAAACTACGTGCCGCCCGCTGCTCGCGGGCACAGAGGCTGCATCCGCAGCCGTGCAGCTCGAGGGGCAGCGCGTTACCGTGCTTGTCGAATCGATGATTGATCGCCGACGGCAGGCCCCCATCGCGGCTGCGGGGAGAAGTGGCGTAGAGGAGGTGTATGGCGTGCCTTACCTGTACGTAGGGGACGACGTTTGCTGCGACGTTTGCTGGATTCACCACTTCTCCCCACTGATCACCGCGATTCGCCGCAAACAGTAACCAGGGGCTCTCAGCCTGTCAATACCTTTACCACAACATGTAGTAAGGCCCTCCAGGCGCGCGGGGGCACCGAACGCATGATGTTGAGAACGACGCGCGAAAAGGCCCTAGATGTGGTGGTGGATGGTGATAGTGGCGAACATCAGTTTGGGTGCAAACTATTTTTGCGCGAGGACCGGTGCTGCCCTTTCTTTACCCACTTCGCCGGCTCAGGCCCGGCATTCCCGGCCGCCTCACCGCAGTCCCTGCGATATGAATTGGGTGAAAAGAAAAGGACCGTGGCGGTGCCCAACTACCGCACGGTCCTCGGCCGCCGACCTAAGGAAACTGGCTGGACACACCCGGATAGGTGTCGAAGCCGGCCAAGCCTAGACCCGGAGGGAGGGGAAGTCAAGCGGCCTCGAGCTGGGTTGTGGCCTCGAGCTGGGTGTGGCCTCGAGCTGGGTCAGCACGAAGGCCATCACGAAGGCCTCTTCCCGCCAGGACTCGTAACGGCCGGACGGACCCGCATGGCCCGTCATCTGCGTTTTCAGGATCAGCGGCCGATCGCCGCCGCTCAGGGTGCGCAGCCTCGCCACCCATTTCGCGGGCTCCCAGTAGGAGACCCGAGGATCGGTCCATCCTGCTGTGACCAGCATCGCCGGATAGTCGGCGGGGTGAACGTTGTCGTACGGCGAGTAGCTCTTCATGTACCGGTAGTACTCCGGGTCCGCCGGGTTGCCCCACTCCTCGTACTCGTTGACGGTCAGCGGCAGCTTGTCGTCGAGCATCGTGGTGAGCGCGTCCACGAAAGGCACCTGCGCGACGGCACACGCGAACAGGTCCGGCCGCATGTTCACCACGGCCCCTATCAGCAGGCCGCCGGCGCTGCGTCCGCGTATGGCCAGGCGCTGCGGGTTCGTGTATCGCTGCTTGACCAGGTGCTCCGCGCAGGCGATGAAGTCGATGAAAGAGTTGCGCTTGTGGAGGTACTTGCCCTCCTCGTACCACTCGCGACCCATCTCTCCCCCACCGCGAGTGTGCGCGATGGCGTACACGAACCCGCGGTCCAGCAAGCTCAACCTTGCGGGGTCGAACATGGGGTCGATCGAAATCTCGTATGCGCCGTAGCCGTAAAGCAGCGCGGGGTTCGAGCCGTCCAGCCGCACGTCTTTGCGGTAGACGAGCGACATCGGGACGCGCACCCCGTCGGGAGCAGTCGCCCATAAACGCTCGGTCACGTAATCGGCGACGTCGTAGCCACCCCGCACCGGCTGCTGCTTGACGATCGTCCGTGAGCGCGTGCGCATGTCGTAATCCACGGCGGAGAAGGGCGCGGTCAACGACGTGTAGAAGAACCGCATCACAGAACTGTCGTAGCTCGGGCTTGACCCTGGGAACGCCGTGTAGGTGGCGTCAGGCTGCTCGACCACGTGCATTTCGCCGGTGCCGCAATCGAGGACCTCGAGGCGCTGCAGGCCGTCTGATCGCTGCCCGAGGACGACATGGTCCCTGTGCACGTCGGTGAAGTTGAGCCGCACGCCGGGGCGCTCGGGTACGACCTCGGTCCATGACGAGCGGCCGGGCAAGGAGATCGGCGCCGCCATCACGCGGAAGTTTCGGGCCCCGTCGTTGGTGAGGATCAGGAAAAGCTCCTCCTGGTGGTCGACCGAATATTCGACGCCGGATCTGCGGGGCTCGATGACCACGGGCGCAGCCTCTGGATCGCCGGCGGCAAGAAAGCTCCACTCGCTGGTCTCCTGGCTTGCGCTGCTGAGCAGGATGTAACGCTCGCTCTTGGTCAGCTCGACCGTGACCTCGAACCGCTGGTCGTCCTCTTGCAGTACGAGAGCGTCATGTCCAGCCGGGGTGCCGATCCTGTGCCTCCACACCTGGTAAGGCCGCGTGGCGGAGTCCGGCTTGATGTAGAAGAACGTTCGACTGTCTGCCGACCACGCGGACCCGTAATAGACCCCGATGATCGTGTCCTCGAGGTCTTCGCCACGCACGAGGTCGCGAAACCGCAATACGTGGAGCTCAGACCCGTCGATGTCCGCGGCGTAAGCGACGAGATTCTCATCGGGACTTCGCTCGACGTAGCCCAGGTCGAAATAGTCGTGCCCTCGGGCGAGCTCGTTGGCGTCGATCACGACCTCCTCCGCCGCAGCCATCGAGCCGCGCCGGCGACAGTAGATCTCGTAATCGAGGCCCTCGACGGTGCGCGTGTACGTCCACCAGCCTTTGAAGAACGTCGGAGCCGAGCTGTCGGTCTCCTGTACGCGCCCGACGATCTCGTGATAAAGCGCCTCCTGGAGGACGGCCGTCGGGGCCATCACCACGTCGGCATAGTTGTTCTCGGCATCCAGGTAAGCCCGCACATCCGGTTCCTGCCTGTCGCGCAGCCAGTAATAGGGGTCGACCCGGCGGTCGCCATGGGCCTCCAGAGCGTGCGGCCGGCGGGCAGCGGCCGGGGCGCCCGGGATCCGGTTGGGGCTGGTCATCCCTCGAGGCCATCCCACGACCAGCGCGGGACGGTCTCGCCGGCAGGCGCCTCGGACCCGGCGGGCGAGTACGCGAGGACCTGGTCCACCGCCCACTCCATGTAAGCTCGCAGGCTCGCCCGCAAAGCTTCATCCGCCGGCAGCTTGGCGTCGTCGGCAGCCTTCACAAAGCACGTTACGAAGCGCTGACCGAGGTCCTCCCCGGCGCCCTTGCCGGCATGAATGGCCACCATCGCCGCCTGGCCGCCATATGACTGCGAGTATCGCGGCGGGCCTCCGAACACCTCGGCCCAGTAATCGGCCAGCCTGTCGACGTGGTCGGGGTTCATGCCATGCGAGAAGGGATGGTTGAGCTCGGGGTCGTCCAGGCAGCGCCGGTGATGGGCGGCCGCCAGCGCCTGGAAGGCGTCACGCCCGCCGGCGAACTCGAATATGGAAGGCCTGACGGTCGAGCCGAGCAGGAAGGCTTTCTTCAACATCACCTTGACCTGCGGACGCGCCGCATCGGCGGGCGTTCGCAACTTGATGAAGCGCATCTCCTTTCCGCGGCCCTCGAGGAGCCCGCTCCCATCGTCGAGCTCTCTGCCGCGGTAGAAGAAGAGGTTCGAGTGGCCGGGATACGTGCCGATCCCGACCACGTTCGCGCCGTTGACGGCGTAGCGGGCGATCTTCCACATGAACGTCGTGGAGCGCGGAGCCGCGCCCTGGTAGGCCACCTCGACCGCCCCTGGCGCGATCGCTTTCACCGCCATCCTCGCAGCCTGGAGCGTGGGGCGCACGGCCGGCGGCACCTCGCGCAGGTGGTCGTTGACCGAGCGGCCCGCCTTCCTAGCCGTCGCGGCCCCCGGCGATGGCGCCGAGGATCAGGAGCGGCTCGGCTCCCGACGCGACCTCGGCCGGCAGCGGCGCGTCCAGCGCGATGTCGGAGAGATCCTCCTCGCATGCGAAGAACCTCAACAGCGGCCGGCGCTTCTTGGTCACCGCGTCCCTGATCGTGCCGCGCAGGGCCGGGTAGCGCGCTTCGAGCGCGTCGAGCACCGCGCGCTGCGTCACGGGGCCTCCGACCTCCAGCTCCACGATGCGACTTGAGCCGGCCAGGGCCTGCAGGTTGGCCGGCAGGGAGATCTTGATCACGGAATCGTCTGCACCTGCACCGACAGCACCGCGGGGAGGTCGTGCACGATGGGCTCCCAGGAGTCGCCGTCGTCGGCCGAAGCATACACCTGGCCACCGCTGGTACCGAAGTAGATGCCGCATGGATCGAGCTGATCGGTCGCGAGCGCATCGCGCAGCACGTTGACGTAGCAGTCCTTCTGAGGAAGGCCCTTCGTCAGCGCCTCCCATTCGTCACCGCCCGTTCGGCTGCGATACACACGCAGCTTGCCTTCGGGGACATAGTGAAGCGAATCGCTGGTGATCGGGACGACGTAGACGGTGTCCGGCTCGTTCGCATTCACGTCGATCACGAAGCCGAAGTCGGACGGCAGGTTCCCGCTGATCTCGCGCCACGACTCGGCCCGGTCGTCCGTCCTCATCACGTCCCAGTGCTTCTGCATGAACAGGACGTCGGGGCGGGACGGATGCATGGCGATGCGATGCACGCAGTGGCCCACCTCCGCATCCTGGTCGGGGATGTGGTTGGAGCGCAGTCCGTGGTTGACCGGCTTCCACGACTTGCCCTCGTCGTCCGTGCGGAAGACGCCTGCCGACGAGATGGCGGCGTACAGGCGGTCCGGGTTGGTGGGGTCGATGACGAGCGTGTGCAGGCACAGCCCGCCCGCGCCGGGCGCCCACGAAGGCCCGGTCTTCTGCGTGCGAAGGGCTGGAAGCTCGTTCCACGTCTGGCCGGCGTCGGTGGTCTTGAAAAGGGCGGCGTCCTCGACTCCCGCGTAGACCGTGTCCGGATCGGTGAGCGAGGGCTCGAGGTGCCAGACGCGCTTGAACTCCCACGGGTGGGGCGAGCCGTCGTACCAGGTGTGGGTCCCGGGCGTCCCGTCGTACTGGAACTGGTTGCCGACTGTCTCCCACGTCTTTCCCGCATCGTTCGACCGGTGCATCACCTGTCCGAACCACGCGCTGGATTGCGACGCGTACAGCCGGTCCGGGTCTGCCGGCGAGCCGTTGACGTGAAAGATCTCCCAGCCTGCGAAGTGAGGACCGGCGATTTCCCATCGCTTGCGGCTGGCGTCCGAGCTGAGGATGAACGCCCCCTTCCGTGTGCCGACCAGAACCCGCACCTTGCCCATAACTTTCTCCCTCACCACGCGACGTGGATTCCGCCTTTGGTCGATTCTAACCCGCCTCGGAGATGGCCTCCCAGGCGTGCCACGCCGTTCTGACAACCTGGTCGGAGAGCCTGTCGTCGAGCTCGGCGCGAACGCCGGCCGCACCTCTACCGACGTTCGGAGACACCCATGATGAGCAGCCAAGCGCCCGAGATCATATAGGCGAGCAGGCCGATCATCGAAATCGCCGCCACGTAGAGACCAACGATGTATCCGCTGAGCAGCAGGGCAGCACCCACGATTTCGACGACGTGGAGCGCGGTGCCTCCGATGAGCCGACGAGATCGAAGCCCAACAGAGCTTTCACCGAGGCGAATTGCCTGGATATAGCCGTAGACGTAGACGATCGCAGCCACGGCCGAGACGACGAGCCATTCAAGCCCTACGGCTACGTGATCTTGGCCGCCCATCACGCTTAGAGCGCAGATCACGAATATGGCAGCGAAACCGACGAGCGTACCGATGGTCGACGGCGGTGCGTTTGGTCCTGCGCGATGACACCGGGGTTGAGTGACATGGCCACAAATACCAACCCGGTCAAAGCTGCAGACGCCCCGCCTACGGTGATGAAGTAGTCATGCCACTGGTCCGGTCGATAGATGTCACCCACCACGATGCATGTTCATTCTCCCGTCAAGCCTCCGGGATGTTGCGACCAAACGCCTCGAGGGTGACTGCACTTGGCTCAGGGCCCCCGCGACGGCCGGTGTCCAGGTCGTCGATTGCGGTGATCTCTTCAGCCGATAGCTCGAAGTCGAACACGTCGATGTTCTCTGCGATACGCGCGGCCTTTGTGGACTTCGGAATTACCGACCTTCCCTCCTGCAGACCCCAGCGAAGCATCACCTGCGCCGGGCTCTTGCCGTGGGCCTGAGCGATCGCTCCGATGACCGGATCCTCGAGGGTGCTGCCATGACTCCCGTCGCGATAGAACGTGATGCCACCAATCGGTGACCACGCCTGAGTGAGGATTCCACGAGCGCCAGCGAATTTCTCTACTTCCCGCTGCGCGAAGTACGGATGGACCTCGATTTGATTCACCGCCGGCACAACTTTGCAGCGATCGAGAAGCGTAGTGAGGTGCTCGATCATGAAATTGCTGACGCCGATCGCACGGACCTTGCCGCCGGCGAGCAGGGCTTCCAGGGCGCGGTAGGCCTCCAGGGTTCGATCGAAGGCCGACGGCAGTGCCTGGTGGAGGAGCAGAAGGTCGATCTGGTCGACGCCCAGCTTGCGGGCGCTCTTCTCGAAGGCGTGCAGAGTTTCGTCGTACCCGTAGTCGCTGATCCAGATCTTCGTCTCCAGGAAGACCTCCGACCGGCTGATATGCGAGTCATGCACAGCCTCGCCGACCTGGCGCTCGTTGCCGTACGCGGCGGCGGTGTCAATGAGGCGGTATCCCGAACCGAGCGCCGCGCCGACTGCATCGCGCGTCTCATCCGGCGGCGTCTGGAACACGCCGAGACCGAGGGCGGGAATCTCGATGCCGTTATTCAGTCTTATGGTTTTCATCGAAGCCATTCTCAGTGGCCGGCAACTCTGTTGGCGACTGTGGCGTGCTGAGAGCCGCCGTGTCGCGGCCTTGGGCTTTGGTGGACCGAGGGCGGACTGTAAGCCGGGTTCTATCGGGGTGAGTTCACTTCTCGCCTGTGAATACGAAACGACATCCAACGACACGGCCCGATCGAGGGCGGTTGTTCCCTAATTGTTCCCTAAGGAACGCTGACTTACGTGTCGCATCTGGTCGGCGTCGCGTCGGGCCATCTTGTTGTTAAGCGTTGCCGGGAGCCGTCCATGCGCGTACCGGTTCCGATCACCCTTCGTTCTCGTCGCCAGCGCGCGCTGCGACCTGGTGAATTCGCCAGATCCTAAGTGTCTCCCCTTCATAGTCGTCGGGGATCAGTTTCGCGAGCGCGCTGGGATTGATTCGCACCCGCAGTGCCGTGATCTCGCCGTCGGCGTCCATCGTGGCCTCGTTGAACATGGAAGAGAATATGGAGCTAAGCGGGCTATGCATCGCGAACTGCTGACCCTCTGGCGGTTGTGTCTCAGGCGCGTAGAGAAACGAGTTGGAGATGAGCTTCCCATCGACGACGTCGAGCCTCGCATCCTCTGGCCAGCCGCCATGGAGCATGAGTCGCATCACAATGCGCTGCTCGGCGGGCGCCGTCACCACCCGACCGGCAACCACGTACTCCAACTTTCCAATCGTGAACTGCGCCTCGCCGTTGGGGTTCACCGTGCGGGGCTTCGCTGGATCCGAATAGATGATTAGCCCCAGGGGCCACTCGGTTCCTGGAATCCGATCGCCGATGCGCCCCATGTCGTTGCACTGGAGCGCCGCTGGCAACGACAGCGCACGGTAGTCGGGCCCATCCGCCTCGAACCGACTTGGGTTCACAAGCGTCCAAAGGTTCCAACGACTCCAGTAGATTGCGACCTTCAGCTTTTGCACCCCCACGAGATGTGCGTAGCGCTGCAGCTCGTCAAAATCCTTGGCGCGCATCCGGAATGGCGCGGTTTCATTCGTGTGGTAGAAGTTCTTGACCTCCACCAGCATCTGGTCGCCGTCTGTCGTGACGATGCGGAAATCGGGTGGCTTGAGGTCGGGCCCGGTCACGAAGACATCGCCACTGTCCTCGAGCTTCAGGAGCTGCACCCTGCCGAGGCTCGCCACGACGGCCTCGAACAGCGCCTGCACCCGCCAGCCATGTAGTGTCGACTTCGAGCTCGCGACGTCGACGAGGGCTTTCCGAACCGTCGCCAGCGCTGTGTCGATCCTTCCCGGATCACCGATGGGACCCTTGGTGCGCTCCACGACGCGGGCGTAGAGGTCGAGCGCATCGAGGCGGGCGTGCTCCCGGCGCAGCATGCGGAACGCCGTTGACGATTCCTCCGGCGAGACGTCTGGATATGGCACCCGTCCAGTCTGCCAGCGTCCGCGACGTCGGATCACCGCGCCTTACCTCGCGCGCGCTCACTTAGCATCGGCGCCCGGGTGAACACGACGAACGGCTGTTCTAGGCCGGCCGATGGCGTTCCTCATGCACCCCGAGCGGCGCGCGATGGCTGGCCCGTTGCGTCGCGCCGCGGATGTGTTCGAGGAGTGGGGGCTGGATGAGCGTGTCGCATTGGCGGAATGAAACGGCCAGGCAAACCAAGACAGATCGGGTTTTGAACCTATGCGCCGCCGCCGACGACGGAACGATGAATCCAGTAATGCCCCGAGACTAGGGTCGCGAAGCCCATACGTTAGTCGAAGGAAACGTCGTCCGCTTTCGCCCGCTCGTCCTCCAGCTTACGAACGTACTCGTTCTTCGCTTCTGCAACCTTCTTCGCTTGCTCGGCTCGAGCTGCCTTGCCCTCGGCCTCTTTGGCGTTCGCGTAATCGGTGGCGTCCTTTATGAGATCGCGGTAGACGTCGTTGAATACTTCAACGCTCATCGCATCTACTTCGAGCTCAGTGCCTGCAAATTCGCCGATTTTGCGGCGGTCGTACCCGGACGACACCGAGCCAGTGGGCCGGCTCGCGTATTGCTTAAAGAAATAGATGAACTCCTCGCTGGGTGCCTCGCCGAAGTTGACGCGGAGCTTCTCCTCGCTCGTTCAGTCTCAGCTTCACTGGTTTGGGCATCTTTGGACCTCCATGATCTATCAGACGAGGACAATCACCAGTTTCGCGGCCACAAGCCTATTACGCGGGCTGAAATCGGGACTCGGATGCGGTGGATTTTGGTGGGTGCGCTACATCCGTGCTACACCAATACAGCAGCGTTGTCACGCAAGTGGCGCTTGCGGTATCAGATTCGTATTCAAAATTTTGGTCGGGGGCCCGGGATTTGAACCCGGGGCCTCACGGTCCCGAACCGGTGTCGATGGCGTGTCCCCTAGTGTCCCGGGGGATCCTTCAGGGTCCCGCTGAATTCAATCGCCGGAGTCGTCGTCTCCTCTCGTGTCCTCTAAGGTCCGCCTTGTTCCGCGATTCTGTGCCCCGGCTGTGCCCCGACGAGAGCCATTTTCCTACGATTCAACCTGTGACTGAAGTTCAGCGCCTCACGTGGGAGCAGTACCTAGCGGGTGAGCCCTGTCGCGGCTGTGGCCGGCCAATGAGGGACGCCACACTCTGGTCGGGCAGTGGCAAAGGGTTGATCCACCTGAGCGAGGAAGAGCGTGCTCAATACGACTCCGAAGAGCGGCACTTCAAGGTACGCCACGCCGATTGC
>DATLUC010000093.1:0-41417 GCA_035533335.1 Candidatus Baltobacterales bacterium
TTTCTCGCACGTGCGCCAGGCGCGCATCGCCGAGCCCGGCAAGGTGCCACGCCGCCTGCGCCCGACCCTGGTCGAAGGCGACGACCTCGAGCCGTACAACCTGGTGGCCGGCACCTGCAACCGCCTCGCGATCGACTCGCGTCTGCGATTCAAGGTCTTCGACTGGCTGATCCTCGACGAGGCCAACAAGGTGCGGGCCAACGAGGCGCTCGCCCTGATGCCGATCGCCAAGCGCTGGGTCATGATCGGCGACCTCAAGCAGCTGCCCCCGGTGATGGAGGAGGCGGCTTCCACCTTCAAGATCGAGCAGCCTCTCGACGAGGTCGTACGCGACGACAGCTTTTACGGCTGGATTTGGGACAGGGTCCCGGCCAGCTCCAGGATCATGCTGCCCCGCCAGTACCGCATGCGAGAGCCGATCGGCCGCGTCGTCTCCGACCTCTTCTACGAAGGCAAGCTCATCCACGAGTCGCCGTCCCCCCGCATGCCGCTCCCTTGGCCTTTCGACCGTGAGCTGGTCTGGGTGGACACCGGCGCCCAGGACGAGTACCGCGACGCGCAGCGGTCGGTGGCCAACGAGTTCGAGGTCGCCCTCTGCAAGGACATCACCTCGATCATCCGGCGGCGGGTCCGCAAGGCCAAGCTCGCGGTGATCGCGATGTACAACTCGCAGGTCAACCGCCTGCAGTCGGCGCTCAAGGGCATCGTGCCGCCCGAGGACATCGAGTCGGTCGACGCTTTCGAAGGCCGCGAGTCGGACGGCGTGATCCTTTCCCTGGTCCGCTCCAACGACCGCGCCGCCATCGGCTTCCTCAACGACCCGAACCGGGTCAACGTCGCCATCTCGCGGGCCAAGAAGATCCTGGTCATCGTCGGCGACTCCAAGACGGTGATCGGCGGCGCGCCGGAGCTGTTCGGACCGCTGTTCGAGCACGCCAAGGAAGAGGGCCTGGTGGCGGGGGTCGGCGCGGTCGTCACGGCCTGCCAGCGCGTCGGCATCCGATCGCAGGTGCAGAGGCTGTCACGCCCGCACCGCGGCGAGCGACGGACGAGGCGCCGCAGGCGCGGTCAGCGGCTGCCCGGAGAGGCCGGCGCCCACGGCGAAGCCGCCGCGCCTGAGAACGGTTCAGGAACGGTCGACACGATCGATGCGGCCGAGGGCGATTCGGCCCTGTCGGTCAACGGGAACGGCTCGAACCCTGAGATCGCCCCGGTCGAGTCTCGCCTCGAGCCGCCCGCCGAACACTCCGAATAGCCACCCGTTTGCTTTCCCTCTAAGCTTCGCGCTGCCAGTTGTCAGACGAGTGCATCTTCTGCCAGATCCTGCGGGGTGACTCTCCGGCGACGTTCACGTACGAGGACGACAGCGTCGTCGCGTTCATGGACATCCAGCCCATCACCCACGGTCACATGCTCGTGGTGCCCCGGAAGCACGCCGTTTTGATGTCCGATGTGGAGGACTCCGTGGCGATGCGAGCCTTCCGCGTCGCGCGCAAGCTCGCCGCCGCCGCCCGCGCCTCGTTGGGGGCGGCCGGCGCCAACCTCTTCGTCGCGGACGGGGAGGTGGCGTTCCAGGACGTGCCCCACTTCCACGTCCACGTGATCCCCCGCTACCCGAACGACGGTTTCGGGCTGACCTTCCCGCCGGCTTACAACCAGCCCCCGGGAAGGGCGGAGCTGGAGACGATCGCCACGGCGATCCGGCGGGCCCAAGAGTAGGCGGCCTCTAAGGGGACACCGTCACCTGGAGCGAGTAAGCGACGACATACATCGGGCAAGGCTGGCTCGACGGGCATACCGGGCCGGCAAACGAGGTGATCTCGACCTGGCCGGGCGCCCGGGCCAGGAAGGCCGCGAGGGTCACGCCGCGGACCGCGGTGGCGGCCGGATCGACGGTCGGGGCCAGGATCGCCTCGTCGCCTGATCTGGGCTGGCTCCAGTCGTTCATCCCGCCCGCAGCGTGAAGGACCAGCTCGAGCCTCTGCCCAACGCGCATGGCCGCTGTGTGATCCTTTTCCGTGGCCGTGACATCGAAGCCGAGGCCGGAGCTCGGGCTCGGACTCGGGTTGGAACCCGGATCAGCGCTCGTGCTGCCGCAGGCGGCCAGCAGGAGGACCGCCGCGACCGCGAGCATGACGTTTCTCATTCCAATACCGAAACGGCCACTACTGCGTTGGGGTAACACGTGAGGATCGATCGAATGATGCGGTGGCGGAGATCCTGGGCGCTCCTTTCGATCGCCCTGGTCGCGACCTTGGCGTGCGGCGGCGGGACCAGCGTGGGGGTCCGATCGCCCACAGCGGTCACGGGCGGCCTGGCCCAGGGGTTGATCGCCTACGTGGTCGACCAGGGTGTAGGGGTCCTGGACCCCGCCACCGGCAAGTCGACGATCGTAGCCCCCCTGCCGGCGGGCGGCGCGTTCCGCGTCGCGGGACCGGTCTGGGGTCCGGCGCCCGGCGTCTCCTATCCGGTGATCTACTTCGCGATTCACGACGATCGCCCGGCGGAGAGCCGCAACACGCCCGGAGTGGTGCCGTACGACTGGCTGTTCCGAGTCGACCCGTTCACCGGCGTCATCGAACCGATCGCCGCCTCCGAGGATGTTCAGAGCGAGGGCCCGATCGGGCTGGTCGCCAACTCGCACTACGTCGCGCTGACATATGGATGCTGCGCGACGTACGAGGTCGACGCGCTCGACGTCACGCAGCCGGCGGGCCCGCTCAAAGTCCTCTCCAGGCCACCGGCGCAGGCGGCGTTCTTCACCGAGGGTGCTGCCCCGGGCAACTCGAGCCTCATCGCGGTCCGGGAGTTCGGCACCGGCGGGTGGTACTGGCTCAACGCCGACGCGGGCGTGCTCAACCCGTTTCCCCTGTCGCTCGGGCCCGATGACGGCCCGATCGCCATCACACCCGACGGGTCGACCGTCGCGGTCGCGCTGCCGGACCACGGCGCGGTGATCGAGCCCATCAACGTCGCGCTGCCGGTCGCGACGCCGAGCACGAGCGCCGCCGCCGGCTCGCCGCCCGGCGCGACCCCGAGGGCGCCGGCTGCTCCAAGACACATCAATTCGGGCCTGCCCCATCCCGACGGCCTGGCGTGGAGCCCCGACGCCAAACAGTTGGCCATCGCGGTCAACGGCGAGCTGGAGATCTACAAGGCCTCGGGCGCGGACGGAACCGCGCCGGCCAACCGCTACCTGACGGGTGCGAACGTCGCCGGTGTGTCCTGGTCGGCGCCGATCCCCGACGAGGCGGCGAGCGCGATCAAGGCCGGCCCCGGCCCCCAGGCCATGGTCGACGCGCTGCTCGCGGCCACGATGCTGCCCGCGGCGGCGGACACCCCGGCGAATCGACCCTTCACCAAGATCTACCTCTGGCAGTTCGACTCGACCACGGTGTCTCCCATCAACTCGATCGCCGACGCCACGGCCACCGTGCTCGCCAAGTACCCGCCACTGGCGGCGGGGGTGGTTTTCCACCACTGGGCGGCCTCGGGCACCTGGGCGCTGCTGGGAGGTTGTTATCGCTACCGCGTGGTGATCGCCGGCAGCATCCCCGCGACGCCCGACACGGTCGGGCTTTCCGGCAGCGCGCTCTGCTCGAGCCCGGCGGCAAGCCCCTCAGCGAGTCCTTCGGCCAAACCGACTTAAGCTGACCGCATGGCCGACTTCGATTTCCTGGCCGGCCACGCGCAATCGACGCCGGAGAAGCCGGCCCTGGTCCTCGACGAACGGGTCCTCACCTTCGCCGAGCTCGACAGGAAGGCAAACCGCGTGGCAAACGCCTTTGCCGGCCTCGGGTGCGCAGGTGAGGACCGCGTCGCTGTGATGTCGTTCAACTCGGTGGAGACGTTCGAGGTGGCGAGCGGTCTGCGCCGATCAGGCGTCGTGATCGTTCCGGTCAACTACCGGCTTCGCGGGACCGAGGTCGCGTACGTGTTGAACGACTCCGGCGCCAAGGTCATGGTGGCCGGCCCCGATCACGCGGGCGTCGTCGAGGCCGCACGCGCGGAGCTCACGGGCAATCCGCGCCTCGTCGCATTCGGCGCGCCAGCGCCCCCGGGCTGGCTGGACTATCGAGAACTCATGGAAGGCTCGACGGACGCACCCCTGTCCGGTACAGGCGCCGGCGGGCTCGGCCCGTCGATGATCTACACGTCCGGCACCACCGGCCACCCGAAAGGCGCGTGGCGGCCTCATGGCGTGAACATAGAGAACGTCCTGCAGATCATCTCCATCTTCGAGCTCAACCAGTCAGACGTCCATCTGACCTGCGGCCCTGGCTATCACAGCGCAGTGTCGTTCTTCAGCGCGTTGCATTCGCTGCTCGGGTCGACGGTGGTGCTCCAGTCGAAGTTCGAGGCCGCGGGAGCGCTGGACCTGATCGAACATCACCGTGTGACGACCACGTTCATGGCACCCACGCTGCTGCAGCGGCTGGTGGACGAGCAGGAGAGAAGGCCCCGCGACCTTTCGTCGCTGCGCGCGCTGCTGCTGGGGGCCGCGCCGTGTCCTTACGTGTTGAAGCAACGGGCGGAATCGGTGCTCGGCCGCGTCCTGTGGGAGTTCTATGGAGCGACCGAGACCGGCATCAACACCGTGCTCCGCCCCCAGGACCAGCTTCGCAAACCGGGCTCGTGCGGCACGGCGGTTCCGGGACAGGAGATCAAGCTGGTGGGAGGCGATGGGTCGGAGGTGGCCGTCGGAGAACCGGGCGAGCTGATGGTTCGCAACTCATGGCTCGCCGAGTACTACCACCGGCCCGACGCGACCGGCAGGAGCCTGCACGACGGTTTCTTCTCGGTGGGGGATATCGCGTACAGGGACTCCGAGGGCTACTACTTCATCTGCGACCGCCAGATCGACATGGTCATCTCGGGCGGCATCAACATCTACCCGGCCGAGGTCGAGGCCGTGCTCCACGCGCACCCGGCGGTCATGGACGCGGCGGTGATCGGCGTGCCCGACGATCAGTGGGGCGAGTCGGTCAAGGCGGTGGTCCAGCTGCGCGCCGGCACGACCGCGTCGGCCGAGGACCTGATCATGTTCTGCGGCGAGCGCCTCGCCGGCTACAAGAAACCCCGCTCGGTGGACTTCGTCGAAGACATGCCTCGCGATGCGGCTGGCAAGCTCCTCAAACGGCAGATCCGGGATCGCTATTGGGCCGGCGCGGATCGCAGGATCTAGGAGAGAAGAGGCAGGAGATACTCGAGGGAGCGGCTGATGCGCCCCAGCGGCCGGTCGCCGGCCGAGGCAAGGCGCGTCTCCTGCTCGAGGGTGTACCAGCCGCCATAGTTCGCCTTGCGCAGCGCCTCGATGACCCTCGCAACCGGCGCTGCCCCTTCGCCAAGCGGCCGGTAAAGGCCCATCTCGACGGCTTCCCCGTAGTCGACCGAGCCGTCGCTCACCTGTCGCGCGAGCTCGGCATCCACGTCGTTCAGGTGCACGTGGCGGACCCGGTGGCCGGCCAGCTCGAGCACCTCGATCGGGTCGGCGCCCGCGAGCACCAGGTGCGCTATGTCCAGGCATAGACCGGCCTCGGACCCGACCAGGACACGCTCGATTTCCTCGGGGCCCTCGATGGTGCTCCCGAAGCGCGGCTGCACCGCAACCCTCAGCTTGTGCCGTGCGCCGACGTGCTCGACCGACCCGACCACGTGCAGCAGGTGGGCCCATTCGGCATTTGACAGCACCGCGCCGCGCGCGCTCTCCGACGTGCGGTCGGGGATCGCGGACAGCACGAGAGTGTCGGCGCCCAAAGCCGAGAGCCAGCTGGCGTGCCCGTCGATATGCGCCAGCTCAGGCCCGCGGATGTCGTGGTGATGCAGGACCGCGCGGACCTGGCCTGCGACCACGTGCAGCTTGTGCCTGCGCAGCAGCGCCTTGGCCTGGTCGCTCTTGTCAGGCAGGAAGCCGGACGGTCCCGCCGTGATGGCGCCTTCACCGACGGCGGCCGCCTCCGAGAGGACCCGCTCGACCTCGAGGCGGTGGCCTTCTTCCGCTGACTCGCCGACGCCCCAGCACGAGGGGGACAGGGCGAGGCGGTGCACGGACTGTCCGCGGGACGACCGCAAGCCGGGGATGGCGCGCGTGCTGCGAGAGATCACCGCGCAGAGATTAACCTTCTAACCGCGGGGTGCCCGCATACGCGCTCGAACCGAATTCCTGATCGGCCGCTCAAAGATCCACCGGACCTCGATTTCGCTGGGAGTATCACGAGATGTCAGAAGAACCCTACGGGGTCAGAGCGCTGCCCGAGATCTACAAGGAATGGGCGACCACCGGCATGGTGGCAAACATAGGGACCAGGATCCTCGAGCTGGGCCACGGGAGAATCGTGCTGGAAGGCAACCTGACGGCCGAGTCGCACGGGTTCCCGACCTCGCGAGGCACCGTCGTGCACGGAGGGGCGATCGCCACGCTCGCCGACGAAGCCCTCGCCTCAGCCGCGTTCACGGCCGCCGAGGAGGGTGAGACGACCGTCACCGCCGATCTCAAGGTCGACTTCCTGCGCCCGGCTCGCCCGGGACGCCTCGTCGCACGCGCCACCGTCCGCCATCGCACACGGCGGCTCGCCTTTTGCGAGACGACGATCGAGCAGGGCAACGGGCAGGTGGTGGCCGAGGCGCGGGCCGTGATCGCTTACGTGAAGGCCTAGACGGGAGGCAGGATCACCGCGCGCCAGTGGATGCCGCCGTCGGCGGTTGTCTCGAGCACAGGCCGTGAGCCTGCCATGGCGCCAAACCACGCGTGGTCCGCATCCAGGACCTGCAGGGACCCGGGCAGCGGCACGATCACGCCGACGTTGTGATACGGCGTCCAGGTCGTGCCGCCGTTCGAGCTGGCCGCCCAGTCCCCGGAGCCGATCCACCACCAGTTCTGCGCGTCGGAGTAGCCGACCGCGCCGGCCGCGGCGGGCGGTGCGATGACGGTCCACGTCGCGCCGCCGTCCAGCGAACCGAGCTCGACCTGGTTCGCGGCCGGGACCTGAGCGACGGGAAGCGTCGTGCCGGCGCCGCCCGCCGAACCAAGGCTCGCGACTTTGTCGATGAGCGTGGTGTACGTGTAGGTCACGGGGACGCCGCCGTCGAACGCCCGGACCGTGAGCGGCGGGTACTCGAGCACGGTCGCGCCGACACCATGCCGCCCGCTGCTGGGCGGGAAGTTCACCACCGTGGCCACGACCCCAAGTCCTCGCGTGGGCGACGCCTCGACGAAGAACTGGCCCCTGGCGCGCCAGCCGCCAGGCGGTGCGGGCAGCGGCACGCGCGTCCAGGTCGAGCCGGCATCGGTAGACCGGTACGCGTATGGGCCGCCGTTCAAGCTATCGAGCCATCCCTCGTTGGGGCCGGCGAACTGCACCAGGAAAGGCTGATCGGACAGCCCTGTTGGTGAGCCCAGGTCGGCCCACGTGACCCCGCCGTCAGCCGTGCGGTACAGGTCGCCGCTCGGCCCGAGCACCGGCCCGGCGCGGACCAGGAGCCAGCCATGCCCAGGGTCGGCAAAGCTGATCGAGAGGACGTCGGCGGCTGGAGCCGACGGCACCAGCGACGACCACGTCCGCCCTCCGTCGGCCGTCCGGTAGAGGACGGTCCGCAGGCCCGTGAGCGCGAAGACGCCGTCGCGCGCGTCGAAGAAGTTGAGGTACGTCGCGCGGTCGGCGATCGGGCCCGCGAGCTCCCTCGTCCAGCTGCGGCCGGCGTCGGTCGTGCCCATGACCGTGTAACGGCCCCCGGCGAGCCCCGCCACCACCCAGCCCGCGGCCGAAGTCGCGAAATCGACCGAGAGCAGCTGGTATTCGGCCTGCGGCGCGAGCACTCGCGACGGCGCGCTGGAGACGGGCAGGCTCGGGTGGAGGTAGGCGACGCCGGTCAGGGTGATGACCGCGACCGAGGCCGCGATGATCGCGAAAGCCCGGCGCGCGCGGCTCTGGGCGGACAGCGCCTCGGCCTCGGGCTCGAAATCCGGCGATTCCATCGAGCCGAGCTTAGGGCGGCTGAGGCAGGTTGACCAAAAACCACGCCCTGCCCCGGGCTCAAGGGGCGTGGACGGCAGGACGAGGTCGTCGTCCATACCCGCCGGGATAGATTGTGATGACATGGTGCGACCGGCGGTCCTCGGTGATGCTGCGGCGATCGCGCGGGTGCACGTGGCCACCTGGCGCACGAGCTATCGCGGCATGCTGCCAGACGACTTTCTTGCCTCTCTGACAGAGGCCCATTACGCCGACCGCTGGAAAAGGGGCATCGGCGACGGCACGTCGCGCGTCTTTGTCGCCGAGGACGCGAGTGGCGTGGTTGGCTTTGCGTCAGGCGGACGTGAACGCGCCGGCGAGGACGGTTACGGCGGAGAGCTCTACGCGCTCTACGTCGACGACCGCGCGCAGCGGAGGGGACATGGACGCGATCTGGTTCGCGCGGTGGTGGGCGGCCTTCGGGACATGGACCTCAGCGACATGATCATCTGGGTCTTGCGCGACAACGCCGGCGCGCGGGCTTTCTACGAGCGCCTTGGAGGGACGTACGTGCGAACGCAGCCGATCACGATCGGGCCCACGCTCCTCCACGAGGTCTCGTACGGCTGGCGCAGCCTCGACGTCCTGGGTTAGGTCGTAGGCGGCAGGGGCGCCTGGGTGAAGTCGAAGCAGTCCGCCGTGCAGGGGTCAGCCTCGCCAGGTCAGCTTTGGCGCCGTGACCGGCGCCGCCCGCGGCACCAGGACGGTGCTCGCTCCCAACAGACATACGGCGGTGATGGCGAGAAACGCATAGGTCGGGCTGAGCCCGAACAGGGTGCCACCGGCCAGCGCACCGGCGATCTGGATCAGCGTCTGCACGGTCTGGAACACGCCCTGCGTACGCCCCTGCTGACCCGGATCGGCGCTCCGGCTGACCTCGGCCATGATGCTGGGAGTTCCGGAGATGGTGAACGCGCCTTCGACCAATCCCAGCCCGATGAGCCAGGGCACCGAGGCGACGAACGGGTACAGCGCGGCGAAGAACGCCGTGCACAAAAGCGCCACGACAATGAACCTCCGCGGGCCGAACCGGTCACCCAGGGACCCCGCCTGTGCGCTGAGGAGCATGGCTGGCAGCGCGAACGCCACGAACGAGAGGCCGACCGCGAAGGTGTTGGCGCCGCGAGAGGTCAGGTAGAGCGGCCAGATGGTGTCGAAGGTCCCGATCATGTACGAGGTGCCGGCGCCGAGCAGGATCAGCGGCACCAGCGAGCGCGCGATGTGAAAGGCGCCGGCCGCGACTTCCTGCGTTGGCGCGACGCGGGCGTTGGGCAGGGTGGCGAGCGCGACGACTGCCACGACCGAGAAGGCAGACGCCACCGCGAACACGACCCCCAGGTCGAACAGCGCGATGAAGCCGCCCACCGCGGGGCCGATGAGCATTCCCGCCATGTTGGTGGACTGCATGAACCCGAACACGCGGCCGCGCTCCGCGGGCGCGGTGATGTCCGCCAGCAGGCCGTTCGCCGCCGGCCAGTAAGCGCCTTGCGCGGCGCCCTGCAGCAGGCGCACTCCGATGAACGCCGCGGTCGGCAAAGGCAGCAGGTAGGCCAGGAAGAGGGCGGCCGTCGCGAGGACCGCGCCGAGCATCACCGGCCGCGTGCCGAGCCTGTCCGCGGCCCAGCCCGCCGGGTAGCGGACCAGCGCGTTGGCGAGCAGGCCGGCGGCGAACACCGCGCCGACGAGCGCGGGTGAGCCGCCCCTGCGGCCGAGGAAGATCGGCAGCAGCGGCAGGAAGAACCACGTACCGACAGCGTTCAGGAAGTTGACCGAATAGAGCGTCCACAACGTCCGCCGGAGATTCATGCGCATCAGGAATACTGGCAGAGGCATGCCCGCGGACCTGTTGCACGACATCGAGTGGGAGGTGCTTCCACCGTCCGCGCACCCGGCGCACATGCACATGGCCCTCGACGAGATCCTGCTGGAGCGTGTCATCACCGGACGGCGCGCGCCGGCGATGCGAATCTGGGAGTGGGTCGAGCCGGCGCTCGTCATCGGTTCGCACCAGTCGGTGTTGAACGAGGTGGACGAGGCGGCGGCCGCCGAGCTCGGCTTCGTCGTCACGCGGAGGATGAGCGGCGGCGGCACGATGCTGTGCGAGCCGGGCCGCACCATCACTTACTCGCTGTACCTGCCCGAATCGCTCATCGCAGGCGCCTCGTTTCGGCACTCGTACGCGTTGCTCGACGATTGGGCCGTGCGCGCGTTCGTCGAGCTGGGCGTGCCGGCGAGCTACCGGGAGATCAACGACATCATCTCGCCACGCGGGAAGATCGCCGGTGCGGCGCAGGCGCGCCGGCGCGGCTTTGTCCTGCACCACACGACCATCGCCCACTCGATGGACGTCGACCTGCTGCCGAGAGTGATCAGGATCGGACGCGATCGAATCGCAGAGCGCGGCGTGAGAAGCGCGGAGAAGAGCGTGTCGCCGCTCTCATGGTTCACGTCTCTGTCGTGCGCCGAGGTGGCCCAACGCATGCACCATCATTTCAAGCAGGAGTTCGAGGCGCGCGAAGGCGTGATCTCGAGCGACGAGCTGAGCGCTGCGCGAGACCTGGTGGCATCCAAGTATTCGACTCCGGCCTGGATCAACCGCCTTCCGTAAGGGTCGTCCAGGAGCCGGCCTTCCAGGCGGCAACCAGGTCGGCGCTCTGCTGGACGTGCTCGCGGTAATGGTCCCGCAGCCAGCCGATGATGTCCTCGGGGCTCGTGGGGAAGGCCTCCTGGCCGGCGCCGTACACGACCGGCGCCTTGCACCCCCAATCGTCTGCCCCGAGTTTGGCGACGCCGCCACGACAGCGGTGTGGAGGCGCGCCATCTCATCCAGGGCCGCCCGCCCCTGCTGAGGCGTCATGCCCGAGCGCCTTGTGAACCGCGGCCTCAGCCTCTCCGGGCGCGTCCTGGGGACCCGAGCTGGGCGAATCCGCCCGCGATGATCGCGTCGAGGACACGGCGGTAGTGGACGAGCACCCAGTTCACGTGCGTTTGCAGGCCGCCGAGCGAGTAGTCGTCGGCCGGCTTCAGGTAAGCCAGCGCTTCGTCGGGCACGTGCTGAAAGCCCGCATCCCACTCGCTGCGCGCCGCTTCGAAATCCGCCATGGCGGACTCGCGCGCGACCGTCAGGGACGCCATCAGGCGAAGTAGTTGTGCTGCTGCAGGTAAGCAGACGCGACCGCATCCGCGTCCTGGTGGAGCAGCTCGACCTGCCCGTTCATCGTGACCAGGTCCGCCGTCGTGAGGTTGGCGTCGATGTTGTTCAGCACCTTCTTCACCTCATCAGTGGCGATCGCGGTGCGCACGACCGGCACGACGTTGTCGGCGGCGATCATGTGCTTGTCGTCCTGCAGCACGACCAAGCCGAGCGCGTTCAGGTCTGCATCGCTGCTGAACACCAGTCCCACCTGGATCGAGCCGTTCTTGAAAGCCGCCCGCGTGGCCGGACCATCGGTGTCAAGCGTGAGCGTCTGCTTGAAGTGAAGACCGTAGACACTCGACAGGCCTGGCAGGCAGAACTTGTAGGTCGGGCATTCCGGCCCCGCCCCGAACACCAGCTGGCCGGCTATCGGCGTGAGGTCGGAGAGCGTCTTGAGGTTGTACTTGTCAGCGGTCGCTTTGGTCACGGCGTAAGCGTTGCCGTCGAACGCCTGCGACGGGGTCAGCGCCTCGGCGTTCAGCTTGGCCAGGTACGTGTTCAGCTTGGCCGTCGTGGCCGCAGGGTCTGCGGTCGCCTCACCCGCGCCGTTGTTGTAGTACTCGAGCTCGCTGGCGGCATAGCCCGGGTAGATGTCGATCTGGCCGCTCTGGAGGGCGGGGGCGACCACCTTTCTGGTGCCGAGGTTCAGCTTGTAGTTGACGGAGTACCCGTCGTGGGCCAGCGCCTCGCCGTAAAGCTCCGCCAGGATGCTGCTCTCCGGGAAGTTGAAGCCGGCTACCGTTACGGTCCCCTTGCTGGCCGTTCCCGTGCCGCCGCCGCTGCTTCCGCAGGCCGCCACGACAGTCAAAAGGACGACCGCCGCGGCTGTCAGCCACCCAGCACCAAGTCTTCGATTCATGACAACTCCTCCTTGGCCTGAGCCGGCCTTCCCGATCCAACCCCGGCCTGGCGTCAATTCTTCCACTTAAGCGGTCTTAAAGGTGCCGACTTTCCGAGGAGAGGAAGCGGCCAGGAGCCGGATGCCCCGCGGCACCATGGCCCTTTCGAGTCCGGCCAGCAGCAGCTCGGTGGCCAGGGCAAGCGCGGCCACCAGCAAGGCGCCGGCGAGCGTTCGCGGGTTGTCGGAACGTGCCAGTCCGTCCACGATGTAGCGCCCCAGGCCACCTCCGGCGATGAGGGCGGCCAGCGTCGCCGTGGCCACCACCTGCACCGCCGAGGTGCGGATCCCGGCCATGATCAGGGGCACCGCGAGAGGCAGCTCGACCCTGAACAGCTGCGCGAGCCCGCGGTAGCCCATGCCGCGCGCGGCGTCCTTGATGTCCGGATCGACCTCGCGCAGGGCGACATAGCTGTTGGTCACCATGGGCGGCACCGCGAGCGCGGTCAGGGCGATCACGATCGGCACGTCGCCCAGTCCGAACACCTGGAATGCGATGACCAGGATTCCGAAGGAAGGGACTGCCCGGCCCACGTTCGAGATGTTGATGGCGAGGTTTCCGAACCGGCCGTAGTGTCCGAGCACGATTCCAACCGGCAGCGCGATCAGGGCCCCGATCGCCACGGACTCGAGCGAGAGATGGACCTGCTCCCCCACGCGGGTCGGAATCCCGTCGATGCCCTGCCAGTGGGCCGGGTCCGTGAGCCATTGCCACGTTGCCTGCAGAAGGCTCACGGGTTTCTAGTCATGGGTTTCTTGCCCAGGGAACCGCCAGCCGTTGAGCCAGCGCGATGGCAAGGTCCGCGAGGAACGCAAGCACGATGCAAAGGGCCGTCGCCACCACGAGCGGGGTGTGGAAGCTCTCGATGAGGCCCCTCAGGATGAGCTGGCCCAGGCCGCCCAGGCCGATCACCGCCGTGATGGTCACGATCCCGATCGTGGAGACGGTCGCGACGCGAAGCCCGGCGAAGATCGCGGGCAGCGCAAGCGGCAGCTCGACGCGGATCAACCTGGCCAGCGGGCGGTAGCCCATCCCGTCGGCCGCATCGAGGACGTCGGGCGGTACGGAGTCCAGGCCGACCAGGACGTTGCGGACCAGGATGAGCACGTTGTATCCGACCAGCGGAATCTCCGCGGTCAGGATGCCAAGCCCGGTGTACGGAATGAGTAGCGCAAACAGCGCGATCGACGGAATCGTGTAGAAGGCGCCGAAAACGGTGAGCACCGCCGGGCGCAGGTGCAGGTTGGTCCATCGTCGCGCGGCGATGCCAAGTGGCAGGGCGATGACCAGGCCGCCCACCAGAGCGATCGCGGTGAGGGTCAGGTGCTCCTGCACCGCTGCGAGCACGTAGGGGATGTGCGTGGAAAGCCAGGTCCAGTTGATCCATGGGTCGACGATGTCCAGGAATACCCGGCCACGCATTCGATTACGGTAATAGAGCGCGGGTGAGGACTGCGGTCCTCCCCCGCGGGACCCCCTCCTGGGAATCCTGGCCACGATTGGGAGGCGCTTGGAAGTTGAACGCCTGGGTGACGGCCGGGATGAACCCGGCCTTTCGGCCACCATTGCACTGAGCCCGTGATCCGCCTGGAGAACGTCACCAAGAACTTCGCAGCCGGTTCGAACGCCGTGCGCGACCTGAGCCTCGACATCCCCACCGGCAAGACCTGCGTCCTGATCGGTCCGTCCGGCTGCGGGAAGACGACCACGCTGCGCATGATCAACCGCCTCATCGACCCCGACAGCGGGCGCGTCCTGGTCGACGGCGTGGACACGCGGACGATCGACCCCGCGCAGCTGCGCCTGAAGATGGGTTACGTCATCCAGCAGACGGGCCTGTTCCCCCACATGACCGTGGGCGACAACGTCGGCACCGTGCCGCGCCTGTGGAATTGGGACAAGGCACGGATCAAAAAGCGGGTCGAGGAGCTGCTGCAGCTGGTCGGGCTCGACCCTGGCGAGTACCGCGACCGCTATCCGCACCAGCTGTCGGGCGGCCAGCGGCAACGGGTCGGGTTTGCGCGCGCACTGGGCGCCGATCCGCCCATCCTGTTGATGGACGAGCCGTTCGGCGCGGTCGACCGCATCACGCGCGAGCGTCTCCAAAACGAGTTCATCAACATCCAGCGATCCATGCGCAAGACGGTAGTCTTCGTCACCCACGACATCGACGAGGCGGTCATGGTTGGCGACCGCATCTGCCTGTTGAAGATGCAGGCGGAGATCGCGCAGTACGACACGCCCGAGCGAATCCTCACGCAGCCGGCGAGCGAGTACGTCGCGGAGTTCCTCGGCCGCGAGCGGCTGGTCCGCCGGATGTCGGTCGTGCAGATCGACCCAGGTTCGCTGGAGCACCCGCCGGCCGGGCCTGCCGCAGGGGAACCGCGGCTGCAGGTCACCGCCAAGCTGACCGAGGCCTTTGCCGCCGCCCTGTCCAGCCCTACCGAGCACGCGGCGGTGTTCGACGGTGAGCGCTACGTCGGTGCCTTCACCGCCACGTCGTTGCTCGAGTCTTTGCGGCGCGCCAACATGGAAGGAGGAGAGCAGGTTGCCGCAGGAATTTGACGTCGTGTGCCTTGGCGGCGGGGTGGCCGGCGAGGCGATCGCCAACGAGCTCCAGGGCAGCGGCCTGACCCTGGCGGTCGTCGAGCGCGAGCTGGTCGGCGGCGAATGCCCCTACTGGGGCTGCATCCCCTCCAAGACGCTGCTGCGTTCGGGCGAGACCCTGAGCGAGGCCGGCCGCGCCCGCTCCCTGGCCGCCTTGCGCGTCGACTGGGTCGTCGACTTCCCGAAGATCTCCAAGCGGGTGCTGTGGATGGCGCGCGACCTGGACGACACGCGGCCCGCCGCAGCCCTGGAAGCCACCGGGGCGAAGCTCGTACGCGGTGCGGGTGAGCTGGTGGACCTTCGCACGGTCGAGGTGGGCGGCGACAGCCTGGTCGCGCGCAAGGCGGTGGTGATCGCCAATGGCAGCACGGCCGCCATCCCTCCGATCGAAGGGCTGGGGACGGTCGACTACTGGACCAACCGGCAGGCCACCATCCCGCGCGAGCTCCCGGCCAGTTTGGCTGTGCTCGGTGGCGGAGCGGTCGGGGTCGAGCTCGGCCAGGCTTTCGCGCGAGTCGGGTCCAAGGTCACCATCATCGAAGCTGGCCCACGATTCCTCGGCCTCGAAGAGCCGGAGGCGGGCGCGGCTCTGCGCCCGCACATCGAGGCGGACGGCATCACGCTGATTATCGGCGACCCATGCGTCGCCGTCGAGAAGCACGCGTCGCAGGTGGTCGTCCACCTGAAGTCGGGCGCGGTCGTGTCAGCCGACCGTCTGCTCGTGGCCACCGGCCGCAGGCCCAACGTCGAGGCGTGGCGAGCCGCGGGCCTGCCGCAGACGGAGCGCGGCTGGTTGAAGGTCGACCAGGAAACGCTCGAAGCCCACGACGGCGTTTACGGCGCGGGGGACGTGACAGGGCTTGGGGGTTTCACGCACCTCGCGTACTACCACGGCCAGATCGTCGCGCGCCGCCTGCGGGGCATCAACGCGCGCGCCGACCACACGGCGGTGCCTCGGGTGACGTTCACCGACCCCGAGGTGGCGTCCGTCGGCCTGTCGGAGGCGGCCGCACACGACCGAGGCATCGACGTCATCGCCACGATCACCGACCCCGCGGAAACCGCCCGCGGCTACATCCATGACTTTCACGGCGGCACGCTCAAGCTCGTAGCCGACCGCGGGCGCGGGGTGCTCGTGGGGGCGACCATGGTCACCCCGCGCGCCGGCGAGATCATCGGCGAGCTCGTCCTGGCGGTCAAGCTCGGGACGGCTCTGCGCGACCTGGCGGACGTCATCCACCCCTTTCCGGCCTTCAACCGCGTCCTGGGCGCGGCCCTAGGCGAGCTCGCGACCATGCTCTGAGCGGGTTGTCCGCGTGGGCAGCGCGTTTTCTGGGTGAACCCGTCTTCAGTTCATCCAGGGGGCGTACTCATATGGTCATCACCGTCAACGGCCAGGCGATCACCTTGGACCCTGACACGATTCTCATCTGGGCCCTCGTAGGCCTGGTCGCCGGGTTCCTGGCCAGCCACCTCGCGCTGGGCCATGGCCTGGGCCTGCTGGGAGACATCGTGGTCGGCATCATCGGTGCGTTCATCGGAGGCTTCGTGCTGCTGGGGCTGCTGCACGTCAGCATCGGCGTGACGGGCCACCCGATCCTGAGCGAGATGATCGTGGCGTTCATCGGGGCGGCGATCCTTCTGATCATCGTGCGGATCTTCAGCGGACGTAGATCGAACTACCGTCGCCGCGCGTTCTGAGCGGCCGCTGACCGCACGTGCTCGTCGACCAGGCGCCTGGGGGCCGTCCGCTCCCAGGCGTTCCGCACCAAGCGCTCGGCGAGCTCTTTACCGACGACCCGGAGCCGGACGGTGACCCACCCGAACCGGCCGGTGTAGGCCGACACCGAAAACGTCTTCGGGTCCATGTCGACCAGGCCTGCCTGATCGTCGAGCGAAGCCTTGATCGACACCTGGCCGCCATCGGGCGAACCCATCGCGAAGATCTTGTCTCTGACGCGGAACGTCGCCTCCCCCCAGGTCTCGCGCTCCTCCACCTGGGGCAGCGCCAGGCACAGGCGCCGGAAATCGTCGAACGTCATGCCTGGACGACCTCGAAGGTGAGTCGGCCCCGCAGCCTCGTGAGCGCAGCCAGCACGGGCGCCCCGAGGGCCACCACCATGACCACGTTGCCCACGGCACGAAACGTGTCGTACGCGAGCGAGGTGAGAAGGTAGTAGCGCCCGAAGTGCAGCAGCGCGGTGGCGGGTGACATGCCGGGCAGCCAGCCCAGCGTGGGGTTGCCGCGATACACCGGCACCCAATCCGTCACGTCGAGGAGCGCCCCGAACACCCAGCCCATGATCGCGCCGACGCCGGCGAGCACCAGCACGTCGCGCCATCCGGGCGACCCGCTACGCCAGTGGCCCGCGAGACCGGCGGCCACGCCCACCCATCCGAGCCCGAACACCTGGTACGGCACCCACGGGCCTAAGCCGCCGCTCAACAGCGCGGAGACCAGGATCGACAGTGCGCCGGCCATGAATCCGAACGAGGTGCCGAACACGTAGCCCGCGCAAAGCACCAGGAAATAGATCGGGTTGAAGCCACCGATGCCGACGATCACGGCCAGGCGCAGCGCCGAGTCGATCGCGGCGATGGCGGCCAGCAGCGCGACGGCTCGCGCGTCGAGCTGCCGGGTGCCTGCTTCGACCAGGAGCAGCCCCGCGACGCAGGCGAACATGAGCGCCCAGGCCGGCGTGTCCGCGGGAAGACCGCTGCCCAGGAACGGCCAGCAGAAAAGGGCCAGGCCGGCCAGCGACACGAGGCCTACCGGGAGGGCCTTGCTCAAGCGATCGCCGCCCGCGGCGCCGTCTCGCTGAGGCGGCCGCCCGAGATGGCGACGACACGATCCGCAAGCGCATCCCTGAGCGCGGTGTCGTGGGTTGCCAGCACCACGGCCGCCCCGGCGTCCCTCAGAGCGGCCACCACGCGGACGAGCGCATCGCGTGCGGGTGGATCCATCCCGCGCGTCGGCTCGTCGAGCAGGACGAGGCCCGGCCGTCCGGGAAGCACGGCCGCCAGCGCCGCGCGCTGGCGCTCTCCGCATGCGAGGTCCCGCGGATACCGGTCCGCGGCGTCGAGCAGCCCGAACGCGCGCAGCACGACCTCGGGGAGCTCGGCCTCTCCCGAACGCTCCAGGGTGAGGCTGACCTCCGAGCGCACGGTGGGCCGGTGCAGCAGAGCCGTTGGGTTCTGCGGCAGGTAGGCGATCCTTCCCGGCCGCCGCTCGACGTGCCCGCTCTGCGGGGACAGCGCGCCCGCGATGATCCGCAGAAGTGTGGTCTTGCCACCGCCGTTGGGTCCGCTCAGCGCAACGACCTCGCCTGCGCGCCCGGCCAGGTCGACGCCGTCCAGGACGATGCGCTCACCGAACCCCGCCGTGACGCCGTGTACCGACCACGCCTCGGGTCCGGGCGCAGACGCTCGGGGCGGCGCGTGAGCGACGGCTGGGGCCGACCAGGCCGAAGGCTCGACCGCCGTAACGGTCCCGCCCTCCACCGCGAACATCGCCCGAGCCGCCTGCGCCAGGCGCTCCATCCGGTGCTCGGAGACCACCACGGCGCGTCCGTCGCGCGCCATGCCGATGGCCGATGAGAGCACCATCGCCGCGCCATCCGGGTCGAGCTGCGACGTGGGCTCGTCGAGCACGACCATGCGCGGCTTCATCGCGATCGCGGAGGCGATGGCGACGCGCTGCCGCTCGCCGCCACTGAGCGTTTTCACGCGCCGCCCGACGAGGTGGGCGATGCCGGCCGCGTCGAGCGCTTCCTCCACCATTGCCGGGATTTCGCGCGCAGGGACAGCCATGTTCTCGAGGCCGAACGCGACTTCCCGGTCCACCACGTCATAGACCGTCTGGAGCTCAGGGTCCTGGAACACAAAGCCCACCGTGCGAGCGAGCCGGCGGGTCGGCGTCTCGAAAACGTTCTGCCCCGCGACCTCGGCGGCGCCGGCGATTCGGCCGCCGTGGAAGTGAGGCACGAGGCCGTTGAAGACGCGCAGCAGCGTCGACTTGCCCCCACCGGAAGGGCCGGCGACGACCGTCAGGCCGTCCTCGATGGCCAGGTCGACGTCGCGCAGGGCGGCGTTTTGCCCGTTGGGATACCAGTACGTGAGGTGGCTCAGGCGCGCGATCGCCACAGGACCACCGGCGAGAAGAGCAGAAGGCATGCGACCAGCGGGCGCGGGTCGATGCCCGGCGCGGTCAGCGTCGGATAGGGAGCCCAGTCGGCGACCCAGCCCAGCACCTGCGAGGCGATGAAGGCCAGGACCGCCAGCGCCGACGCACCCACCAGCAACCAGTCAGTGGTGCTCAACCGGACGGTGCGCATCGCGGTGCGTGGTCCCGAACCAAAGCCTCGCGATTCCATCGACTCGGCCAGCTGGATCGACCCCTCGACGCTGGTGAGGACTACCGGGACGACGACCTCGGCCCACGAACGCGGGCCACGGGGCCGCCAGCCGCGCAGACGCTGCGCCTCGGTGACCTCTGCGAACGAGGTGGCCACGGCGGGGACGAGATTGAGTGACGCGGCGATTGCGGTCCCTGTGCGCGAGAGCGCCGAAGGCAGCGCGTCCATCACCTGGTGGGACTTGAGGATGAGTGAGAACGGCGCTGCTGCGAGGATGGCCGCCGCGATCGTGATTCCTCCGGAGAACCCATAGACCAGCGCCTCGAGCGTGTAGGGGCCGCCGAGCCCGGGGATCGCCGCCGGGAGAGAGAAGAGCACGGTCGAGCCGAGGTGGGCGGACACGAAGTTGAGCAGCACCGCGAACGCCGCGACGAGCACGACTCCGATCATCACAGGGCGCATGCGGGAGAGGCCGGCCCCGACGGCGAGCGCTGCGAACGCCGCCGCCAGGACCAGTGCCTTGTAAGCCGGGTTGGACGTGGACAGGACGATGAACATGCAGGCGGCCGACCACGCCGCCACCGCCCGCGCGCTCACGACATGCTCAGCTTTCCTTGGCCGCCGGAGGAGGTGCTGGAGATGGATCTGACTGCTGCACGTAGTGCCAGCCCAGCGCGTCCTTGTCGTTGAGCGTGATCTGCGTATAGCCGTTGGCCGCCTGCGCCCACGTGCCGTTGGTCTCGACGAACAGGGCCCAGTAGGGCTCGTTCTGCGGGAAGCACTGGGTGAACGTCTGTGGCTCGTTGTCGATCTGGCACACCGCCTTGCCAAAGCTGAACGTCTGGATCTGGTACTCGATCTTCGAGCTGTCCATCAGGGTCGAGCCGTCGATCGTGTCGGTGCTGAAGCCGACGCATTTCTGAACCGTCGCGCCGGACAGGTGCTGCACCACGACGTAAGCGTGATGTGGCGCGCTCGCGTTGACGCATGAGCTTCCCGGGCTGGCGGCGGCGATGGGCGCGGTGCCGCCGCATCCGCCTGCGGCGCCGAGTATGAGAGCCAGTGTCGCGCTGGCCCCGATGAGGTGCTTACGCACGGTGATCCCTCCAGGCGGTCTGCCTTTCCCGAACGCGCTGCTGAAAGCCGACCGCCAGGAGCTTCCGTGCCGTTGCGCGCGGACGGGTATGCCGTTGGGGGCGTTCAGGTCTCCTGGCTCGCGGATCGCCGCCACCGTCCGCCTTCCCGAGGTCCCTGCCTCAGTGGCTTGATTCGGACGGAAGCTCCTCGCTCACAGTTGCGCGACAGCTCCGGTTTCACACCGGATTCCCTTGGTGCCCTGCCGGGAATCTTAGCTTGTGGCGGAAGCCTCGTCGGAACGTCGGAGCTGGTCGTATCCCTGCCGGCGCGTGACAGGCATGGCGAAGTCGAAGCGGTCGGCCTTCAGGGCGAGCTCCAGGTCGGTGGGAGGAAACCCGGGCCACGTCCCACTCATCACGCGGCGATATCGATCGCTCTCACGCAGAGGCTGAAGCAGGCGGTCGAGGTCGGCCTCTTCGCCGCGCACGATGCCTTCCATGTAGAGCGCGCAGGCATGGTCCTCGGGATAGTCGGCCGACGCGATCAGGGTCAGGGTCGCGGGATGCCTTAACAGGCAGGCTTGAACCGTCGCCCGCGCCACCGCAAGGCTGGCAGCGTAGATGTCGTCACTGTCGACCGCCGCCACCACTGGCGTCCCTGCGCTCGAGCGCTGCACCAGCACTCTGTCCTTGAGGTTGGTCGCCCGGATCTGGGTCGGAGAGTTGCTGATCGCGATGCCCTCGATCGGCAGTGCGTCCTCTTCCGCGCAGAGCACCCCGCCGGGGATTCCGGCGACCAGCGCGCGAGCCTGCGCGGTCGTGGCCACCAGCCGGCACTCGCGCGCTCCGCCGGCGAGCGCGAACGCGCTCACGGTGAAAGAACGCAGCACGTCGATCACGACGACTGTTCCGCGTGCGCGACGCGCGCCGTCGATCCCGGTCGCGTGGACTATCTGCACGGTGCGATTGTCAGGCACCTGACAGCGGCATGATAGTCAGCGGTGACAGCGCCAGACCACGGCGAGCAGCCGCGTGCGTTCGGATTCGAGCAGATCGCGGACTGCGGGTCGATGCGCGTGGTGGGACTTCGCCTGGAGCCCGGCCAGCACGTGCCGGAGCACCGCAACGCGATTCCCGTCGCCCTGATCGTCACCGTGGGCCGGCTGAAATTCGACGACGGCTCGAAATCTGGCGATGTGGGCGCGGGCGAGATGCTGTTGATCAACCCGGGGGAGCGTCACACCTACCAGGCCGACGTAGAGACTTCCGCCTTCCTGGTGTTCGCGGGGCTTCCCGGGGTCCGCAGCCGCCCATGGAGCCTGCGGCGCAAGGCATCCGGGGTCTAGAGCCTCCGCCGTCTCAGGGTGCGTTCCACAGGGTGATCAGACGGTGGCCGTCATCCTGGAGCACGCTCAAGGTCGCCACGTCGAGCATGAGCCCGCCGGCCACTTTGACGTCCGCGTGGATCCAAGCGGCGCCGACCGCACGCAGGATATGCCCGTGCGCAAACGCGAGCACGCGGCTGCCCGAGGTCGCGGCCAGGGCGATGAACTGGAGAGCGCGCTCATAGATCTGGTCCGGCGTCTCGCCCCCGGGTGACCCGTCGCTGTAGACCTCCCAGCTCGGGTTGGCCTCGTGGATCTGGATCGACGTCAGCCCTTCGTACTCGCCGTAATCGACCTCTTGAAGTAGCGGAGTGACACGTGGGTCGGGAAAGCCCGCGAGCTCGGCGGTGCGACGGGCGCGCTGCATCGGGCTCGAGAACACGGTGTCGAACTGGACGTGGGTCAGGCGAGGGCGCAAAGAAACAGCCTTTTCCTCGCCGCGAGCGGTCAGGGGGAGGTCGGTGCTGCCGGTATGGCGCCCGCTGACGCTCCACTCGGTCTCGCCGTGACGCGCGATGTAGATCTCGAGAACGGCCAATCCAGGTCCTTCCTTAGCCCCTGCGGGCTCAGGCAGGCTTGCCCATCATCTCGGGGCGACCGGATCGCAGGGACCGGGCTGCGCCTTCGAGGACGGCACCGGCGCGGACGCGCTGACCGGGCCGGATGCAGACGAGGCCGACGGTGGCCTGGCCGCCCTGCGGCTTGAGCGCCTCGTTGACCGCGGTCAGCACCCGGTTCGCGGCGTGCGCGGTGCCCGCGACGTCAGTGTCGGGAAGGATGGCGAGGAGCTGCGGCGGCGTTCGGCCCAGCACCCCGGGCGTGTCGACGTCGCGCACCGTGCCCGCCAGCGCCGCGGCCATCGACTTGAGCGCGTCGTCCGGCGGCAGAGCTCCGTTGGCCTCGATGAGGAGAACGCCGAGGTTTCTTTGATATCGATGGGCTCGAGCCAGCTCGTCCTCGAGCACCGGCCGCACGAATCTCTCGTTGAACAGGCCAGTCGTCCGATCGACGATGTGAAGCGGCTCGGCCTGGGGATCGTCAGCCCTCACTCCGCACGAAGGGCAGAAGACCGCGCCCGAAGGAAGAGGCGACCCGCACGCCTGGCAGCTCTGCGCCTCGGGCCGGCGGCGGAGAAAATCGCCAATCGGCATTCGGTAAAGCCTATCAGCCGTGTTCAACACGCCTTGGCACTCGTGTTAACAGGCTGGGTTGGATCGGATTCTCTCGAAGCCCAAGCTCAGGGCAGGAGAGCCGGTTGGGGAGGGGCCGGTCGGGAGGTGGGAGGGCGCGATGAAGAGTGTTTTGCGGGCGCGGGACTCAGCCGACGGCCGCGGCGGGCGTCGAGAGCCAGGCATCCGCCCAATCGGACACCGCGAGCAGCACGGGCTCGAGCGCACGCCCTCGCGAGGTGAGTCGATAGGACACGCGCACCGGCGGACCCGGATCGACGAGGCGCTCGACGATGCCCTCCGTCTCCAGCTCGCGCAACCGCTCGGTCAGAACTCGATCGCTGATCCCAGGGATGCCTGCCAGCAGTTGGTTGAATCGAGCGGGTGCGGGGATGAGCGCTTTCACGACCGCTCCGGTCCAGCGCTTCCCGATCAGCTCGATAGCCCTCTGAAAGGGTGCGCTGTAGTCGATTCCCCCTCCGACCATGGGGAGAGATTCTATGCGCTATCAGAACTCTCGGAAAGTCTCGCGCGGGTGTTTTCCACAAGAAATATCCCCGCGGCGTCGGCGCGGCCTCGTCGCAGCCCCTTCAACCCTCGTGGTGATGGTCGAGGCGTAGACTCCGGCGGTGAGCCTGATGGTCGACGTGATGCACCTCGTCATCATCGCGGCCGGGTTGGCGATCGGGGCCTGGGCTTTGATCGCGCTGCGTCGCACCCTTCCGCGCGGGCGCTTCCTCGTCTTTGGAGCGAGCTCAGCGGGCGCGCTCTTCGGATGCGCCGCGCTTGCAGGTGAGGTTGGCCTCGTGTCGCCTGCTGCGTGGTTTGCGATCGTGATGGCCGCCATGGCGGCCGTGACGGCAGCCGCGCTCAACGCAGGACGGCCGAAGGCCCGGACCGCGTAGGGCTCAGCGGGCTCGCTTGCGATGGAGATATCTGAAAAGGTAATCGTGGTCACGGGCGGCGCCCGCGGCATTGGGCGCGCCCTCGCCCGCCGATTTGCCGCCGGGGGTGCGGAAGCGGTGGTCGTCGCGGACGTCGATGGCGCGGCTGCGCAAGCCGTCGCTGATGAGATCGGCGGAACTGCCGTCCGCTGCGATGTCAGCCGCGAATCTGACCTCAAGCAGTTGGTGGACGGAGTGCAGGCGGCCCACGGCCGCATCGACATCTTCTGCTCCAACGCCGGCATCGCTGTGGGCGGCGGCCCCGAGGCTGCCGATGAGGACTGGCAGCGCCTCTGGGAGATCAACGTGATGGCCCATGTGCTCGTGGCCAGGCACGTGCTCCCCGGGATGCTGGCGCGCAAGGAGGGTTACCTCCTCGGCACCGTGTCCGCCGCCGGGCTCCTCAACCACGTCTTCGCAGCCCCTTACGGCGTGACCAAGGCAGCCGCACTCTCGTTCTTCGAGTGGCTGGCGATCGCCCACGGGGCCGACGGGATCCGCGTGTCATGCCTGTGCCCCCAGGGCGTCAAGACCGACATGCTCGCCGCCGAGCGCCGACTCGGCCTCGAGTTCCTCACCGCCAACGCGCTCGAGCCGGAGGCCGTCGCCGAGACGGTGGTGCTGGGCATCAGGAGCGAGCGGTTCCTAATCCTGCCGCACCCTGAGGTGGGCGAGTACTTCCGGCGCAAGGCCGAGGACTACGACCGCTGGATAAGAGGCATGCGCCGGCTGCGAGAGGGCATTCTCTCCGCCTCCCGGGAGCAGTGATGCGCTGGGTTTCGCTCGGCGCCGGCATCGCGCTCATCGTCGTCGCCTTCGCCGCCGCGACCCAGGTCGCCGACACTCGCCAAGGCTTGATCGCCGAGGTCATCACGCTGCTGGCGGGCCTTGCCGGGATCAGCCTGCTGCTCTACGGACTGATCGGAAGGGCATCCCGCTCCACGTCGCGGGTCGAGCGCCCGCGCCCGGCGCAGGGTCAACAGCCGGCGGTGCGACCGGCGACCGACCTGCTGACCGGCGCCGGCGGCATCGTGATCGCGCTGGCGCTGCTGAGCGGGCTCGCGATCACGGGTGGGCTCGAGTGGGCGGGATTTGGACTGCTCATCCTCCTTCCGATGATCGCGGGAAGCACCTACCTTTGCGTGAGGTTCGCCCGTGCTCCTGCGCGCGACTGGAAGATCGAGCTGAAAAGACCGGGCCGCCAAAAGCAGTCCTAGGGTTTTCGCTGCAAGTTGCGAAGCAGCACGAAGGCGCCGATCGCGATGAGGATGATCGGCCACAGCACTGACCAGTTGACGAGCCCGGTGTTGTTCCCGAGCAGGACCAGTCCGAGCACCAGCAGGATCACGCCAAGCACCACCGACCGGTCGGTCGCGGGCTGCGCCGGCCGTCCTCGGACTTCCGCCCACATGCGCTCGAGGTCGGACGTCACGGCGCCAAATCCGGAACTGCCGCGCACCTGACCTTCGGAGGCCTCCGGCATCAGCACCCACAGCAGCGCGTAGATCACGAGCCCGATGCCCTGCGCTAAAGCAAGGGCTACGAACGCGATCCTCACCCACAGCGTGTCGACATGGAGAGCGGCCGCGATCCCGCAGCAGACTCCGCCGATGATGCGACCCTTGCCGCGGTAGAAGCCCTGGCGGGCCGGTGCATCCATCGCGGCCAATCTACTAGGTGGCGTTCGGTTCCGTCACCAGGGCCAGGATCTCGCCAACCAGGTAGAGCGAGCCACAGACCAGCACGTTGCCGTCGGGTCCAGCCTGCTCGCGTGAAAGTGCCAGCGCGGCGGCGGCAGGCAGGACGTGATGCGCTCCCGGACCGTACAGCGCGGCCAGATGCTCTGCACCCACGGCATGACCCGCCGCGCTGGCCGGCTCGGTGAAGACGGCGGCGTCGGGCTTGATCGTCCGCAGCGCCTGGAGCAGCTGGACGGGGTCGCGCTCGCTGAGCATCGCAAACAACGTGACCAGTCGCTGCGAGCCGATCAGAGCTCGGAGCGCCGAGCCGGCCTGGGTCATCGCCGCCGGATTGTGTCCTCCATCCAAAACCACCCGCGGCCGCAAAGCGACGAGCTGCAGGCGGCCGGGCCACCGCGTTGACGCCAGACCGTCACGAACTGCCCGGTCGCTGATGTCGTCCAGGGCGTGCGCTGCGGCCACGGCCAGCGCCGCGTTGGCAGGTTGATATTCGCCGATCAACGGGAGGTGGATGCCCTCGTGGGAGAAGCCGGGACCCGAGACGGCGATCGTGTGGCCGTCCCAGCCCAGCGACACCGATTCGACTTCGATCTCCAAGCCCAGCCGCCACAACCTGGCATCCGCTTTGCGGGCGTGCTCTTCGACGATGGCAAGGGCTGCGCCGCGGCACCCGGTCACCACGTGGTCGCCCGGCTTGATGATCGCTGCCTTCTCATGGGCGATCTTCTCGATGGTGTCGCCCAGGTATTTCTGATGGTCGAGGTCGACGTTGGTGACGACGGCGACTCCGGGGTCGAGCGCGTTGGTCGCGTCGAGGCGGCCTCCGAGCCCGACCTCGCACACCAGCCGGTCGACTTTTGGGGCGAGGTAGGCCACCGCCATCGCCGTCAACATCTCGAACTCGGTCGCCTGGCCCATCCGCGCCGCGACGGCGTCGAACGCCGGCTGCAAGTGCTCGAGAGTTTCGACGAACTCATCCTCGGAGATGGGCTTTCCATTCAGTTCGATGCGCTCCGTGTAAGAGATGAGGTGCGGCTTGGGCATGAACCCGACCTCGTGGCCGTCCGCGCGCCACATGGACGAAAGGCACGCGCCCGTCGAGCCCTTGCCGTTGGTGCCGGCGATGAGCGCCCCTCGCATGCCGCGTTCGGGATTTCCGAGCTGCTCGAGGAGGGCTGCGATCCTTTCCGTCCCGAGCTTCATCCCGAAGCGGCCCTGCCGTGAGATGTAGGCCAGCGCCTCCAGGTAGGTCAAGGATTTCGGGTCAGGCGAGCTAACCGCGCCTGCGGACCTCGGCTTCGAACGTATTCTTGATCAGCATCGCGCGCGTCATCGGACCCACACCCCCAGGGTTCGGGGTCAGCCAGCCGGCGACCTCCTCGACGCCCGGCGCGAGATCTCCCACCTGCCGCCCGCCCGACCAGTTTGTGCTCACGTCCACCACCGCGGCGCCTGGCTTGACCATGTCCTTGCGGATCAGCTCGGCGCGCCCGGCGGCGGCGACGAGGATGTCCGCCTCGCGCGTGTGCGAGCCCAGGTCTTTCGTGCGCGTGTGGCAAAGGGTCACCGTCGCGTTGCGCTTCAACAGGAGAAGGGCGGTCGGTTTGCCGACGAGGTTGCTCCTTCCGACCACCACCGCGTTCGCTCCTTCGATGGCGATCCCGGCGCGAACCAGGAGCTCGACGATACCGGCTGGCGTGCACGGCTCGACTCCGCCCGGCAGCCCAAGCGCGACCAGCCCTGCATTGATCGGATGAAATCCGTCGACATCCTTGGCGGGGTCGAGGGCGAGGATGACGCGGGTCATGTCGACCTGTTTCGGCGTCGGCTGCTGGATCAGGATCCCGCTCACGCTGTCGTCCCGGTTCAACCGCTCGACGAGCTCGAGGAGCTGCTCGGTGGTCGTCTCCTGGCCGAGCCGGTGGTCTTCAGACTCGATGCCGGCGCTGTGCGCGTTTTTCTGCTTCAGATCCACGTACTGCGCGGACGCGGGATCTCCGCCCACCAGGACGGTGGCCAGCTTCGGCCTGGTTCCCCCGGCGGCGACGCGTTCTGCGACGGCCTGGCCGACATCCGCGAAGATCTGCTTGGCGACCGCTCTGCCGTCCAGCACACGCGCGCTCACGCGCCTAATTGTCGGGCGTCGGCGATCTTGACCACGGTCCGAGCTAGAGGCCCAGCTCCATCCGCGCAGCCTCGCTGACGGCTCGCATCACGTCACGCAGGTCGGCTCCGGCCTCGCGGGACAGGCGGCGGCAATCCTCGTACTCCGGAGCCACATCCACCGGGCGCCCCTCCAGCTCCTTGACCTTGGCGCGGGCCACGCCGAACTCGGTCTGCACCTCGATCACGCGCCGCGCGGCCACCACGCGCTGCGCCGCGGACATTCGCACGCCGAGTGTCGTGCTGTGCCGGAGCAGATGGGTGGTCAGCTTTGCCACCAGGTCGGGAGGAGACATCACCGTGAGCAAGTGGCCCGGCCGGCCCTTCTTCATCAGGACCGGCGTGACGCTGACATCCAGCGCCCCGGCCGCCATCAGGTCCTCGACCAGGGCTGCGACGAGGTTGGGCGCCATGTCATCGAGATTGGTCTCCACCACCGTGACGCCCGCCTCCTGGCGAGCTTCCTCTCCCAGCCACACCGCGAGCACGTTGCCGGGCTGGTCCCGCGAGCCGATCCCGTAGCCGACGGAACGAAGCGAGATCGGCGGTCGCTCGAACTTCGCGCACACCGCAAGGATCGCCGCACCCGTTGGCGTGACGAGCTCGCGCTCCTCGTCGACAGCCTGGAGAACGGCGCCGGTGCCTTCGAGCACGCGAAGGCTCGCCGGCGCCGGCAACGGCATCCCGTCCTTGCGACCTCGCGGCGCTGGGAGGGCCGATGCGTAGACCTGGCCGATTTCGAGCGCATGGAGAAGCCAGAATGCCCCGACCAGGTCGACCAGCGTGTCCGCCCCGCCCAGCTCGTGCAGGTGGACCTGCTCCTCATCCACGCCGTGGATACGGCTTTCCGCCCGGGCGAGCCGGTCGATGGCAGCGATCGCGGAACGCTTGACCTGGCCGGGCGCGCCTGAGCCCTGGACCGCAGAACGCAGGGCGGGCACAGTGCGCGCGACCTTCTCTGTCGTGTGCACGATCACACGCGTTCCGCCGACGTGGCCGCGCGTCTCGCGGCGCACCTCGACTCTCACCTCATCACCCAGCCGCAGCGCCTCGACCGTCGCGTCGAGCAATGAGGCGTCGCCGCCAGAGTCGAGCAGCGCGCCAAGCGTCATGTCACCCGAGATTCCCGCAAAGCAGTCGAAATACGCGATGGTCATGCGCGCGTCCTCTTAATGTGCACTGCCGCCGAATCGATCGGCTGCATGCTGGCGGGCCGTTTCGCAACGCGCACCGTGACCGCCGCTACCCGGGGCAGCTGCAGCACCTGGTCGGCCATGCGCGACGCGAGTGATTCGATCAGTTGGGCAGGCTCGCCCTCGATGACCGATTTCGCGATGGCGCGAATCCTCGTGTAGTCGACCGTGTCGGCGAGCTTGTCCGAACGTCCTGCATCGGCCAGGTCGCAATCGACCTCGATGTCGACCAAGAACTCCTGGGCGTTGGCACGCTCGGCGTCGCGCACGCCGTGACGCCCCTGGAATGACATGCCCTCAAGCTGGATGCGGTCCACCGTCCAATTGTCGGCCTACGATCGACCGGCGGCTGCGGCGGGATTTATAAACTGACTGGTGTGATCAGCTCCCACATCGATGTCAGAGCCGCGACAGCCGCGGACCTGGAGTCGGTCAACGACATCGCCAACCAGTACATCAGGGAGACGCACTACAACTTCGAGCTTGAGCCGATGACGATCGAACAGCGCCGCGAGTGGTTCGGTCACTACGCCAACCACGGCCCTCATCGCATCCTCGTCGGGTTGTCCGGCGGTCTCGTCATCGGCTTCGCGAGCAGCGGGCGCTACCGGCCCAAGCACGGATACGACACGTCCGTGGAGACGAGCATCTACCTGGCGCCGGAGGCGGTGGGCCGGGGCGCCGGGGCGAAGCTGTACGAGGCGCTGTTCAAGGCACTCGAAAACGAGGACATCCACCGCGCCTACGCGGGCATCGCGCTGCCCAACCCTGCGTCGATCGCTCTTCACGAGCGTTTCGGGTTCAAGCGCGTGGCGCACTTCACCGAGCAGGGCCGCAAGTTCGACCGTTACTGGGACGTCGCCTGGTACGAGAAGCCGATGGGGGCACAGCCCGTGTCTCTCGAGGAGGAGGACCCGGGGACCGAGGAGTAAGCCACCCCGGTTCGCCGACCCATGCTTGACGTCGGATATATTCGGTCCGTATATTCCAACTGGAATATATGACTGAGATCGCTCCTGACGTCTCGCCCCTGGCGCTTTCCATCCTCGAGCTCCTCGACGAGCGGCCGATGCACCCCTACGAGCTCGCGGCGACGATGCGGGACCGTCACCACGACGAGTTCATCCGGCTCAACTTCGGGTCGCTCTACCACACCGTCGAGATGCTCGAGCGCGACGGCCGGATCGCTCCGGTCGAACGGGAAAAGGAAGGCCGGCGACCCGAGCGGACCGTCTACGGGCTCACGGACTCCGGTCGTGAGCTGCTGGTGCGCGTGGTCGGCGAGATCCTGGCCAGGCCCAAGCGCGACTACCCGTACTTCGCGGCAGGCCTGATGTTCATGCACCACCTGGACGCACCGACTGCGGCGGCGCGTCTGAAAGACAGGGCGGAGGCTCTCGGAGCGGCCATCGACAAGCTCACACGCATCATGGGTGAGCTGCGGGCGGAAGGCGTGACACGGCTGGCGCTCATCGAGCTCGAGCACAAGATCGCGATGCTCGACTCTGAACGGGCGTGGGTCAAAAAACTGGAAAACGAGATCGCTGACGGCAGGCTGGAGTGGAACGCCGGAATCGATGCCGGCGCCGAACGGTTGAGGAGAAGGCATGGCACAAGCGCGCACTAACCCGTGGCTCATCCTGGTGGTCCTGACCACGGGATTCTTCATGATCCTGCTGGACACGACGATCGTGAACGTGGCCATCCCGGCCATGAGCACCGGTCTGAACACGACGCTCGACCAGATCTTGTGGGTGCTGAACGCCTACATCCTGGTTTACGCGGTCCTCTTGATCACGGCGGGCCGCCTCGGAGACCTGTTCGGCCAGCGCACCCTCTTTGCGATCGGACTTTTCGTTTTCACCCTGGCCTCCGCCCTGTGCGGCATCTCGCAGAGCGTCAATGAACTGATCGCGGCGCGAATCCTCCAGGGTGTCGGAGGCGCGCTGCTGACGCCGCAGACCCTGGCGATCCTCACGTCGATATTTCCGCCGGAGCGGCGGGGCGCGGCTTTCGGTGTTTGGGGTGGCGTGGCCGGTCTCGCGACCATCGCCGGGCCGACGATTGGCGGGGCGATCATCACCTACATCAACTGGCGCTGGATCTTCTTCATCAACGTGCCGATCGGCATCGCCGCCTTCATCGCGACATTCCTGATCATCCCGGACCTCCGCCCCGGGCGCCGCCAGGGTTGGGACCTGGTCGGAGTCGCACTTGCATCGGCCGGGCTGTTCGGCATCGTCTTCGGCCTTATCGAGGGCCAGCGCTACAACTGGGGCCAGATCGGGTCCACCGTCATCACGATCCCGGAGCTCATCGGCGCGGGAGCGATCCTCATCATCCTCTTCATCTTCTGGGAGCGAATCCAGACCCAGCCGCTGGTCCCGCTTTCCCTTTTCGAGGACCGCAACTTCGCGGTCGCGAACTGGATCGCCGCGGCCATCAGCTTCGGCATGCTCAGCATGTTCCTGCCCATCACCATCTACCTGCAGTCGGTGCGCGGGTTCTCAGCCCTGACCGCGGGGCTGACAATCGCCCCAATGTCGCTCACCTCGATGGTGATCGCGCCATTCGCGGGCCGCTTCTCGGACCGCGTCGGTGGCAAGTACATCCTGATGACCGGCATCTCGCTGTTCACGATCGGTATGGCCACGCTCGCGTTCGTAGCCGGACCTGACTCGACCTGGATCAACTTCCTGCTTCCGACCATCATCGCCGGAGCCGGGATGGGCATGACGTTCGCACCGATGACGACCGTCGCGATGCGCAACATCTCGCCTCGGATCGCAGGAGCGGCATCCGGCGTCCTGAACACGATTCGTCAGCTCGGCGCCGCGATCGGCAGTGCCGTGATCGGTGCCATTCTTCAGAACCGCCTCGCGATCAGCCTCCACGACCAGGCGGTCAGCCACGCCGCGGCGCTCCCGGCGGCGTTCCGGTCGCAGTTCATCGCGGCTTTCAGCTCCGTCGCCTCGAACGGTTTCGAGATCGGCACGGGTGAGAACGGCGCAAAGCTGCCGACCGGCATCCCTCCCGCCGCCGCGCACCAGCTGACGGTGCTCGCGCACGACGTGTTCGTCAGCGCTTTCATCGACGCCATGAAATCCACTTTCATCCTCCCTGTCGTGTTTCTCGCTTTCACCGCCGCCACGACGCTTCTGATCAGGCGCAGGCCACCCGCCGCGGTCGTCGAGCAGGCCCCCCGCGAAGAAGTCGAGGCCGCCGCGGGCTAGGCTTCGGTCGTGCGCGTTCCGAAGGACGGGTGGCTGGAGAGGGATGGCGTAAACCTCCATTACGTCGATTGGGCGCCAGAGTCGGAACCGGTGGCGCCTCCGATCCTTTTTCTGCACGGGCTCAGCTCCAACGCCCGCTACTGGGACCGCGTCGCGCAGCACATCACGGGCCGGCGCGCGGTCGCGCTCGACCAGCGCGGGCACGGTCTTAGCGGTCGTGCACCCCGCGCGCCGAGGCTGCCTGACGGCTATGCCATGGATGCTCTGGTCGAGGATGCGGCGTTTCTCATCTCCAGGCTAGGCCTCGACCAGCCCGTGGTCGCCGGCCATTCGTGGGGCGCCACGGTGGCGCTCGAACTGGTCGGCACGCGCCCAGGACTGGCGTCAGGACTCGTCTTCATCGACGGTCCTGTCCAAAGCGCCGCGAACCTGTTCAGCTGGGAGGATGCCCAGCGGATGATGCAGCCTCCGCTGCCTCGCTTCGCCACGTTTGCGGATGCGCTGGCCGCCTCGCAAAGTGATTTCGAGGGTGCGTGGGCCGAAGACCTCGAGGCGTTCGTCACGGCGCGTGTGGTCGAGGACGGCAGCGAGCTGGTGCTGACTCTGACCGGGCCCGTGCGGCTCGAGCTGCTTCGCGGCCTTTACGAATCACAGCCCGACGTGCTCTGGCCGGCGCTCGACGTCCCGGCATTGGCGCTGCTCGCGCTTCGCAGCTTCGGCAGGTTGTCGAAGTCGGCAGACGGGAAGGCCGGCCGGCTGGGCGAGATCGCGCCGGCGGTGCAGGTCAAATGGTTCGACACCCCACACGACATCCCGCTGTACCTGCCCGCTCAGATCGCCGACGAGATCGAGCAGATTGCGCGCTTGGCCGCCGCCAGGTCAGAGGCGTCCGCCGGATAAGAGCTTCAGGGCCGCCAGCAGGACAGCCGCGCCGATGAACGCGACGAGGATGCTGCCCCAAAAGCCGACCGTGCCGCTCGCGCCGAACAACGCGCCGAGCAGGAAGCCGCCGATGATGGCCCCCGCCACTCCGACCACGATGTCCGCGATGCAGCCGAAGCCGCGCCCGGCGACCACCCGTCCCGCGATGGCGCCGGCGATGAGGCCCACCACGATCCACGACAACCACGAGCCGGGGTCGAGATTGAGCCGCGACGCCAGCACCGGCAGCAGCTCGATCACTTGCGCAGCCAATCGGCGATCGCCAAAAAGACCTCCTGGTCATCGCGGTCGTTGAACGGCTCATGGTATCGGCCCTCGAGGAGTCGCAGTTCGCTCATTTCGGGCGCCTTTTCATGGAGCACGACGCTACCCTGCGGGTCGATCAGCCTGTCGTCCGTCCCGGCCAGGATCAGGAAGGGGACCCTGATCTCACCGGCGCGCGCAAATATATCCTGCTGCGCGCGGAGCAGTTCCGTGTAGGTTCGGCTCGAGATCTTGCTGTGCACCAGCGGGTCGGTGCGATAGGCCTCGACCACCTCGGGGATGCGCGAGACCGTGCCGGGATCGACCTCGTTGCTCATCGACAGGCGTGGCGTGACTCGCGACGCCACCCGGCCGAGGGTCATCTTCCACGCCGGCACGGCGACCTTGAGCCGCAGCGCGGCGCTCGACAGCACGAACCGCCGGCTCTGCGACACCTTGCCGGCGAGCACCGTGCTCAAGAGCACGGCACCACCGAACGAGTGGCCCAGAGGCACGACCTCGCCCGGAACCAGTTCCTGCACGTGCCTCACGAACGCCGCGGCGTCGTCGACCCACTGCGACCAGGAGTCGACATGGCCGCGCTGGCCCTGGCTCAGCCCGTGGCCTCGAAGGTCTACGGCATAGGTCCCCATCTGGAACCTGGCCATGCCCCGCGCAAACCGCTCGTAACGGCCGGAGTGCTCGCCCAGGCCGTGCACGACCGCGAATGTGATCGCTGCGCCCGAAACGGGCCAGCTGCGGTAGGCCAACCGGGTGCCGTCCGCGGAGGCGAGAAAGTCGGCGCCGGCGGTGGCGCCCTCAGGCGCCAAGATGACCGAAGCCTCGCAGGATCTTAAGCGCCTCCTGCTCGGCCTCGAGCAGGGTCGGGGCGTATGCGCGGATGCCGCACAGCGCGTAGGCCCATTCGGGGCTCGGCGGCCCCTGAGAATGGAGTCGGAATGTCGGAGGGTAGAAGAAGATTCGCTCCCCCTGCACCTTCTTGATCACGGGCCGCTTGGCGAGCACGTCCTCAAGGGTTTGCCCGCTGGGCAGCCTCCCCGACTCGAACTCGAGGCGCCGGAGCTTGGCGAGAGGATGATCCTCGTCCTTCATCGCCGTCCGAATCCCGTACTCGGCGCTCAGATCTCGCATGAAGATCGCGATGATCAGGGCGTCGGTCTCGTCGCCGGCCATCTTGACGAAGCCCGCGGCGCTCAGGTCCTGGCTCTCTTCCTGCTTGAGGTGCCGGAAGAACTCCATCTCGAAGAGCCCGCGAGACTGCGAGCTGGCGATCCACGGCTCGCCACAGCGCCAGGCGCGCGCCGTGGCCAGCGCCTCGAACTGCTCGCGGACGCGCTCCAGGCGATGTTCCGGAAGGCCGTGCAAACGGTAATGGAGGACTCGAGGCATCTCGACTAAGCCTACAAGTCAGGGCGGGGGACGCGGTGCGCTTCGCGCGAGGCGCATCGCCTCCTCCTGCCAGGGTGGCGCCTGGACGGTCACGGCGAGCCGGTCGCTTCCGGCGGCGACGAGAAAGTCGCCGCGACGTGCCGACTCCAGGAAGCTCCGTTGCCTGGGGCTGAGATGGAACGCCGCCTCCAGCTTGGCGGCCTCTCCCGGGCGCTGCGCACCGAGAAAAAGCACCGCCGGGTTAGTTGCCACGACCGAGCCCTGGTCCGAGCTGAGCAGGTCGCCCGGATTCTGGGTCGCGAAGACCAGCGATCCGTTGTATTTGCGAATGCGCCGGGCCAGGCTGACGACGAACCGGCGAATGGTCGCGTCCTCGAAAAGCAAGCCCAGCTCATCGACGACCAGCATGCGACGGCGATCTCTGCGCTTGATGCGGGTCCACAGCGCTTCTGCGAGGAGGAAGTGAACCGGCGCCACCATCTCGTCGCGCAGCTCGCGCATGCCGAACACCACGATCGGCGCTTCGAGGTCGACGTTGGTCGGCGCACTGAAGATCTGGCCAAGGCTGCCGTGCGCCCAGCGGCCAAGCACGGTGGCTGCGCGCGAGTCACGAGGCAGGGCTCGCGCGACGTCCCGCAGCACCGGCTGCTCCACCTCCGCGTAAGCGGCGCGTACCGCGCTTTCGACCAGGGCGCGCTCCGCCTCGTCGAGACCGCCGCAAACGCAGGCGCACAGGTCGACTGCGTCTGCCGCCGCCGGCCCGATCCAGGTCTCGTCGTGACGGTCTGACGGCCGCAGGTCGAGCACGTTCAGCGCGTGCCCCGAACCCAGCGCCAGCTGCACGTCGACTCCGCCGAGCTCGGCTGCAAGCCCTCCGTACTCGTGCTCGGGATCGATGATGAATACCTGCGTGCCGCCGCCAAGCGCACCCAGCGCAATCGTCGAGAGGAGGTAGGTCTTGCCCGCGCCCGAATGCCCGAACACCCCGATGTTGGCGTTGGCGTATCGCCGATGATCGAATGGATCGATGAGCACCGGCATGCCGGTGGTGCGGTTCCTCCCGATGACCAGCCCACCCGGCTCTTGAACATCAGCCTCGTGCCATGGAAAGAAAGTGGCGAGGGTGCTAGTGTCCACGACGCGCAGGCGACGCAGGCGGTCCGGGCCGCCCGGCAGGGTGGCCAGAAATCCGTCGCGCATGCGGAACCTGCACGCCTGCAGATCGCACAGGATTGCCCGCGCCGCCGACTCGATGCGCCGCGACCCGCGCTCAAGGTCGTCCGGAGTCGAAGAGCTGAACGTCACATAAACGGCGACGTGGAACGCCTTGTCCTGGCTCGACGCCAGCCGCCTCTGCAAGTCCTCCGCGTTCGGCAACGCGCCTGCCAGCGCGGGATCTGAAGTCCCGACGCTCTGCTCTAGCAGGCGACTGGCTCGCATACCGATGAGCTGCCTCTCGAGGTAGTGGACCACCCAGGCGACGGGCAGGGGGTTCGCATGCCAAGAGAGGGTGAGGTCCAGACCTGGTGGGAGCAAGTTGTAAAGCCAGCCCGGTTCAAGGTCGGTGCCTGGCAAGCGATCTACGCACCACGTGCGGCTGAAGCCGCGCGCAGTGAGCATTCGGTCCGGGAGCTCTCGACCGAAGACAGCGCCTTTCCGAACAGGACGTCTTGTGAATCCAATCCCCATCTCATCGAACGCCCCCCTCAGGCGCGAAGCCTGCGCCTCGGAGGTAATGAGTTGGGTGGTGAAACGATGTGCCGATGGCGATCGGGCAATCCGGTCGGCGAAAGCAACGTCCGCGCCCCGCATGTCCCCGAAATCGGTCGGCATGATCGCCGCGGCGTCCTCACCGTGATCGCGCCCCGGTTGGGCGCTGATGATGACCTGCACCGGAGCATCAATCCCATCCAACAGGCGACGAAATGCGTTGACCCAGCTGAGCCGGTCGTCCTCCGAAGCCGACGCGAAGCCGATCGCGTCGGCCTCCAGTACCACCGCGTCGCATTCGCCGTCCCACAGGATCTCGGGAGCTCGTGGGACGACGCGAAACGGCGCCCGTTTGGGTGCTCCGATCACGCCGCCAGGTCCGCGTGCTCTTCGAGGCGATCGACAATGTCGGCCGCCATCGGCTCAGTCACCCCATTCCATCGACGCCTCGTTGCTCGCCACTCGAACCTGTAGTTGCGCATCAGAAACACCAGCATGTCCGACGCCCACTCGTCCGCCGCCCTGCCCCGCCACCGGCCCCACGCCGCCCCCGCGCCGCCGAAGATCACGAAGGCGGCGGCGGCTCCCCGAAGCACCCCTGGAGCCCAGTGAGACGACCAGAGCGCAAATCCGGCGACGAGCGCGACGGCGACATATGCGAGCCGCATCGGCGTTAATCCGTAGACGAGCTTGTCTTCCAGGTCAACGTCAAGTGGAGCGCGAGCGGTCATCGGGCCACCGTACGGATCGACCGAGCGCCGGGGAAGCCAGGTTGTTAACGCGCCGAGAACCTTAGAATCGAACGTGATCGGTCGTTGGTCATGCTCGCGTAGCTCAACTGGCAGAGCAGGGGACTCTTAATCCCAAGGTTCAGGGTTCGATTCCCTGCGCGAGCACCAACCTGTTGTGCCACAGAGCGTCAGGACGTGCCTCTGGTGTACCTGACGTGACAACTGTTGGTGGCAGATTGTCGCCAGTCCGGCGGTGACAGCTTATTTGACAGCTTACGGATTTGGAAAACAGGCCTCGAACCTCGTCGAGTGCGCCTGATCTGAACTCACTCGGCGCCTTCCTAACCGAGTCGAGCTGTATCGCAGCGAACCATCAATCCCCTGCTCCTCTGTTTATCGCAGCGCGTCTAATCAGCTTCGTTTTCATGGCCTCACCCTCCAGGCTGACAAGGCAGGATGATGGCCCCCGAAAAGTTCACTCTCACGCCTGATTACAACCGCGCGGGCGCTACCTACCGTGGATCTTCGCAACACGTCCACCGAAGTTCACGAGGAGCAACACATGAGCGGTTCGGTCATTTCAAGGTTGGGTGCCGCCGGCGCGATCGCTTATGGCGTGATGGAGATCGTGGGTGACAGTCTGAGCAGCACCACGGATTCGACACAGTCCCCGCAGCAAATCGCGGCCTATTTCGCGGCGCATCTGCCGACAACGTGGACGTGGGTCGGCATCTACATCGAGACGCTTGGGGCGTTCGCGTTTCTTATCTTCGGCGCCTACCTGTGGTCGGTCGGCCATGCCCGGAGGGAGGGCCGCCTGCTGTCGATCCTCGCGCTGAGTGGCGGCATTGTGCAAACCGCTGTGATCCTGGCTGGGGAACCGCCCAAGATCGAGGCGTTCTTCAGAGCCTCCCAGGGGATGGATCCGCAGGTGGCAGCGGCCATGCTGGACCTTAACAACGCGTCCTTCTTCCTCAGCTTCATGCCACAGGCCCTTCTCGTCGCCGCAGCGTCCGGCATGGCGATCCGGACCGGCCTTTTCCCGGCATGGCTGGGTTGGGCCGGCCTCGGTGTGGCAATCGCCCTCCTAGCAGTGATCGCGGCGCCGGTGGATTCGAACCTCCGCGTTCTGGTCAACCTGGTCTTCTTCATCTGGCTGGCGGTTACTGGCGCCGTGCTCCTGTGGCGCACACCGGCGGCCGTTCCGGCGCTATCGAACCTTCCGTCCAGCGTTTAGATTCTTTCCACCGATGGTGGGCTTCCTAAGGGCGTCGTTGCGGACCCTCGCTGCGACGCCCCGCTTGGACCTTGCGCTTGTGGCGGCGGTGATCGTCCTCGCCGAGTCGGAGATCTGGCTCCAAACGGGCAGCTGCGTGGGGCCAGGCTTTCCGCTGCTCTGCAACTTCGGCCAGTCACTGGGCCCCAAGCCGGTCGAGATCGCATATACGACCGTAATCGCCGCTCTCCTGTTGGGTCGCCGTTGGCACCCATTTGCGGTGCTCTCAGTCATATGTGCGCTCTCGATCGCCAAGGCCCTGATTTGGGTGGGTTCCCCCGGGTTGGGCTACTTCCTGCCCGTGCTCTTCGCGTCATATTCGGTGGGTCGCTATCACCGCGGCCGCCACCCATGGCTGGTGCTCATCGCCGCCGGCCTGATCGTGCTCATCACAAGCGTCGTACACGACCTCCGGGTACCAGGGCATGTTCTGGATGGTTCATTAGCAACCTTCTACGTGGTGGCGCTCGGCGCTCTACCGATGGGTCGGGCACTTCAGACGCAAGACCTCCGCGCCGAACTCTCGGAAACCCAGGCACGCGAGGCCGAGCTCAAACGTGATGAGGCCGCGCGACTTGCAGTCGCCACCGAGAGAGGACGGATTGCACGTGAGCTCCACGACGTGGTAGCCCACGGTGTGAGCATGATCGTCGTCCAGGCGGTGGGGGCCCAAGGAGTCCTGCACAGCTCCCCGGATCGCGCGGGCGCTGCCCTGGAGGCGATCGAGACGACGGCCAGGCAGTCGCTCGACGAGATGCGTCGACTTCTAGCCGTACTTGAACCTGACGCTGACACGAAGAGCCTCGAGCCGGCACCCGGTATCGAAGGGTTGAGACCGCTGGTCGATCGGGTTGTCGCCGCCGGGCAGCCGGTCGAACTTCGCATCGACGGCAGCAGCGATCGGCTGAGCCCGGGACTTGAGCTGACGCTCTACCGTGCAGTCCAGGAGGCGCTCACCAACGTGGTGAAGCACGCTCGTGGGGCGGCCACGGTGGTGTCGCTGCGAATGAACGACGACCATATCGACCTCGACGTCATCAACGCGCGCGGCGAGGACGGTGAGGTAACAACCGGGGGCCGCGGACTGCTTGGCATGCGAGAGCGAGTGGTCCTGTACGGCGGGCATCTCGAGGCTGGGCCCAGCCAGAACGGCGGCTTTCGGGTCCATGCCTGGATCCCGGTTGGACCAATCCCATGATTCGGGTGCTAATCGTCGACGACCAAGCCCTCGTCCGGGATGGATTTCGGATGATCCTGGAGCTCGACGACCAGATTGAGGTGGTGGGGGAAGTCGAGGATGGCAAGGCAGCATTGGCGGCGGTTGCGAAGTTGCGACCAGATCTGGTCCTCATGGACATCCGCATGCCCGGCCTCGATGGCCTCGAGACAACCCGCCGGCTGATGCTCCAGCCCAATCCGCCCAAGGTGCTCGTACTCACGACTTACGACGCCGACGAGTACATCTATGACGCAATGAAAGCGGGGGCGAGCGGATTTCTTCTCAAGGACGTTCGCAAGGGCCAGCTGGTACGTGCCGTCCGCACCGTCGCGGCCGGCGACTCACTCCTCGACTCGGTGATCACCCGGCGGCTGATCGAACGCTTCCTTGGGCGGAGCCGTCTGCGACCAGATGGGGAGGTCTTGATCCGCCAACTGTCCAACCGCGAGATTGAAGTCCTGAAGCTCATTGCGGCCGGCCTCACTAATGCCGAGATTGCGGAACGCTTGGTGCTGGGCGAGTCGACCGTGAAAACGCACGTGGCACGCATCCTCGCCAAGCTTGAGCTCAGGGATCGAGTCCAGGCAGTGGTGCTCGCCTATGAGAGCGGGATCGTGCTGCCCGGGTCATGAGAGCCGCACTTTATGGTGTGGACAGCTTATGTGACAGCTTAGCCAGGGCAGTCAGTGGCACGCCAGGACGCTGTTAGCGTCCGGGCATGTGGTGTACGAGGGAGCGCCGTCGGCGTAGCCCTCTAGATAGACGAAGACCATCGGTCATCCTTTTAGGAAGCATCACCAACCTAGAGGAGGAACCCGATGGCCAATTCCAGTATGGACCGTGACCCGCTCCTGTGGCTGCGCGAGCAGCTCGAGCAAGCGCACCCCGATCTGCTGCGCGAAATGATGGCCGCAATCACCCAGCAGCTGATGGCCGCCGAGGCCCAGGAGGCCTGCGGGGCGGAGTTCGGCGAGCGCAGCGCCGAGCGTGTCAACTCGCGCAACGGCTACCGCCTGCGCGATTGGGACACTCGGGTCGGCTCCATCCAGTTGGCCGTGCCCAAGCTGCGGCAAGGCAGCTATTTCCCAGACTGGCTGCTGACGCCGCGACGGCGCGCCGAGCGGGCGATGGTGGCCGTCATCGCCCAGGCCTACCTGGCCGGCGTCTCAACCCGGAGGGTGGAGGCGCTGGTGCAGACGCTGGGCATCCAATCGATCTCCAAGTCTCAGGTCTCCGAACTCTGCAAGAGCCTGGACCCGATGGTGGCCGACTTCCGTAACCGGCCGCTCGATGCAGGTCCCTACAGCTACGTCTGGGTCGACGCCCTGACCCAGCGCTGCCGGGATGGCGGCCGCATCGTCAACGTGGTGACCGCGATTGCCACCGGGGTCAACGCCGATGGCCGCCGTGAGATCTTGGGCGTCGACGTATTCACCGCCGAGGACGGAGCTGCCTGGACCAGCTTCCTGCGGGGCCTGGTTGCTCGCGGTCTGAGCGGTGTGAAGCTGGTCATCTCGGACAGTCACGAGGGCTTAAAGCAAGCGATTGCCGCCGTGCTTCCAGGAGCCGGCTGGCAACGCTGTCGTGTCCACTTCGTCCGCAACCTGTTGACCAAGGTGCCGAAGTCGGCGCAGACCCTGGTCGCGACCTTGGTCCGCTCCATCTTCGCCCAGCCCGATCTGGCCGCGGTCTGGGCTCAGCACGAGCGCATCGTCGAGCAGCTGCAGTCGCGCTTCGCACAGGCGGCGACCATGCTCGCTGAGGCCGGGCCTGAGGTCTTGGCCTTCGCCACTTTTCCCAAAGAGCACTGGCGCCAGATCTGGTCCAACAACCCGCAGGAGCGATTGAACAAAGAAGTCCGCCGGCGCACCGATGTGGTCGGCATCTTTCCTGACCGCGCCGCCATCATTCGCCTGGTCGGTGGCGTGCTCGCCGAGCAGCACGACGAGTGGAC
>DATLUC010000094.1:0-9591 GCA_035533335.1 Candidatus Baltobacterales bacterium
ACAGCCGTCATCAACAAGCGAGCCGGCGGAATGGGCCTGATCAGCGGCCGGAAATCATTCCAGCGTCCGATGAAGGAGGGCATCGAGTTACTACACGCAATTCAGGACGTGTATCTGAACCAGGCGGTAACGGTCGCGTAAAGCTCGCGTTCCTCGGCAGCGGCGCGGCGTTTTCGCCTGACCGCTACAACGGAGCTGTCGTGGTCGATGGTCGCCTGCTCCTCGATGGCGGCGCGCCGCTGCTTCCGCACCTGCGCCGCGTCGGCGTGGAGGCCGGCGACATCAAGGTCGTCTTCCTGACTCACTTCCACGGCGACCACACGCTTGGCCTGCCGCCCTTCGTCCTGCACAGGGTGTTCATCGACCAGCGGCCGCTCACCTTCGTTGGCCCGGCCGGCATCGAAGAAAGGCTCGAGGCCCTTTGGGACGTGAGCTGGGGACCAGACTGGAAGCGCGTCATGCGTCCCAAGTTCAAGGTGAGGTACCTGACTGCACGTCCCTCCGGCACCGTCGCCGGGGTCAAATATGAGACGGTCAAGCTCGACCACGGCACGAGCGGCTGCAACGGATACCGCCTGCACGTCAACGGGAAGGTGATCGCTTATTCTGGCGACACCGAGCCGACGGCGCCGCTCGACAAGCTGGTCGACGGCGCCGACGTCGCAATCGTCGAGGCGACCGGCCCGGGTGACGTGTTCAGCCACATGAGCTGGGAGGAGGCCGCCAGCTTGAAGAAGCGGCATCCCAAGACCCGCTTTCTCTTCAATCACGTGTACTCGGGCACGGTCCCCGGAGCCGTCAAAGACCTGCAGGTGCTCGAAGTCTGAAAACCTCCACGAGCATGATCCCCATCGTGGTCGGCGCCGTGGCCGGAGGCGTGGCGGGAGCGGCGGTGCTGTGCGTCTTCATCGGTCTTGGCTTTCTTTTGATGAGCCGCGTTTCCAGCCCGATCCCCGTCATCGTGCTCGCCGTCGCCGGCGCCTACGCGGCGTGGCTGCTGGGCGTGGTCGTGTTCGGAGCAGTGCGTGGCGCGGGCGACACCGAGAAGCAGGCTTGAGCCCTGACGCTTTTTCCACACGACCCCTCCTGGACAAGCTCGGCGTCAAGCCCGGTGCGAAGATCGCGATCGTGGATGTCGACGACGCCTCTTTCCTGCGCCAGCTGCGCAGCCGCACGTCCGACATCGTTCGGGGCAAGCCACCCACGCCATGCGACCTGGTCTTCATGGGCGCGACCAACGCCCAGGACCTCGTCCGCCTCGGTGACGTGAAGACCTGGATCGAGCCCAACGGCGCGATCTGGGTCGTGCGCCCAAAGGGGGGCCGGGCGCCGATTTCCGACACCGACGTCATCTCCGCCGGCCTGGCCGCCGGCCTGGTCGACAACAAGATCGCGAGCTTTTCAGACACCCAAGGTGCAATGCGCTTCGTGTTCCGCCGGCGAGACCGCCCACGGTGAGCCTCAATTTGCGATTCGCAGGCCCTTCCGACGTGCCCGTGATCGCCGAGCTCATCCGCGGGCTGGCCCGTTTCGAGAAGCTCGAGGACGAGGTCACGATGACCGAAGACCTTCTGGCCAAGAACCTGTTCGGACCCAAGCAGTACGCCGAGACACTGCTGGCCGAGGACGGCGGCGCCGTGGTCGGCTTCGCGCTTTTCTTTCATAGCTTCTCGACCTTCCTCGCGCAGCCGGGAATCTATCTCGAGGACCTGTTCGTCGTCCCGGAGCAGCGCGGCAGTGGAATCGGCCGCGCCCTGCTGGAGCGCCTGGCCCAGGTCGCGGTGGAGCGCGGATGCGGCCGGCTCGAGTGGGCGGTCCTCGACTGGAATCGCGCCGCGATCGGATTCTATGAGCGGCTGGGCGCCACGCCCAACTCCGACTGGACGGTCTACCGCCTCACCGGCGAGGCCCTGCGCGGCCTTGCCCGACAATAGACAGGCGATGGAACGCAAGCCCACCGGCCGAGCGCAGTCCGCCTCCCATTTCGCGGAGGTCGAGGTGCTGCGCCCGAAGAAGCTGGAAACCCACCCCGGCGATGCGATCGTCGGCTGGGCCGCGGGTCAGCTCGAGATCGCCCGCTCCATCCTCGACAACCCTGGTGGCGGCCTGCTGTTCGCCACCCAGACGATGGGACAGGTCCGCTCGGGGCTGCACGAGCGAGACGCGGTGCGCTGGGAATCGGTGGTCGGGATGCTGGAGCGGGCCGAGGACGCGGCTGTGCGACGGGAGTTCGCCGACTGCCGCCGGCTCATCGACCAGGTCCTGGCCGAGCTCAGGAGCTAGCGGCAGCCTCCATCGTCGCCTCGAAACCGGCCGCGCCCGGGTGGCTGGCGAAAGGACCTATGCCGGGTAAGGTCACGCCCGCGTCCCTGTAGCGGGCGACGGCGTCGCGCACCTGCTGTGCGTCGCCGATGCCCGCGAGCTCGTTCATCAGACCTTCGCTGACCTCTCCGGCTTCGAGCTCGGCCTTGAAGCCGCTGGAATCCAGCACCCTGCGGTAAAAGGGCAAGCTGGCGTACCTGGTGACTGTCTGGCGAAACACGTCGTGGGCAGCCCGGCGATCAGAGGTCAGGCAGGTCGAGATTGCGGCAACGACTTCGAAACCGCGCAGCGACTTCCCTGCTTTCTCGCGACCCGCTCGGACGGCCGGGACGACATGATCCCGCACATAAGCAGGGGAGCACATCCACAGCACCACGCCGTCCGCCATCTCGCCGGCGAGCTCGAGCATGCGGGGGTGCAGCGCCGAGATCATGACCGGAAGGTCGGCCCTTCGGGCTCCCGAATACATCCACCGGGCCGAGAAGTACTTGCCCTCGAAATCGCACCCTCCGTCCCGCAGACTGCTGCGCACAATGGTGAGGTACTCGCGCATCGCGTCCACCGGGTTCTCGAGGCGCATTCCCCACATGCCCTCGACCGTGACCTTGTGGCTGATCCCAAAACCCAGGATGAACCTCCCGCCGGACAGCTCGTCGAGCGTCGCGGCCATCTGCACCATCGCGGTGGGGTGTCGCGTGTAAATGGGGAGCACTCCGGTTCCGAGGGTGACGCGGCGGGTCGCCGCGGCATGGGCGGCAAGCACCAGCGAGGCATCGCGGGCATCGGGCAGCTGGTTAACCCAGACCGATTCGAATCCCAGCCTTTCCGCCGACTGAGCCCTGGACACCGACTCGGCGAGAGTCTTGGCCGGGTTGTCGAAGACGGCAAGGCGAGCCATGTATTCAGCAATATATCCACATGACTTTCGCGCAGGCGCTTTTCATGGGCCTGCTCCAGGGCGCCAGCGAGCTGTTCCCGGTCTCATCTCTCGGACACGCGGTCTTGATCCCGAGCCTGCTGCACTGGAGCTTCAAAGCTTCCGACCCTTCGTTTGTCCCGTTCCTCGTGCTCCTCCACCTCGGCACCGCGACCGCCCTTCTGCTCGTCTATCGACACGATTGGGTGGTCGTGATCCGAGGTTTCTTCACCGCCGCCTTTCGCGGCGAGATCCGGACCGATGAGGAACGGCTCGCGATGCTACTGCTCGTGGGCACCATCCCCGCCGCGATTCTCGGGGTCTTCCTGGAGAATCCGATCAAGCGCCTCTTCGGGAGCCCCTACGAAGCAGCCGGGTTCCTGGTGGTCAACGGCGCTCTCATGCTTGGATTCGAGGTTCTGCGCAGGCGCGCAGAGCGCCGGTCCGCGCTCGATCCGACGTCACGCGCGGAGCGGGAGGAGCGGTTCGCCCAGGCCGAGCGGATCAGCTTTCGCGCCGCGGCGCTGGTCGGCGCGTGCCAGGCCCTGGCGTTCTTGCCTGGCATCTCCCGCTCAGGGGTCACGATCGGGGGCGGTCTGCTGGCGGGGCTGAGGCACCAGGAGGCGGCTCGTTTCTCGTTCCTGCTGGCCACCCCGGTGATCCTCGGCGCCGGGCTCGTCGAGGTGCCCCAGCTTTTTGTCCGGGGCGTGCCAGTGGGTGAATACCTCGCCGGCGCGGTGCTGGCGGGCATCGCAGCGTATGCGAGCGCCAGATTCCTGATGCGATACTTCCGCTCCGGGCGGCTGGACCCTTACGGCTGGTACTGCATCGCCGCCGGCGTCGGAAGCCTGGCTTTGTTACATTTCAACCTGTGAGGAGATCAAGCACCCTCTCGCTCGGGCTGGTGGTCCTCGGGATCATCTTCTTGATCATCGGCGTGCTGTACGCCTTGGGGGTGCTGGAGATCGCGGTCAGCGATCCACGCTCGCGACACCATTACACGCATCTGATCCTCTTCACGGTACTGGCGGTGGCCTGCTTCGTAGCGGCCAACTTCGCCCGGCCGAAGGGCGGGATCTACGCGACCGACCGGCCGAAGCGGCTCTGACCTGACGGCCCGGATCTAGCCGGCGGCGATCCTCTCGGGGACTTGCCGGCCGGTACGGTCACGTTCGCCGACCCGGATGTCCTCGTGGTAGACGGCGTCTGCGTTGACGTTCCAGGGGTCGTATGTCGAGCCCGTGGCGATGTTTCGCGCCACAAGCAGCGCAGTCATCATCGAGTGGTCCTGGTTGTTGTACTTGTGCATGCCGTTGCGCCCGACCAGGTGCAGGTTCGGCAGGTTCGACTGCAGGTAGTCCCGGATCAAGTCGACCTTGGCCTGGTAGTGGTCGTCGTACACCGGGTAAGCCTTCTGCTGCCGGACCACCACGCCGTCGAACACCTCCTCGGCCCGGCAGATTCCGAGCTGGGAGAGCTCTCCACGCGCAAGCTCGATGAGCCCCGCATCGTCCATGGTCCACAAACCATCCCCCTCGAAGCAGAAGTACTCCAGGCCGAGACAGGTCTTGCCCTCGTCGGGCACCATCGATGGGCTCCAGTTCTTGAAGTTCTGCATACGACCCACCTTGACGCTTGGGTCATGGATGTAGATCCAGTTGTCGGGGAACAGGTTGGCCCGGTCGACCATGAGCGCCACGGTGATGAAGTCGCGGTAAGAGAGGCTCTCGGCTGCCCTCAGCACGTTGTCCGGCGCCGGCGGATCAAGCCTCGATACGAGCTCACGAACCGGGATGCTGGAGATGAAGTCGCTGCCGATGTGCTCCTCGGTCTGGCCCGAAGACGACATCGTCCCAACCGAGCGCACCCGCCCCCCCTCGTGGTTGATGCGCGACACGGAGCGACCCAACAGGACGGGGTGGCCCTTGTCGCGGCTGATGTCAGCGACCTTCTCCCACATCTGGCCGGGGCCGAGTCTGGGGTAACGGAACCTGTCGATCAAGGTCGTGACCACGTCGCCGCGATGCGCGCCTCGGCGGCCCGGAAGCAACGCGCTCCGAATCACGACCCAGAGGTCCAGGCTCTTGATCCGCTGCGCGGCCCAATCAGCCGACAGCTCCTTGGTGCTGATCCCCCAGACCTTCTCCGTGTATGTCTTGAAGAAGATGGTGTAGAGGCGCCATCCGAACTGGTTGCGGACCCAGTCCTCCAGGCTCTTGGGGTTCTTGACCGGTTGAAGGCGGGCCCGCGCATAGCTGGCCAGGCACCGGACCGCCTCGAGGGGGCCAAGGTTCCAAAGCGCGTTGAGGGCTTTGATCGGATACGCGAAGTACTTGCCGCGGTAATAGATGCGCGAGAGGCGCCCGCGACTCAGCATCTCGTCCCCGAGGATCTCGGTCCACAGGCTCTCGACCTCCTCGTTCTTGGAGAAGAACCGGTGGCCGCCAATGTCGAACCGATAACCCTTGTATTCGGCCGTCCGGGCGAGCCCTCCCACCTGCTTGGGATCTTTTTCGACCACCGTGATCGGAACGTCATGTTTCATCAGCTCGTAGGCGGCCGTCAGGCCGGCCGGGCCGGCACCCATGATGACGACGTGCCGGCGCTCGCTTTCGGCGATCAAAGTGGCCACAGTATCAACCGAAGTAACTAGTTCAGCGGTCCTTTACTGCGAACTTCGTCCACTTTGACCAGTGCATCGCGCAGGCCTTTGATCCAGTCCGCCTGGTGCATCCCGACCAGCCGCACGCACCAGGCGAGGGCGTCGCTCCGGCTCCGGGCGACTCCGCCGGCAACCAGGGTGTCCAGGATCGAGCGCTCCGACATCCGCAGCCGGGTCATCACCGGGACGCTCAATGTAGTGAAGACTTTGGTCTCACCACCGCAGCGGGCGCCCCATGCCACCTTGCGCCGGAACTCCCGCTCGGCCTCGCGGGCCACTCGCACCCTGTCGGCGCGCGACTCCTCGCGAAACCGATCGATCCGAGCCTGGCGGGCGGCGACCAGCTCGGCGTCGGCCGTGGCCGCCACCACCTCGACGTCGGCCAGCGGGACGACCACGAGGATCTCCTCGCCGTCGGTGCTGACCTCGGGCGGGCCGGCGAGCCAACCGGCAGGAACCCGGGCGGCGAACCAGGCGCGGATGTCCTCGGGCATCGATTACAACATTACTGCCCGAGGACCCTCCCCGTCCGCGCCGGGCTAGGCCGCCGCCTCCTGGGCCCTGGCGCCCAGGCCCTGAAGGTTCTCGACGACGATCTCCGTCCGGAATCGCTTCTGGCCCGCAGCGTCCTGCCAGCTGCTGGTCTGGAGGCGGCCCTCTGCGAAGATCAGGCGGCCTTTGTGCAGGTACTGGCCCGCGAACTCGGCCGTCTTGCCGAATGCGACCAGGTGGTGGAACTCGGTTTGCTCGCGCGCGTTGCCGTCGTCGTCCTTGCCCGTGTACGTGTTGGTGGCCAGCCGGATGTTCGCCACATAAGTGCCCTTGGGCGTTGCCTTGACCTCCGGATCTGCCACCAGGTTGCCGACCAGAAAGACCTTGTTGACCATCGCCTCACCTCCGTGAAATTGGCTCCAGGTTAGGGGCGGCCGGGGCTGGATCCAACCCTGCCTGTTAAGAGGCCAGCCAGGCCGCCGGGTCGACCGACCTCCCGTCGACCTGAACCTCCAGATGGACGTGTGGCCCCGTCGCACGTCCGGTCGAGCCCACCAGGCCGATGACATCACCGGGAGTCAGAGATGCCCCGCTGCGCACCCGGAACGCCGATAGGTGGCAGTACAGGATCCGGACGTGCGAGTCGACAATCACCTCCACGTACATCCCGGCGCCTCCCGGGTCGAATCCTGTGCGAGCGGTCCCCGCCGTCGCCGATGAAACGGGTGTGCCGGCCGGGGCGGCGAGGTCGATGCCGGTGTGGATGTGATGGCCTGGACAGAACGGATCGAAAGGCTCGAGCTCGACGGCGGTGCATCCGAACTTCTGGCTGACGACGGCGCCTTCGACGACGGCACCGAGGGGCAACTTCACGGGGTTGGGCACCTGCGAGGCGGCGACCATCCAGATGAAGATGGCGGCCAGGACCAGAGCCGGGACGCGAACGAGCGCGATCACGCCTTTGCGATGGCGTGCTCGAGGTGGCGAAACGCCTCGGCGACCGTCGACTGCAGCTTGTGCGCCGCTTTCTCCGCGCCCCCCAGCGCACCCGGCACCTTGAACACCAGGAGTAGCGAGGCCAACGCGAAGAGGTGGTGAATCGGCGTTGTGCCGTCCTTCTGCAGTCCGAATCCGACGGCGATCACAAAGAGTTGCGCGGGCTGCATCAAGAGGTTGGAAGTGAAGTTGGAGATCCACTGCTTGGAGATGTGGTGGGTCTCCGGCAAGGTGAACAGGAGCCCTGCGATCGGCGCCGTGATCGCAAGCACGATAAGGATCGCGTACCGCACCAGGTAGGTGACCGCAAGCACGTCGTACCCGACCGCGAGGATCGCGGTGGTGACGATCTCCCAGATTCCGGCGCGCGGGCCGTACACCGAGTTCGCGAGCCAGTCCGACGGGCTGTCGAGGGCGACGAAGCCCCGGATCACCGTGCACAGGGTATTCGTGATATCGACCACCGCCTGGAACAGCGGAAGCGAGAAGTTGATCAGGACTGCTCCCATGAACAGGCGCGGCAGCAGGATGCGGGCCGAATACTGGGTATGCAGCCCGTGGCCCCACATGATTCGGTAGGAGGCCCACATCGCGACCAGCACGAGCGCCCCATTGGAGACGATCTGGACCTTGGGCTCGAAGCGCTGGATCGTGGCGTTGGCGGTGAAGTCGCCGCTCGTCTCGAAATCCTTGGTGCTGAGAACGAAATCGAACCACACTTTGTCGAGGAGCCCGACGCTGTCGTTGAGCAAGAGGACGACGATGTTCGCGGGATGCTGGAGCGGAGCCAGAATGTCGAGGAGCTTGCTCAGGACTACCAGCAGCGACTGGATCTCTCCGAACAGCTGATCCATCCGTTTACTTCGTCGAGTTCGGCACCGAGCTGGTGAGGATCGTGACCAGGGAGCTGGCCACCTCGACGCCGATCGTCCCGACCACGATGCGCTGGATCCACTGCTTGGCGGCCAGGGCCGACTTGGATTCCACCGCGGTGATCTTCCAGATGAACGCAAAGATGAAAGCCAAGGCGCCTATGGACCCCACCAGCGCCTGCCCGATATGAGTCCACGTCAGGATCAAGTCCTGAATCGGCGTGATGTCCGGTGCGGCGGCGAGAAATGGCATGTGAACCTCCAGGTGTTTTGAGGCGCACGTTAGGCAGGGAACGCCGCCGTAGGAACCCCGCCCGTTAAGACAGCCCCCGCGCCCGGCTCTCGACTCCGTCCAGCAAGATCTCAAGCGCTGATGCAGTGGCACCGATCTGGCATACCTCTGAAGGTTCGGTGCGGATGGTCGGCACTGGCTGCACCACCGTGTCCAGCTCGACGTGCACCGCGCCTGCGTGAATGAGAAGCTCGTAGCGATCCGGAGCCAGCGCAGCGCCCTCCTCGCTCTCCCCCCGGAAGTCGGCGATGGCGGCTTTGACCGCGAGCTCGCCGAGCTTCAGCCTGACCGAGCCTCCTTTCACCTCCGGGGCGACCGTCGGCCGGGCTCGCTCGCCACCACCGCGACCCTGGAGATGCTGCGCTGCCGCGCCTACTCGCGCGGCCAGTTCGAGCGCCTCACCGAGGGAGTCCATTCCAAACCTGTCAGATCACGACAGCGGGCATCGGCCTGCGTGTGCGGCTGACCAAACCCGAGGCAGCCGTGGCCTAAATTTGTACTGGTGGCCAAAAAGCTCACCGAGTACGAGGCCAAACGAGACTTCAAGCGAACTCCCGAGCCGGGTGGCCGGGTGCCCCGCAAGGCTGCCCGGGCGCTCCGGTTCGTCGTCCAGGAGCACCACGCTCGACGTCTGCACTGGGACTTTCGGCTCGAGCGTGACGGCGTTCTCGTGTCATGGGCCGTGCCCAAAGGCGTCCCGCCCGACCCCAAGAAGAACCACCTCGCGGTCCACGTGGAGGACCATCCGCTCGGGTATATCGATTTCGCGGGCCGGATCCCGGCCGGCAACTACGGCGCCGGCCAGGTTTCGATCTGGGACCACGGGACCTACGAAACCGAGAAGTGGTCCGACCGCGAAGTAATGGTGGTGCTGCACGGTGAGCGCGTGCAGGGTCGCTACGTGCTCTTCCAGACCAACGGCGAGAACTGGATGATCCACCGCATGGACCCGCCGCAGGACCCCGAGAGGGGGCCCATGCCCGAGAAGATCGCGCCGATGATGGCCAAGCTCGGTTCGGCCATCCCCAAGCCCGAAGCT
>DATLUC010000095.1:0-19442 GCA_035533335.1 Candidatus Baltobacterales bacterium
TAATGACATGAGGTTCCGGCCGACGGAAATCGAATACCAAGCATCGGTCAGGGGCTGGGATCAGGCGGGACTCGCCAGAGCCGCCGGCGTCAGCGAGGCGACCGTCTCGCGGGCATTCGGTGGAAAGACGGTCAGATCGGCTACCGCGCTAAGGCTAGCTTTGGCCCTGAAGAAGCACCCGGTGATTCCCGAATTGGAATCGGTTGTGAATCGTCAGTCGTCAGAGAGCGCTCGCAGCATTGCCTCATAGGCGTCCGAGGGCGACAAGTGGCTGTAGACGTTCTGGATCATGGCCAACGACGAGTGGCCGAGGATTTGGGCAAGCTGGATCGGGTTCATCCCCCGGGTCAGCGCCCAGGTCGCATAGGAGTGGCGAAGGAGATGAGGGTAAACCCGCTTCTTGATGGCAGCCGACTTCGCCAGGTGACGAATCAGCTGGTCTACGCCCGAAGTCGAAAGCGCCTCATAGTCGCCACTGGGACGTCGCCGCAAGGCGATGAACAGGCGATCGCTAACCGCGTCGTCCGGCCTTCCGCGCTCGGCGTACCTAATCAAGCGCCGATAGAGACGCGGAATGGGAACGAGCCTTTCCCGGCTGCCTTTTCCCCGGACTCGGATGAAATGATTCCTGTCACGTTCCAAGACGTCCGCAACCCTCAGGCTTACCAGCTCGCCGACCCTAAGCCCGGTATCAGCCATGAGACGGACGATGAGCTTGTCTCGCTCGGTCCTCGCCGCATCCTCCATGCGCTCGATCTCGTCGCGGCCGAGGACGTCCACCAGCTTCTTGGGCAACTTGGGAAGCTGTGCCTTGGCACCCCCGCCCTCTCCTTCCCCCTCGGCCCAGGCGAGGAACCGGTTAATCGCCCGCATGTAGGTATGGACCGAGTGTTTCGACAGTTGACCGCGCTTTCCACCCTCGTTGAGAAGGTGAGTCGACAGGCTATTGAGCGCTCGCCTGTCCAGTCCCTCCACCGATTCGATGCCATGCTCGGAGCACCAGGGGACGAGGACATTCCGAAGCGAGTAGCCATACGACTGGCTGAGAGTGGACGAGGAGAGTCCGCGGGCTCGTGCATCGGCCAGGTAGTCCTCCACCAAGCGCGGGATCGGAGTAACAGCGGCTTTCATCAGAACCCGCTATAGAATAGCGGTTCCCCCATACAAATGAAAGACTTCTTTTGGCGAGTGATTTCAGGACGAAAGCTCGACTTTTGTATTCGAAAGAGGGTGATGGAGCCCACGCCCGGATTCGAACCGGGGACCTTTTCCTTACCAAGGAAATGCTCTACCGCCTGAGCTACGTGGGCGGGCTTCGTCCCCGATTCTATCTGCTACATACTGGCGACCAGTTTCATGCCCAGCATCGACGACGTCCTCGAACGCGCCCGACGGGGGTTCACCCGGGTCGAGCCGGGGCAGGCCGCCGCGGAGATGTCCCAGGGCGCGCTGCTGATCGACACGAGGACCGAAGCCCAGAGGGCTGAGCAGGGCGAAATCCCCGGCGCCCTCGTGGTCGACCGCACGGTCATGGAGTGGCGCTTGGATCCGGCGTCGCCCTCGAGGATCCCGCAGGTCACGGATCACCAGAAGCGCGTGATCGTGATCTGCAGCGAGGGCTACTCGTCGAGCCTGGCCGCCGCCTCGCTACAGGACCTGGGGCTGATCAAGGCGACTGACGTCATAGGAGGGTTCCTGGCATGGAAAGCCGCCGGCCTCCCAGTAGAGACCTAAGCCCCGGATTCCACCCTGCCGACGTCGGTCATGATCTCCGCCTTGCCACGGACCTTGATGGCCGCCGTGAGATCGGTGAACTGGGCGATCAGGACCTCGCCGGCGTCGAGGCGCTCCGAGTGGTGTGAACGGGTGTCCTTGCCTCGCGTCAGACCCATGATGACCACGCCGTCCTCCAGGGCCTTCACGACTACGTAACGACCGGTCGGCGCCTCGTCCTCGCTCACGTTCTCACCCACGTTTCATGCGCCCGTTGCCGTTCGACTGGACCTTGGGCCGCACGGTCTCGAACCGCGTGGCCGACGAACCGACCAGCTCGTCGATGTCGGCGGCAAGGGCCGGTCCGGCGAGCACATGATAGCGATCGGCATTCACGACGACCTCACGCGTCCCGACCACGACGTGTAGCACGACCTCGTCGGTACCGGGGTGGCGAGCGAGCACCGTCTCGAGCCGCTCCGCCAGCGCCGAGTCGCTGTTGGGGATTCGGACGTGGACCAGCTGCCGGCGCGCCACGGGGACGCATTCAGGGTCGTCCCATAGCCACGCCATGTCGGCGATCACCGAGGCCGTCTCGACCTCCTGTTCGAGCTCAGGATCAACGGGGGCGCCCCCCGAGCCGGTCGCGCGCGTGCTGCCCGCTCGAGCGTCCACCTTGCCCTGCACGACCAGGACCTTGTCAGGCTCAAACAGCAGGCGCGTCTGCTCGAAGATCCGCGGAAACAGCACCACGTCGACGGTGCCGGTCAGGTCTTCCAGCGTCGCGTACGCCATGATCTGGCCCTTGCGCGTCACGACGCGCCTCACCTCGCGCACCAGGCCCGCCACGCGCACCTCGGTCTCCTGCAGCGCGCTCGTCACCTCGACCGCCTGGGTGTCCGACAGCCTGGCCAGCTCGGCTGAGATGCGCCGGAGGGGATGATCGCTGAGGTAGAGCCCGAGCAGCTCCTTCTCGAGCCGCAGCTTGTCCTCGCCGGGCATCGGCCTGACGTCCACACCGAGCCCGAAGTTGTTGACGTCCTCCTCTTCGGACCCGATCAGGTCGTACATGCTGATCTGGCCGGCATCGCGGTCCTTGCGGTCGCGCTCAGCCCGGCTGATGAAATGTTCGAGGACGGTGAGCAGCCAGGCGCGCTCGCCAAGGCTGTCGCATGCGCCCGACTGGACCAGCGCCTCCAACACCCGCCGGTTGACGTCCTGGATGGCGGCCGTGCGCTCGCAAAGGTCCTCCAGCGACTTGAACGGCCCGTCGGCGTCGCGCATCGCGACGATGATCTCCACCGCGTGCTGGCCCACGTTCTTGATCGCGGCCAGACCGAACAGGACGCGCCCTTCGCTCATCGAGAAGTCGGCGCGAGAACGGTTGACGTCTGGCGCCAGCACCTCTATGCCGCGCAGGCGGCAGTCCACGATGGCCGTCGCCACCTTATCCGCCGATCCCTCCATGTGGATCAGGAGGGATGTCATGTACTCGAGGGTGTAGTTGGCCTTCAGATACGCGGTCTGGTACGCGATCAGTCCGTACGCGGCCGAATGCGCCCGGTTGAAGCCGTACTCGGCGAACTTTGCGATCCCGTCGAACAACACCTCGGCGGTGGCCGGCGGGATCTCGCGCTCAACCGCCCCCGCGACGAACTTCGTCCGCTGCTTGGCCATCTTGACCTTGTCCTTCTTGCCCATCGCGGAGCGAAGGATGTCGGCCTCGCTCATGCTGAACCCGGCCAACTCGCGGGCGGCCATCATCACCTGCTCCTGGTAGATCATCACGCCGTAGGTCTCGCGCAAGATCGGCTCGAGACGCTCGTGCATGTACTCGATCGGCTCACGACCCTGCTTGCGGGCGAGGAAGGCCGGGATGTTGACCATCGGTCCGGGCCGGAACAGGGCGACCGCCGCGGCCACGTCGCCAAAGCTCTGCGGACGCATGTCCATGACCAACCGGCGCATGCCCGCACCCTCGAGCTGGAACACGCCATGCGTGTCACCGGAAGACAGGAGCTCGTAGGTTTTGGCGTCGTCGAATGGAAGCTTTTCGAGGTCGAGCTCGATGCCGCGGGTCTCCTTCACCAGGCGGAGGCACGTCGCGATGATGTCGAGGTTCTGCAGACCGAGGAAGTCGATCTTCAGCAGGCCGATGTCGCCAACGGCTTTCATGTCGTACTGGGTGATCACGGCGTCGCTCTTGGGACCGAACTGCAGCGGCGTATAGCGCACCAGGGGCTCGGGTGCGATCACGACGCCCGCCGCGTGTGTGCTCACGTTGCGCGATACGCCCTCGAGCGTCTTGGCGACATCGATCAGGCGCTTCTGCTCATCGCTCGACTCGTAGGCCTCGCGAAACTCCGGCACCTCTTTGATCGCATCTTCCAGCGACTTCGAGCGCCCCTGCCAGACGGGTATCAGCTTGGCCAGCCGGTCCGTGTCGCGCAGCGGAACCTCGAGCACTCGCCCGACGTCGCGGATGGCAGCTTTAGAAGCCATCGTGGTGAAGGTGACGATCTGCGCCACCCGGTCGGCGCCGTATTTCTGCGAGACATACCGGATGACCTTCTCGCGACCTTCCACGGAGAAGTCGCAGTCGATGTCGGGCATCGAGACTCGGTCGATGTTGAGAAACCGCTCGAAGATCAGGCCGTGAGCCAACGGGTCGAGGTTGGTTATTCCCAGGCAATAGGAAACGAGGCTGCCGGCCGCACTGCCCCGACCCGGCCCGACCGCGATCCCGCTCTTGCGCGCGAAGTTGTAGAAGTCCCACACGATGAGGAAGTACGACGCGTAGCCGGTTTGCCGAATCACGTCGAGCTCACTGGCAGCCCGCTCCCTGACCGACGCGTCAGGAGTTTCGTAACGCCACCTCATGCCGTCCTCGACGAGCTTGCCGAGGTAGTTGTCCGGGGTCATGCCATCCGGCACGTCGAACGGCGGCAGCAGCGTCTCTCCGAGCTTGATCTTCAGGTCCACCATGTCGGCGACGTCCAGCGTGCTGGCGAGTGCGTCGGGGAGGTCGGCGAACGCCTCGATCATCTCGTCCGGCGTCTTCAGATAGTTCTCCTGCGTCGAGAAGCGCCATCGATTCGGATCGTTGAAGCGCGCCCCGGTCTGAAGGCAGAGCAGCACGTCGTGCGCCTCCGAGTCGTGCCGGTGGACGTAGTGGAGGTCATTGGTCGCACACAGCCGGAGGCCGAACTCCGTTCCGAACTTCGCCAGGGCGACGTTCACCTCGACCTGCTTGTCGATCCCGTGGCGCTGCACCTCGAGCAGGAAGCGGTCCGCGCCGAAGATGTCGCGATACGTCGCCACCGACTCGCGCGCCCCTTCGAGGTCCCCGTCCGTGATGCGGCTCGCCGCCTCCCCCTGCAGGCAGCCTGAGAGCGCGATCAGGCCCCTGGAGTGCTCGGCCAGGATCTCCTTGTCGATGCGGGGCTTGTAGTACATGCCCTCCATCTGGCCGACTGTGCAGAGCTTCATCAGGTTCACGTAGCCCTCGTGGCTGGCCGCCAGGAGGGTGAGGTGGTTGGGGTCGCGGTCCACGCGACCTTCGCGCAGGAGCCGCGAGCGCGGCGCGACGTAGACCTCGCAGCCGATGATCGGCTTGATCCCCGCTTCCTTGCAAGCCTTGTAGAAGTGGATGGCGCCGTACATCACACCGTGGTCGGTGAGCGCGAGCGCAGGCATCTCGAGCTCGGCCGCCCGCGCGACCATGGCGGGTATGCGACTGGCCCCATCGAGCAGCGAGTACTCGGTGTGGTTGTGGAGATGGACGAAGTTCTTAGGGGCGTGCGGCATCGTTTTGGCTGGGCTGGCGGACCCCGCGGATAGTCTATCGACCCGGCCTCTAGGATTTGAGGACATGGCCCGACCCGCCCAGCCAATCCTCGCCCACGGGCCCGCCGAGGGCCCCCATTCCGGGATCCGGGAGATCTCGAACCAGGCGCTTCTCACTCCAGGGGCAGTCCGCCTCGACGTGGGCCAGCCCAACTTCCCGACGCCCGCTCACATCAGCGAGGCGGGCAAGCGGGCGATCGACGAGCACAAGACCTTCTACACGCATACTCAGGGCATCCTTTCCCTCCGCGAGCAGCTCGTGGCCAAACTCGCGCGAGTGAACGGGATCGCCTCCTCGACCGAGCGGGTCGCGATCGGTCCCGGTGGCGTCGGGGCGATCGCCGCCGTGCTGGCGGCCGTGGTCGAGCCCGGCGACGAGGTCCTGCTGCCGGATCCCGGCTGGCCGAACTACAGGATGATGATGGCCTGGACGAGCGCGCGGGCGGTGCTCTACCCGTGCCCTCCGTCTTCGGGTTTTCAGCCCGACCTGGACGTCCTGGAAGCGCTGATCACCCCGCGCACCAAGGTGCTCATGGTCAACAGCCCCAACAACCCGACCGGTGCCGTGTACCCGCGCGAGACGATTGCCGAGCTGATCGAGCTCGCGCAGCGGCGCAACCTCTGGCTGCTGAGCGACGAGTGCTACGACCAGATCGTGTTCGACGGCGCGTGGACCAGCCCTGCTCACCTGGCGCCCGGCGACCCCCGCATCGTCAGCGTCTTCACCTTCTCCAAGACCTACTCGATGACGGGGTGGCGCATCGGCTACGTGACCGGCTCGGACGAGCTGATCGACACGGCCACCAAGGTGCTCGAATCGAGCTCCTCCTGCGTCTCGACGATCAGCCAGGTGGCCGCCGAGGCTGCGCTGAGGGGCCCCCAGGATTGCGTCGCCGAGATGGTCGGGGCGTACCGCCGGCGCCGCGACCTCGTGGTTGAGATCCTCCGGGAGGCCGAGCTCTTCATCGCCGAGCCTGCGGGCGCCTTCTACTGCATGGCCGACATCGCGCCGAGCGGCCTGCAGGCGCGCGAGTTCGCGTTCAGCCTCCTACGCGAGAAGGGCGTCTCGGTCGCTCCCGGGACGGCGTTCGGCCAGGTGGCGCGGGACGCGGTGAGGATCAGCCTGGCCAGCTCGGACGACGATCTGCGAGAGGGCGTCCGGCGCCTGGCCGAGTTTGTCCACAACAGGACCTGATCGGGGGTCGTTCGTTTAAGCTGGCCGGGTTGACTCCGGGCGTAACCGTTCCAGCTCACGTTCCGTTTGGCCCGATATGCAGATCCTGAGGCCCCTCCTTACCGCCGTGGTCAGATCGATGGGCCCAGGACGGCTCCGGCTCGTGGTCGTCAAGTTCGCCCGGCGACTCGACCGCCCCTAGACATCCGCCAGGGGCGGCGAGGTGTCGCCGCAGGCGACGGAGGGGAGACCCGACCAAGAACGACTCCAGGTCAGCCCGCGGACGTGCTCCTCTCCAGCAGCGCCACGCTCTCGATGTGGTAGGTCTGCGGGAACATGTCCACGATCGCCGCGCGACGCACCCGGTATCCGCCCCGCACCAGGCTGACCAGGTCACGGGCGTGCGTCGAAGGCTCGCAGGACACGTAGACCAGCCGCTGCGGGCCCAGCCGGATGAGCTCCGCGAGCGCGGCCGGCTCGCACCCGGCGCGCGGCGGATCGAGGATCACCGCTTGGTGCTGCCCCAGCCTGACCTGTCGCAGCACCGTCTCGACCTTCCCCGGCAGGTAGTCGACACGCGCTGAGTTGATCTTGGCGTTGAGCCGGCCGAGCTGGACTGCGTGGGGGTTCTCCTCGATCGCGGTCACGGCGGCCGAATCCCGCGCGACGGCCACCGACAGCGTCCCGATGCCGGCATAAAGGTCGAGGACGCGCTCGTCTGGTTGGGCGCCGAGCATGTCGAGCGCGGTACGGTACAGCACGAGCATCTGCCGGTAGTTGGTCTGCACGAAGGTGTCGCTGCGGGCGCGGAATGTGAGATCCCAGAACTCCAGGCTCATGGCGTCGTCGAGCAGGACCTGGTCGGGCAGCAGCTCGGCCACCCGGCGGGCGAGCTCGTCGCGGGGCCAAGCGGGCTCCCGGCCGTGGAAGCGCAGGCGCCACAGCAGCCCGCGCCCGGCGGGCTCGATCGTGAGCAGCAGGTTCTGCAGGCCCTTGAGGCCGAGCTCGGTCGCGGCCTGCCCGAATGCGGGCAGCGCCTGCTCGATGCGAAGGTCGTGGATCAGGCAGATGTCGACGGGCAGCACCGAGTGAGAGCGCTGGCGGTGGAAGCCGAAACGCCATCCTCTCGGATCGCCCACGGCCTCGAACTCGCCCCTGATTCGGTACCGCCACGGGTCTTCCATCCCGAACACGGGCGCGTCGGGCGGGAGGCGCAGACCGGCACGGGACCATGCCTCCTCGACCACCTGCCGCTTGAGCTCGAGCTGGTGCTGGTACGACGCGTGCTGCAGCTGGCAGCCGCCGCAGGCGCCAAAGTAAGGGCAAGGGGCCTCCACACGGTGGGGCGAGGCCTCGATGACCCGCGTGGCCGCGGCCACCGCCACGCCACCCTGGCGCCCTCGCGGCTCGGCCTCCACGACCTCGCCGGGAAGGGCGTAGTTGACCAGCCACACCTTTCCCTCGTCGCGGGCCACGGAGGTCCCGCCATGTGCCGGGGAGGTGGGCCTGAGGATCAGCGGCGCCACAGTGCCATGGGGTCCGCCGCCGGCTTGAACCCCGCCTCCTCGACGATCCGCATCGCGACCTCGAAGCCGCCCGCGACGCGGTCGGGATCGTGCGCGTCGCTGCCGAACGAGACCGCCTCGCCGCCCACCTCGTGCCACCAGCGCAGGACCTTCAGCCCCGGGCAGAACCTCGCCTCTCCCCCATCTCCTCGCGTGGTGTTGGCCTCGAGCACGAGCCCGCGCCGCTTCGCCGCGAAGAGGATGGCGCGGATCTCGTCCTCGTAGTCCTCCTCGCGATACGGCGGCGCGCCTTCGGGCCAGTAGCGCTTGGGGTAGTCGATGTGGGTCAGGGCCTCAAACGGCTGCGGGCTCTCGATCATGGCCAGCGTCTCGCGGAAGTACTCACGCACGGCGGCCGGGAGGTCCTCTGGTGGCTGTGAGTGGAACTGGCTGGCATCGACGATGCCCGAACCCAGGCGGACGCAGTGGATCGAGCCGAGGACACGGTCCAGCGGGCCGGCGGCGAGGATCTCAGCCGTTTCCTTGGGGAACCAGTGCGGCTCGCCGAGCTCGACCCCGCTCAGGATGCGCAGGCTCTTGAACTGCGAACGGCAGCGCTCGATCGAATCGAGGTAGCCGACGATGTCGACGCAGTGCTGGCCCTCCTGGACCACCACGAAGTCGGCGTGGTCGGTGAACGCGATGGCGGGGAGCCCGATCTCGATGGCGCGTTCACAGCTTCGGGCCATGTCGCCGTTGGGGCCGTCGTAGGACCACTCGGTATGCACGTGTAGATCGGGCGGCAGAGGCACGTATCAAGGCTAGCTGGACGGCGCCCGCCGACTGTCCCACCCCATCCGGCGCTGCGCGCCACCTTCCCCACCAGTGGGGAAGCGCCGGGCCACCCTCCCGCCAGCGGGGAGGCGTCGACACCCTTTTCCGCCAGCGGAAAGAGCTTGTCGATAGAATGGCCGGCCGTGGGGTACGTGGTGCAGGCCCTGGCCTACGTGGCCGGGGGGGCCCTGCTCGGAGGGGGTGCCTACCTGCTCATGCGGGGAGACTTCCCCGGCTGGTGGCGCGAGCGGCTTTTGTGGCCTCTCGTGCAGGTGACGCCGGCGGTCGCCCGCCTCCAGGGTTGGGCCGCCGTCGGCCTGGGCCTTTCGATCCTCGCGATCGGGTTCACGCCGATCGTGCCCGAGCTAGCCGCCGGCGGCCTCGTCCTGGTGGCGATGGTCGCGTACCTGGCGGCGGTCGCGCTCTTCCTCTACAGCACCTGGCTGTCCCGCCGAGTGGCGCGCTAGCCGAGCAGCTTCAGCAGGAGTCCGCTCGCAACCTTCGGGTTGGCCTGGGGCGCCCTCTTGCGCAGGTCGGCCATCAGGGCCTGGAGGGCCTGTTTCTTGCCGGCCCGATAGTCTTCCACCGCCTTAGGGTTGGCGGCGACGACCGCCTCGGCGATTGCCTGGAGCTCGGCCTCGTCGCTCAGCTGGACGAAGCCGTGCTCGGTCACGATCTCGGACGGCCGGCGCCCGGTCTCGACGGACTCGACGAGCACCTCTCGGCCCTGGTCGCGGGTGATCGCGCCATCGTTGACGAACCTGACCAGCTCGGCCAGGTTCTCCGCGGACGGCAGCTTGCCGGTGGGCGCCACCTCGCCCACGATCCAGTTGGCGGTCTGCCTGGCCGGCGCACCGGCGGTCACCGCTGCCTCGAACAGGTCGGCCAGCTCGCGGTCGGCGGCGATCAGCGCGGCATCCGCGGCCGTCAAGCCGTGCTTGGAGACCAGCCTGGCGTGGCGCACCGAGGGCAGCTCGGGCAGAGCGCGTCGCAGCTCGTCAATCCATGCCGGATCCAGCTCGAGGGGCGGTAGGTCCGGCTCGGGAAAGTACCGGTAGTCCTCGGCAAACTCCTTGCTGCGCTGCGAGAAGGTCCGCTGCTCGGCGTCGGACCACCCACGGGTCTCCTGCACGACCGTGCCGCCGGACTCGAGGACCTCGGTCTGCCGCTGCACCTCGTAGAGGATCGCGCGATGCAGGGCACGGAACGAGTTGATGTTCTTCAACTCGGTCTTCACGCCCAGCTCGGCGGAGCCATGGCGGCGGATCGAGATGTTCGGCTCTGCGCGCATCTGGCCCTTTTCCATCTCGGCCTCCGACGCGCCGATCGTCCGCAGCAGCGTGCGGAGCGCCATCGCATAGTCGCGCGCCTCGTCGGCCGAACGCAGGTCGGGCTCGCTGACGATCTCCATCAGCGCGACACCCGCCCGGTTGAGGTCGACGTACGACTCCACGGCCTTGTGCAGCTTCTCGCCCGCGTGGATGAGCTTGCCCGTGTCTTCCTCGAGATGGACCCGCCGGATGCGCACGTCACGGCCGCCGAGCTCCAGGTGCCCGTTGCGGCTCATCGGGAGGTCGTATTGGCTGATCTGGTAGCCCTTCGGCAGGTCTGGATACATGTAGTTCTTGCGGTCGAACTTGGTGTGGCGCGGGATCTCGCATCCCAGCGCGAGCGCCGTCTTGAGGCACGCCTCCACGGCCACCTTGTTGATCACGGGCAAGACTCCAGGCATGCCGAGGCAGATCTCGCACACGTTGGAGTTCGGCGGGTCGCCGAGGCGGCCGACTGCGCAGCCACAGAACATCTTCGAGCGCGTGGTCGGCTGGACGTGAACCTCCATGCCGATCACGACCTCCCAGGCGGGGCTAGCCAACCGGCGCGACCTCCGCATTCAACCCGCTCGCCGTCTCGTACGCGCGCGCCACGCGCAGGGCGACGTTCTCCCCCCACTGCGGCGCGAGAACCTGCAGTCCGACGGGCAGGCCCTCCGAGGTGCCGCACGGCACGCTGATCCCCGGCAGTCCTGCCAGGTTGCCGCCCAGGGTGAGCACGTCGCACAGGTACATGGACAGCGGGTCTTGCGTGCGCGAGCCGATCGGGAATGCCACCGTGGGTGACGTGGCGCTGACGATGGCGTCGCATTTCTTGAACGCCTGGTCGAAGTCGCCTTTGATCAGCGTCCGCACCTTCTGCGCCTTGAGGTAGTACGCGTCGTAATAACCGCTCGACAAGGCGTAGGTGCCGAGCATGATCCGGCGGCGCACCTCGGTCCCGAAGCCGCGGCGGCGCGTCTTCGAGTACGCCTCGGTGACGTTCGCCGAGTCTTCCTCCGACATCCCGTATCGCACGCCGTCGAACCGCGCGAGGTTGGACGAGCATTCGGCCGGCGCGATGATGTAGTAAGCGGCCAAGCCGTAGTCGGTGTGCGGCAGCGAAACGTCGACGAGCTCGGCGCCGGCGGCACGCAGAACCTGCAATGCCCTCTCGATCGCCGCTTTCACGCCCGGCTCGATGCCCTCGACCTCGTAGTACTCACGCGGCACGCCGAGGCGCATGCCCTTGACCTCTCCGCCGTAGCTGCTCAGCACGTCGTGGCCCGCGCGGTCCGACGACGTGGCGTCGAGGGGATCGTGACCGGCCATGGCCGCGAGCGTGAGCGCCGCGTCGTCGACGCTGCGCGCGAACGGGCCGATCTGGTCCAGGCTCGAGGCAAAGGCGATGAGGCCGTACCGGCTCACACGTCCGTAGGTCGGCTTCATCCCGACCACCCCGCACAGGGCCGCCGGTTGGCGTATCGAGCCTCCGGTGTCGGTGCCCAGTGAGATCACGGCCTCGCCCGCGGCGACGGCGGCGGCGCTGCCACCGGAGCTGCCCCCCGGGACGCGATCGAGCGCCCACGGGTTGTGGGTCGGGAAATAGCCGGAGTTCTCGGTCGAGCTACCCATGGCGAATTCGTCGCAGTTGGTGACGCCAAGCATCACCATGCCTTGGTCGAACAACCTGGCCATGGCGGTGCCCGTGTAAGGCGGCTTGAAACCGCGGAGGATCTGCGAGCCGGCGGTGGTCTCAACGCCGCGCACGCACAGCACGTCCTTGACGGCGACCGGGATGCCGGTCAGGGGTCCGGCGTCACCCGCTTTCAAAGCCTGGTCTGCGCGGCCGGCCTGTTCGGCCGCCAGCTCGGGGGTCAGGCGCAGGAAAGCCTTGACGCGGCCGTCCACCTCCTCGATCCGTTCCTGGTGGGCCTGGAGGAGCTCGCGCGCGGACACCTCGCGAGCCCGCAGCAGCTTGCCGAGCTCCCCGATGGTCGAACCGACGAGCTGCGTCACGCTTCTTCCTGGATGGACGGCACACGGAAGGATCCGTCCACCGCAGCAGGGGCGTTGGCGAGTGCCTCAACCTGGCCCAGGCCGGGTCGGGGCTCGTCCTCACGCAGGCGGTTGGCAACCTCGACGACCTGCGCCGTCGGCGGGATCGCGTCAGTATCGACCTCCTGCAGGCGGTCGATGTGCGCGAGGATGCCGCTGAGCTGCTCGGCATAGAACTCTTCGTCGCCCGGCTCGAGCCCGATGCGGGCAAGCATGGCGACATGGCGGACCTGGTCCTTCGAGAGCGGCACGGGGTCTAGCTTAGGTTTTCCGGGGCGTCGGCCCGGACACGAGGCCCACCACCCCGACCAGGCCGGCCCAGGAGCTGACGCAGGTCAGGATCATGAGCGCCGACGCGAGCCAGGCGACCGACCGCGCCCAGCGGGCGTGCCTGACCAGGCCGATCGAGGCGACCACGCCGACCAGGGCTGTCCCGATCGATCCTCCCCCGATCAGGATCACGATCGCCCCTATTCGGCCGATGGCCGACGGCTCCGCCTTGAAGCTGAGAACGAACACGCCCCAGGCGAAAAGCAAAACGGCGCCTCCGAGCAGGAACGGCCACACCCAGCGGGGCGTAGAGGCCTGGATCCGAGCCGGCGCTGCTTCGGGCGTTTGCAACCGCGCGAGTCTAGAAGAGTGGGCGCGCCGCCTGTGCGGGTGGCGGTTTGCGGCGCCACAGCGAGTTCAGTATCAGGACCGCCACCGGAAGCCCGATGCAAGTGGCGCTCCACATCACGCATGCCACCGTGGCCACAATGCGGCCCCAGTCCCGGCCGCGCACCAGCCCGGCGATGGCGGCGCTCTGCAGAAGGCACAGGATTCCGAGCGCGGCGCCGATGAGGATCGATCCGGTGCGTACGGTCGACGCGTCCAGGCCGGTCGAGGCCACCGTCGGATCCGTCGCGACCCCCGCGTACAGAACGGCGATGGCGGCCGTGACGACGACCCCGACTCCGAAAACCACCAAGACCCACGTCTCGACGGTGGGCCCCGGCGACGGCAGCCGGGCCCCGCACCGCGCGCAAAAGCGCGCATGGCTGGGAAGCTCGAGCCCGCAGGCGGGGCAGATCATTTCTTTTTCGGCAGGATGGCCAGGAAGCCCTGCTCGTCCAGGATCTCGAGCTTGAGCTTCTGCGCCTTCTCCAGCTTCGAGCCGGCGCCAGGACCGGCCACCACGTAGTCCGTCTTGGCACTGACGCCCGATGCGGCCTTGCCGCCGAGGCTGCGCACCAGGGCCTCAGCATCCGGGCGGCTCATGGTCTCCAGTGTCCCGGTGAAGACAAAAGTCTTGCCCGTAAAGGGGCCCTCGGCCACGCCCTCGACCGCTTGCGGCTCGACCCCGGCCGCGAGCAGCTTGCCTACCATCTCGCCGCCGGGCCCGTGGAAGTACACGTGGACCTCTCGAGCCATGCTCGGTCCCACGCCCTCCACCCTCTTCAGGTCATCTTCGCTCGCCTCCCGCAGGCCGTCGATCGTTCCGAAATCCGCCGCGAGGAGGTCGGCGGTAGCCTCGCCCACCTGGGGGATGCCCAGCGCGTACAGGAAGCGGCCCAGCGGTGGCCGCGTGCTGCCCGCGATGCGATCGACGAGGTTCTGGGCGGACTTCCCGGCGAAGCCATCGAGCTCCATCACCTGCTCCCAGGTCAAGCGGTACAGGTCGCTCGGATCCTCGACCCATCCCCTGTCGATGACCTGGCCGAGGGTTGCGTAGCCCAGGCCCTCGATGTTCAGCGCCCCCCGGCTGGCGAAATGCCGCAAACGTTCGAGCCGCTGCGCCGCGCAGAACGGGTTGACGCACCGATGCGCGATGTACGGCTCCTCGCGGACAACCTCGCCACCGCACACAGGGCATTTGGCAGGCATCTTCCAGCCGGTCTTCGGCTCCCTGACGCTCACGATCTCGGGGATGACGTCGCCCGCGCGATGGATCACGACGCGCGCTCCGACGTAGACGCCCTTCTCGTTGACCTGCGCCTCGTTGTGCATCGTCACGTTGCGGACGGTCACACCGCCCACCACCACGGGCTTCAGGTGCGCCACCGGGGTCAGCACGCCGGTGCGGCCGACGTAGCACGCGATCTCCTCGACGTCGGTCTCCGCCTGCTCAGGCGCGTACTTGAACGCGATCGCCCAACGCGGCGAGCGGGCGACAAAACCCAGCTCCTGCTGCTGCGCGAAATCATCGACCTTGACCACGATCCCGTCGATCTCGTGCTCGAGCTCATGGCGCCGGCGCTGCCACTCCGCGTGGTAGTCGATCACCTCGTCGATCGAGTTGAGGCGGCGCCGGTTCTTGTTGACGCGAAAACCCATCTTCTCAAGCGTCTCGAGCACCTCCCACTGCGAGCGGCAGCGGCCGGCCGGGTCGAGCGTGTACATGAACGTCTGCAGGTCACGACTCGCGGTGACGTTGGGGTCGATCTGCCGCACGCTGCCCGCTGCGGTGTTGCGCGGGTTGACGAAGCGCGGGCGACCCTGGGCCTCGATCTCGCGGTTCAGCTTCTCGAAGGCCGCAATCGGAAAGTAGACCTCGCCCCGCACCTCGAAGACGTCAGGCAGGCCAGGGGCCGGGGTGAGCGAAAGCGGAACGCTGCGGATGGTGCGGACGTTGGCGCTCACGTCCTCGCCGACCGCACCGTCGCCGCGCGTCGCCGCGCGCTGGAAGCGGCCCTTGGAGTAGGTGATGCTCATCGCCAGCCCGTCGATCTTCAGCTCGCAGCAGTACCTCACCTTGTCGCCGACGGCGGCGCGCACCCGCTTGTCAAAGGCGCGGATCTCGGACTCGTCGAACGCGTTCTGGAGGCTCAGCATCGGCGAGCGGTGCCGCACCTTGGCGAACTGGCCGGACGCCTCGCCGCCGACACGCTGCGTGGGCGAGTCGGCCGTCATCAGGTCGGGCCGTTCGTCTTCGATGCGCCGCAGCTCGAGGAAAAGAGCGTCGTACTCGGCGTCCGTGACCTCCGGCTGGTCGAGCACGTAGTAGGCGTGCTCGTAGCGGCGGATCATCTGCCTCAGCTCTTCGACCCGGACCGCCGGGTCGACGGCGGCGCGCCTGCGCTTCACTTGGTGAGCGGGGCGAGCATGCCGCTGAGGATCTTCAGCCCGACCTTGTCGAACTTGATCACGAGCTCCTCGTCGGTGCGCGTCAACGTGCTTTTGACCACCGTGCCCGCGCCGAACGCCGGGTGCTGGACCCGGTCACCGCTCCAGAACCGCTGCACGGGCGGAGCTGCGGGCGCCGCCTCGACCTGGCGCTCCTGGTATCGCTCCCTGTAGCCCTGGCGCGGCGGCGCGACCGGCGCGCTGCCCTTGGGCGCGGCGAGCATCGACTGGGGGATGTCTGTCAGGAATCGGCTCGGAAAGGCAGGCTGGGAGCGCCCGTACAGGTGGCGGCGAAATGCGCAGCTGAGGTAGAGGCGGTCCTTGGCCCGGGTCATGCCTACGTAGGCCAGGCGCCGCTCCTCCGCCATCTCGGTCGCCGCTCCGACCGCCGAAGGGTTTTCCTCGCGCTCGTCCAGGGCTCGTTGATGAGGGAGGAGGCCCTCTTCCATCCCGACCATGAAGACGACGGGGAACTCGAGGCCTTTGACCATGTGGAGCGTGATCAGGGTCACGCCCTCGCCGTTCTCGTCATAGGCGTCCACGTCGGAGACCAGCGCGACCTCGGCGAGAAAATCCTCGACGCCCTGTGCCGGCTCGCGGTCGTCGAAGCTCTCCGCCAGACCACGGAGCTCGTTGATGTTTTCCATGCGTGCCTCGCCCTGCGGCGTGCCATCGAGGTAATGCCGGCGGAGGTCCATCACCTCGACGATGTGGTCGAGGAGCTCGCTGGGCCGCAGGACGCCCATGGTCGCGCGAACGGATTCGATCTGCGAGCGAAATGTCTGCAGCGGCGCGACAGCAGCTTTGGGCACGCCGGCCACGTGGGCGGGATCGGCAAGGATGGCCAGGAGGTCGTCTTCGGTTTCACGCGCCCGCGTGTTCAACGCGTCGACGGTCACGTTGCCGATCTTGCGCGGCGGGACCGACACGATGCGCGAGAAGCTCAGCGAGTCCTTGGGATTGAAGCAGAACCGAAGGTACGCGACGAGGTCTTTGACCTCGCGGCGCTCCCAGAAGCGAATGCCACCCACGAGACGGTAGGGGATGCGGCGGCGGGCGAGCACGTCTTCGAACGAGCGCGATTGCGCGTTGGTGCGGTAAAGGATCGCGAAGTCCGAGTAGCCGCGGTTCTCGGTGCGTCGGAGACGCTCGATCTCGTCGGCCACGAACTCCGCCTCCTCGATCTCGTTGTAGGCCTGCATCGCCATCACCTTCTCGCCGCCCGCCCGCTCCGTCCACAGGCGCTTTTCCGCGCGCTCGGGGTTGCTGCGGATGACGCTGTAGGCCGCGTCCAGGATGGCCTGGCTCGAGCGGTAGTTCTGCTCGAGGTGGACGACATGAGCATCGGGGTAGTCCTTGCGGAAATCCAGGATGTTGCGGATGTCGGCGCCCCGGAAACGATAGATCGACTGGTCGTCATCACCCACCACCGCCACGTTGCGGTGCTCCTGTGCCAGCAGGTTCACGAGCACGTACTGCGCCCGGTTGGTGTCCTGGTACTCGTCGACGAGCACGTGGCGGAACCGGTCTCGCCATTTCGCGAGCGCTTCCTGGTCGGTGCTCAACAGCTCGACCAGCTTCATGATCAGGTCGTCGAAGTCGAGACCGCCTGAGCGGCGGAGAACTTCCTGGTACGACTCGTAGATGCGCCGCACCACCTCGTCGGCGTAGCTGCGGTTGGGGTAGTCCTGGGGGCGCTTCAGCTCGTTCTTCGCCTGGGAGATCGCGTTGCTCAGCGCCCCGATCGGGTAGCGCTTGGGGTCGAGCCGCAGCTCTTCCAGCACCTGCCTCAACGCGGCTCGGGTGTCGTCCTCGTCGAAGATGACGAAGCTGTTCGCGATGCCGATGCGCTGCGATTCGCGGCGCAGGATCTTGACCGCCGTGGAGTGGAACGTCCCCACCCACATGTTCTGGGCCGCCTCGCCCACCAGCGACTCGACCCTCCCCCGCATCTCGCGGGCGGCCTTGTTGGTGAACGTGACTGCGACCAGGCGGTCGGGCCACACGCGCCGCGTGGCGATCAGGTAGGCGATGCGCGCGGTGAGCACACGGGTCTTGCCGCTGCCGGCGCCGGCGAAGATCAAAAGCGGTCCGTCGCCGTGCGTGACCGCTTCCTGCTGCGGTGGGTTCAGCTTCGCGAGCAGGGCGTCGACGTTCGGCTGGGAGAACTCTGCGGAAACCAAGGGGATTCGAGTTTACCGGTGGCCGGATTTTCGACACTCGTTCGTTACACTGCTGGTGCCCTTGGCCCGCCAAGTCGATCTCGGCATGCGCGACCACCTGCTCTATGAGCTGGCACGCGACCTCAGCTCGTCGCTCGAGCTGGATGTCGTCCTGCGTAAGGTCATGGACCGCGTCATCACGCTGATGAAGGCCGCGCGCGGCTTCATCGTCCTGGTGGACCCGGCCACTCAAGAGCTATCGGTCCAGATGTCGAGCGGGGAGGCCGACCCGGAGAAGGCCCGCGAGTTCCTCGGCTCGAGAAGCGTGATCGAGCAGGTCGTCGTGACCGGGCAGGCCGTCGTTTCGACCGACGCCAGCCTGGACGACCGGTTCAAGGGCAAGCAGTCGGTGATTCTTCAAAACCTGCGCTCGATCATCGCCGTGCCTTTGGTGACGAAGGGCAAAGTGATCGGCGCCGTCTACGTCGACAACCCGTTCCAAGCGGCGATCTTCGAGGAGACGGACAAGGAGTTCCTGCAGGCGATTTCCGACCTGTCCGCGATGGCCATCGACAACGCGCGCCAGTACGAGCGATCGGAGTTCCTGCGTCAGCTCTTCGAGCTCCACGTCAACAAACAGGTCACGGACTACGTGCTCGCCCATTCCGACCGCGACACCACGATGCTGGCCGGAGAGCGTCGCAAGGTCACCATCCTCAACTCCGACATTGCCGGGTTCTCGCGTCTGTCGCAGAGCATGGGAACGGAGGAGCTCTTCGAGTTCCTCAACGACTATTTCCGCCGGATGATCGAGGTCGTGCTGGCCCACGGCGGCAACATCGACAAGTTCCAGGGGGACGGGATGCTCGTCGTGTTCGGCGCCCCCAACCCCATGCAGGATCACGCGGAACAGGCGCTCAAGGCCGCGCAGGGGATGGTCAGGGAGATCGACCGCCTCAACCGCGAGCTCGTCTCCAGCGGCAGGCCGGCGATCTCGGTCGGCATCGGGCTGGACACCGGCGAGGTCTTGGCCGGGCACGTCGGCTCGAAGAGGCGGCTGGAGTTCACGCTGATCGGCGTGACCGTGAACAACGCCGCTTCCCTGTCCAAGGTGCGGCCTGCCAAGGTGCTCCTGTGCGAGGCGACGCTCGAGGCCTTGCCCCGCGGCGTGGGGGTGGCCGGCCCGGAGGCGATGCTCCTGAAGGGCGCGTCCCGCCCGCAGTCGATCTACGAGCTGGAGACCGTCGTCAGCGCCGAAAGCTAGGTCAATCCCCCTTCCCCAGCTGGTGGGGAAGCGAATTCAGCCCTGGCAGACCCAGCGACCGGGGCCGTAGTGCGAGTAAAGCCAGGCGGCGGCCATGGCGTTGGCGGCCGGGTCGAACGGTGACTGGCTCGCCCACGGGGTCCCCGACCACGTGCTCGGAAGGAACTGGAACAAGCCCGACGCGCCACTCGAAGAGTTGACCGAGTTGGGGTGGTACCGGGACTCGCAGTAGGCGACGTTCATGGCCCACTGGACGGCGGCCGGGCCGAGCGGACCGAACGCGTCGGTGATGTCCTTGGCGATGTCTGGTGGCGGTCCCGGATGGTTGCTCCTCGCGGCGATCACCGCGGCCCGGGCCTGCGCGGCTGCGAGTGCCTGCTGTTGAGCCTCGTAGTCGGCCAGCCCCTGCTTGAGCTCCTGCGACCACGCCAGCGACTGGGCCATCTGAGCTGCGTGGACGCGCGCGGTGCG
>DATLUC010000096.1:0-12676 GCA_035533335.1 Candidatus Baltobacterales bacterium
CGGCCGGCGCTCTGCTACTATTGACAGGGCCTAGGGAACCTAGGCTTTTTCTTTTCCACCCCCAGCCAAAGAGACAGCTATGGAAGACATCATCACCCTCGCCTGCGGCGTGTGCAAGCGCCGCAACTACACGACCGTGAAGAACAAGAAGAACGATCCTGACCGGATCGAGATGAGCAAATACTGCAAGTGGTGCCATCAGCACACTGCGCACAAGGAGACCAAGTAGCCAGATGGCGGTCACAACCAGGCGTGCAGAGCAGCCGGCGGAGGGTTTTGCGCCCCTGCGGTTCCTGCGCGAGGTTTACGACGAGCTGCGCAAAGTCGTATGGCCCACGGCGGGGGAGCTCTACCGCTATACCCTGATCGTGATCTTCACCGTGATCCTGCTCGGTGCCTTCATCGGCGGCACCGACTACCTGCTCGGCGCAATCGCCAAGCGCCTCATCTACAACGGGACGGCCCAGTAGCATGGCCGTCGAGAAGAGCGCAGCCCCGGAGCAGCAAGCGCAGTGGTACGTCGTCCACGCCTACTCGGGCCACGAGGAAAAGGTCAAGAAGAACCTCGAGAAGCGCATCGAGTCGATGGACATGCAGGACAAGATCCTCCAGGTCCTGGTCCCCATGGAAGACGAGATCGAGATCAAGGACGGCAAGCGCCGCCACGTCCAAAAGCGCATCTTCCCGGGCTACATCCTGGTCCGCATGGTGATGTCGAACGAGTCATGGTTCGTGGTTCGCAACACTCCCGGCGTGACGAGCTTCGTGGGCTCGGCCAACAGCCCGGTACCCCTGCAGGAAAAAGAGGTCCGCGCCATCCAGAAGCAGATGAAGCAGGAGGCGCCCAAGATCCGCGTCGAGTTCCAGGTCGGGGAGTCGGTGCGCGTGGTCGACGGGCCCTTCACGGACTTCCACGGCAAGGTGGACGAGATCAACCCCGAGAAGGGCAAACTGAAAGTGCTGGTCAACATGTTCGGTCGCGAGACGCCTGTGGAGCTCGACCTGCTTCAGGTCGAGAAGGTCCACTAGAGGCGCGGCTGGGCACACGAAGGAAGAGAAGAGCTAACTCAGATGGGCAAGAAGAAAGTCCGGGTGATCCTCAAGCTCGAGCTGCAGGCAGGCAAGGCCACGCCGGCGCCGCCTGTAGGCACCGCGCTCGGTCCCCACGGCATCAACATCATGGAGTTCACCAAGGCCTACAACGAGCGGACCGCTCAACAGGCCGGTGACGTCGTGCCCGCGGAGATCACGATCTTCGAGGACCGCTCTTTCACGTTCGTCCTGAAGACCCCGCCCGCCGTCAACCTGCTGAAGCGGGCGGCAGGCATCGAGAAGGGCTCGCCCAAGCCGAACCGCGACAAGGTCGGCCGCGTGACCCGCCAGCAGCTGCGCACCATAGTCGAGACCAAGCGCAAGGACCTCAACGCCTATGACTCGGAGGCGGCCATGAAGATGGTCGAGGGCACGGCCCGCTCGATGGGCCTCGAGATAGTGGAGTAGCGAGATGCCGAAGAAGAGAGGAAAGAAGTACATCGACGCCGCCAAGAAGGTCGAGGCGGCGATGGCGAGCAACGGCAACGGCGGCCTGGACCCCGAAACCGCATGCAAGATGGCCAAGGACACCTCGATCTCCAAGTTCGACGCGACGGTCGAGGCTCACATCCGCCTCGGCGTCGACCCGCGCCACGCGGAGCAGATGGTGCGCGGCTCGGTCGTCCTCCCCAACGGAACCGGCAAGAAGGTGCGTGTCGCCGTCTTCGCCACCGCGGACAAGGCCAAAGAGGCGCAGGAGGCCGGCGCCGACTTCGTCGGCGGTGACGACCTGGTCAAGAAGGTGTCGGAAGGCTGGACGGATTTCGACGCGGCCGTCGCGACGCCCGACATCATGTCCAAGGTCGGCCCGCTGGGGAAGATCCTCGGCCCGCGCGGCCTGATGCCGAACCCCAAGTCGGGCACGGTCACCTTCGACGTCGCGCGCGCAGTGCGCGAGGTGAAGGGCGGCAAGGTCGAGTTCCGGACCGATAAGTTCGGGATCGTCCATGCCCCGATCGGCAAGGTGTCGTTCGACTCCGGGCAGCTGCACCAGAACCTGGCGGCGCTGGTCGACGCTTTGATCCGCAACAAGCCCTCGACCTCGAAGGGCCAGTACTTGCGGACCTTCTTCCTGACCGCGACCCAGGGCCCGTCGGTCCCAGTCGACGTCAAAGAGGCGGCCAAGCTCCACACCAGCAGCTAGTCTTTCGGGTCGTGTACGGCCCGCTCATCCAGGGCAAGCTCGTCAAGCTCCGCCCTCCTTCGCCCGACGACGCGGCCGCGATGTCCTCCTGGTTCGAGGACCTCGAGGTCACCCGCTTCATCAAGCTGCAGTTTCCGCCCTCGATCGAATCGGAAAAGGAGTTCCTGGAAAGACTCGCCCGAGACGAAAGCATCGTGTTCTGGGCGGTCGAGCACGAGGGCCGGCTGGTGGGGGGGACCAGTATCGGATCGATCGACTGGAAGCATGGCTTCGGGACCACCGGGACGATCATCGGAGACAAGACCGTTTGGGGACGGGGGATCGCTCGGGAGATGATGCAGATACGTGCAGCCTATGCGTTTACGCAGCTCCCCCTGCGCAAGCTGAAGTCCGGGTACCTCGAAGGCAACGACGCCAGCGCTCGCGCGCAGGCCGCTGCCGGTTATCGCGAGGTTGGCCGCTGGCAGCGCGACCGCTTCATCGACGGCGGGTGGCGAGACCACGTCCTGACGGAGCTGATGCGCGAGGACTGGGAGAAGCTCCGTATAATTCGCGATCTGCCCTAGACCGTAGGCGCCGGCGGGTGAACCCCGGCTTAATCTCCTACCGAGGCATCTGAAGTGAAGGACACGTGATCCTTCCTGCCTCGGCGTGTCGGGCGGGAAGGATTTTTTATTTGCCGAAAGCAAGAAAGGAACAGAAGGCCGAGCAGGTCGACCTGCTGACCGAAAAGCTCAAGAAGGCCAAGGTGTCGGTCCTGACCGACTACCGCGGGCTGAAGGTCAGTCAGATCCAGGAGCTGCGGGGCAAGCTGCGCGGCGGCGACGTCGAGTATCGCGTGATCAAGAACACGCTGGCCCGGCGCGCGGCTGCAGCGGCGGGATATCCCGCACTCGAGCCCACCCTCAAGGGACCGGTGGCGATCGCGTTCGGCTACGACGACCTCGGCACTCCGTCCAAGCTCATCAACGAGTTCGTCCGCACCACGCGGTTGAAGCTCGACATCGTGGGTGGGCTCGTGGAGGGCCGGGTGTTCACGCCCGACCAGATGCGGCAGCTGGCCGACCTGCCGTCGCGCGAGACTCTGCTCGCTCAGCTGCTGGGCACCCTGCAGTCACCCGTGGCCCAGCTCGTCGGAATCATGCAGACACCGCTTCAGCAGCTCCGTGGGGTGCTCGAGGCGTACAAGACAAAGTTGGAGGCGGCATAGGAATGGCGACCAAGATCACCCCGAAGGATTTCGTCGAGGCCCTCAAAGAGTGGAGCATCCTCGACGTCGTCGAGGCCGTGAAGGCCATCGAAGACGAGTTCGGCATCAAGGCGGCGGCCCCTGTGGCCGTGGCTGCGGCGGCCGGACCGGCGGGCGGCGGCGATGGAGCCGCGGCGGCCGAAGAGGAGCAGACCGAGTTCACCGTCAACCTGACGGCGGTGGGCGAGAGCAAGATCAACGTGATCAAGGCGGTCCGCGAGCTGACCCAGCTCGGCCTGAAGGAGGCCAAGGACCTGGTCGACGCGGCGCCCAAGCCGGTGCTCGAGAACGTCAGCAAGGCGGACGCCGAAAAGGCGATCGCGAGGCTGAAGGAAGCGGGCGCCACGGCGGACATGAAGTAAGGGATTCCCAAAGCTGGGGTGGAAGCCGGGCTCGCGAGGACCCGGCTTTCTCTTTTTGTGGTGGTTCAGACCGCCGGGGGGTTGGACCTTTTGGGTTTGGGAAGCCGGCTGGCGCGGCCGTGCTCCTCGCGTAGGGGCGAGGGCCGTTCGGCGCCGCGGCGGGCCGGCGCCCGTCCGAGCGGTTGCTCGGGCGCCGGCATGGCGACCTGCTTCGGGATGCTCCTGGCCACCGGCGCTCGGGAGCCCAGCCGCAACGGCTTGCCGTAGTGGTCGAACGTCAACGGCTTGCCGTTGAGCAGGCTATAGGTGACGCGTGCATGGTCGATGCGCACCCTGAGCAGCCGGCCCAGGAACGTCATCCGGAAGGTCAGCCGGCGGATGCCTCGGGGCAGCCGTGGGGCAAACCCCAGCGAGTCGCCGTGATGCCTCATACCGCCCAGTCCGGCAACGACCGCCATCCAGGCGCCGGCGAGTGAGCCCATGTGGACACCATCGCGCACGTTGTGCTCGAGGTCGTCGAGGTCCATGAGCGCCGCCTCGCCGAGATAGTCATAGGCGAGCTGCATATGACCGACCTCCGCCGCCATCACTGCCTGGGTGCACGAGGAGAGCGATGAGTCGCGAACCGTGATGGCCTCGTAATACGCGAAGTTGCGCGCCTTCTCCTCGGCAGTGAACGCATCTCCTCGCAGGTGCATCGCGAGCACGAGGTCTGCCTGCTTGACGACCTGCTTGCGGTACAGGTCGAAATATGGGAAGTGGAGGAAAAGCGGGTACTGGTCAGGACGCGTGCGGGCGAAATCCCATCGCTCGTGTTCGGTGAACCCTGAGGCCTGCTGGTGGACGCCCAGCTCGTCGTCATACGGGATGAGCATCGCGGCTGCCGCCTTTCGCCAACCGGCGACCTCGGCGCGCGTGACCTTGAGCCGTCGGGCGACGCCGGGCTGGTGGGTGGCGGCGTCCGCGGCGGCGACGAGATTCCTCTGCGCCATGAGGTTGGTGTAAACGTTGTTGTCGGCGATGGCGCTGTACTCGTCCGGCCCGGTCACGCCGTCGATCCGAAAACGTCCATGCCGGTCGTGCTGGCCCAGGGATGCCCACAGACGCGCGGTCTCGATCAGGAGCTCGGCGCCGGCCGTCTTCTCGAAGTCGGTGTCGCCTGTCGCCGTGACGTATCGCAGGACGGCGTCTGCGATGTCGGCGTTGATGTGGAATGCCGCGGTCGACGCGGGCCAGTAGCCCGAGCACTCCTCGCCGTGGATCGTCCGCCATGGAAAGGCGGCGCCTTTGAACCCGAGGTCGCGCGCGCGGTCCCGGGCCGGGCCCAGGATCGAGTGGCGCCAGCGCAAAGCGTCGGCCGCGGCCGCAGGGGCCGTGTACGTGAGCACGGGGAGGACGAAGGTCTCGGTGTCCCAGAAGGTATGGCCGTCGTAGCCGGGGCCGGTGAGACCTTTAGCCGGGATCGAGCGCTGCTCGGCGCGTGCCGCGCCCTGCAGGACATGGAACATGGCAAACCTGATCGCCTGCTGCACCGCGGGGTCGCCCTCGATCTCCACGTCGGCCCTCGCCCAGAAATCGGCCAGATAGCGGCGCTGTGCCGCGACCAAACCGGCCCAACCATGGCTCGTCGCCGTGGCGAGAGCGCCCTCCACCTGCGACCGAAGAGCTGGCATGGACCTCAGGCTGGACCAGCCGTATGCGACGAACTTGACCATGCGCAGGCGCTGCCCCGGCCGGAGCGTGGTCGTGATCGTCGACCGCACCTGGTCGGCCTCGAAGTTGTCTTCGGTCTTGGCTCCGCGGGGCGCGATGACGACATGCCGCATCCCGCAGGCGATGAGCAGCCGGCTTCGTTTGGTCGAATGGATGAGCACTGCGGCCCCGTCGGCCGCCTGGCCGGAGAACTCGCTCACCAGCGGCTGCTCCAGGCTTTCCGCCGCGCGTGGGTCTCCATCGGCCGTGCCCTTGAACGGCTCGTTGGCCACTAGCTCCGATTGGACGACCAGGTCCACCGGGCCGTCGAGCGCCTCGACCTCGTAGAAGATCGCCGCCATCGCGCGGTGGACGAGGGACACCATTCGCGTGGAGCTGACCCTGACGCGGCGGTGTGCCGGCGACTCCCAGTCCGCGGTCCGGTGCAGCAGGCCGGTCTTGAGGTCGAGCACACGCTCGTGCGCATGCAGCTTGCCGTAACGGACGTCGAACGGCTCGTCGTCGACGAGCAGCCGGATGATCTTTCCGTCGGTGACGTTGACGATCGTCTGGCCCGCCTCGGGGTAGCCGTATGCGGTCTCGGCATAGGGGAGGGGAACCTCTTCGTACACGGCATTGAGGTATGAGCCCGGGATGACGTGCGGCTCGCCCTCGTCCAGGTTCGCGCGCCATCCGATGTGGCCGTTGGACAGGGCGAGGATGGACTCGGTCTGGGCCAGGAGGTCCAGGTCGAGGCCGGTCTCTCGGATGGCCCAGGGCTCGACTCGGAAGCAGTCCTGGCGGATCATCGCGGGGCGCGCATCAGGTCGGCGAGGTCGCTGACCACTATGTCGGCCCCGTGAGCCCGCAGCTCGGCGGCCTGCCCGGTGCGGTCTACGCCGACCACGAGCCCGAATCGGCCGGCTCGGCCGGCCTGGACTCCTGCGAGTGCGTCCTCATATACGGCCGCCTGACCGGCGTGGGCACCCAGCATCCGCGCCGCCCGGAGGTACGTGTCGGGGGCGGGCTTGCCTTTCAGGTGCTCGGCCTCCGCCACCTTGCCGTCGACCTGCCCGTCGAACAGGCCGTCCAGCTTCGCGGCCTTGAGCACCTCGCTGCAGTTCTTGCTCGACGAGACGACCGCCGTCCGAAAGCCGGCTTCCCGGACGGCGTGGAGATAGCGCACCGACCCTTCATATGGCCTCACCCCGTCGCGATGGATCAGGTCCAGGAACAGCCTGTCCTTCCGGTGGCCGAGGCCGTGTACGGTGTCCTTCCCGGGAGGATCCGTATTGCCGCCCTCCGGTATCTCGATGTGGCGCGAGGCGAGAAACGAGCGGACCCCATCCGCCCGCGGCTTGCCGTCGACGTACTCGTCGTAGTCGGAAACCTTGTCGAACGGCTTGAACCGGCTGCCGTCCGCCGCCGCCCGCTGCTTGAGAAAGGCGTCGAACATCGTCTTCCAGGCATCGGCATGAACTCGCGCCGTTTCCGTCAGGACCCCGTCGAGATCGAAAAGACACGCCACGACGGTGGCCGGCAGTCCGAGCCGGCCGCTCTCCGAAACGGCGCCGGTGCGCTGCTTGGCCATGCGGGTAGAACGCGCACGCGGGCTTTTAGGCGCCGTCACAGGCTCCCGGCCGGGCCGCCGAGATGCTGAAAGACCAGGTCCATTCCCCGTTCCAGCTCCTCGCCTGTGATGCACCAGTGAGGCGACAGGCGCACCCGCCCGGGGCGTGAGTCGACTATCACCCCGTCGTCGTGCAGGCGGCTTTCGACCTCCTGAGGACGCTCGCAATCCAGAGTCACGATCCCGCACCTCTGGTTGCGCTCACGCGGCGTGAAGGTCCGAACCCCGGCCTGATCGCAGCGCTCGAGGATGCGGCCGGTCAGGTCGCGCAGGCGCTCCTGGATGTCGGCGACGCCTACCTCGAGGACCAGCTCGAGGCCCGCCAGCCCGGCGTAGTTCGAGGCCACGGCCCAAGTCCCGGTCTCGAGACGGCGGCCGTCGTCGGCCAATACGAGCTCCTGGAGCGCGAAGGAGAACGGATCGCGGGTGGCAAACCAGCCGGTGCCCTCGGGGCGAGCATCGGGGATGAGACCCGGGCGCATGTACAGGAAGGCGTTGCCGGGACCTCCGCTGAGCCACTTGAGACATCCGCCCACGAACGCATCGCAGCCCATCGCCTCCACGTCGATCGGCACGCACCCGCACGTCTGGTATCCGTCGACCAGGCACATGGCGCCGGCCGCGTGCGCAGCATCGGCGATCGCGCGCACGTCCTGCAGGTAGCCGGTCGTGTAGAAGAGGTGGGTGGTCGCGACGAGCGCCGTCTGGTCGTCGATGCGTTCGGCGAAGGCCTCGGGCGGGATCGTCATGCCGTCGCGGCTCGGCACGAACTCGACCTCGAATCCCGGGCGGCTCAGGAACTGGTGCCCGATGGTCGGGAAGTCGAGCTCGCCGATCAAGACCTTGCGGCGACCGGCGGGCAGGGGCAGCCCGGTGGCGAGGGTGGTCAGCGCCACCGAGACCGACGGGGCGATCGCGACAGAGCCGGCCGGCGCGCCCAGCAGGTCTCCGATCCGCTCCCGGAAGCGGGCCAGAAGTGGCAGCCAGTGCAGGAACCAGACCGGGGTGCCGTTATCGTCCCAGTCCTGCGCGTAGCGGGCCAGGGCGGCGCGGCCGCGGCGGGGCAACGGCCCCAGGGAGCAGGCGTTGAGATAGATGAAGCGGTCCAGGAGGGGGAACTCGGACCGCAGCGCCATCCAGTCCGGCATCGAGGTGTAACGCTACTGCCAAACGGCCCCCACCCGGCCGGGTGGGAAGCGATTTGACTTCGTCTCCGGGGGTGTTATAGTGCCCGAAACCCCTCGGTCAGGCGGCCGGTTCGCCTGGCCTCGATGACGCGTCCCCACGCGGGGGCGTTTCATCGTATACTGGCCGTTCGTGCACGCCCGGCCGCTCACTCTGCCCATTTCCTGAGCGCGCCCTTTTTCCCGGACAAGGAGAACCGAATGATCTCAGAGATGAGAGCTCCCTCGCGTCTTAGCTACGGCCGCATCCCGAACCTCGTCGAGCTGAAGGACCTCATCGCCACGCAGCTCGACTCGTTCAAGTGGTTCAAGTCGGACGGTCTACGGGAGCTCTTCGACGAAATCAACCCGATCACCGACTACACGGGCAAGAACTTCGAGCTGAAGTTCCTTGACTACGAGTTCGGCCTGCCGAAGTTCTCGGTCGACGAGTGCCGCAACCGCGACATGACCTATGCCGCTCCGCTGCGGATCAAGACCCGCCTCACGATCAAAGAGACGGGGGAGATCAAGGAGTCCGAGGTCTATATGGGCGACTTCGCCATGATGACCGACGAAGGCACCTTTATCGTCAACGGCACCGAGCGCGTCGTCGTCTCGCAGCTCGTGCGCTCGCCGGGCGTGTACTTCACCGCCGCAGAGGACCCCAACACGGGCCGCAAGCTGTTCGGCGCCAAGCTCATCCCCAACCGCGGCGCGTGGTTGGAGATCGAGACCTCGGCCAAGGACCTGCTGACGGTCAAGATCGACCGCAAGCGCAAGGTCCCGGTGACTGTCCTGCTGAAGGCGCTGGAGCTGCCGCAGCTCAAGGGCACCGAGAACGACCGCGAGGCGCAGAAGCGCGCCCTGATGGAGATGTTCGCCGACGTCGACAACAACCCCGAGCACCGCTACCTGGAGTCGACGCTCGACAAGGACACGACCACCAAGACCGAGGACGCGCTGCTGGAGCTGTACCGCCGCGTCCGCCCGGGCGACCCCCCGTCGGTGGACAACGCGCGCAACCTGCTGCAGAGCCTGTTCTTCAACCCGCGCCGGTTCGACCTCGGCCGTGTCGGCCGCTACAAGGTCGACAAGAGGCTCGGCCGCGACGAGGAAGACATCCTCGAGCGCGTCCGCCAGCGCGAGCTTCGAATCCTGGAGAAGGGCGACTTCATCGCCTTCCTGCGCAAGCTCATCGAGCTCAACAACGCTCCGCGCGAGAAGCAGATCCCCGATGACATCGACCACCTCGGCAACCGCCGCGTGCGCGCCGTTGGCGAGCTCCTGCAGAACCAGTTCCGGATGGGACTTATCCGCATGGAGCGGATCATCAAAGAGCGCATGACGATCAGCGACCCTCACACGGTCACGTCGGCGTCCCTGATCAACGCGCGGCCGGTCGTCGCCGCGATCAAGGAGTTCTTCGGCTCGAGCCAGCTCTCGCAGTTCATGGACCAGCACAACCCGCTGTCTGAGCTGACGCACAAGCGCCGCCTGTCGGCGCTTGGGCCAGGCGGGCTCTCGCGTGAGCGCGCCGGGTTCGACGTGCGGGATGTCCACCACAGCCACTACGGCCGCATCTGCCCGATCGAGACGCCTGAGGGCCCGAACATCGGCCTGATCGGCAACCTCGCCACGTACGCCAAGGTCAATGAGTTTGGCTTCGTGGAGACGCCTTTCCGCCGCGTTTACAACCGCGTGTCATTGAACAACGACATCGCCGAGAAACTCAACGGCCGCACGTTGCGCCGCCCCGCCCTCGACCCCAAGGGGCACGAGGTGCTGCCGGCGCAAGAGGCGCTGGACCCGAAGGCGGTGCAGAAGCTGATCAAGGCCGGCGTGACCTCGATCGACATCGTGCCCTGGGTCTCCGAGGAGGTCGAATACCTCTCCGCTGACGAGGAGGACATGTTCGGCATCGCCCAGGCGAATGCGGCCCTCACGGCCGACGGCAGCTTTGCCGACGCCCGCGTGCCCGCCCGGGCCCGCGGCGACTTCAAGATCGAAGACGTCCAGAACATCCAGTACATGGACGTCTCACCCAAGCAGATCGTCTCGGTGGCGACGGCCATGATCCCGTTCCTCGAGCACGACGACGCGGGCCGCGCCCTCATGGGCGCGAACATGCAGCGGCAGGCGGTGCCTCTGCTCGTCACCGACGCGCCGCTGGTCGGCACCGGGGTCGAGTACTACGCGGCCAAGGACTCGGGCGAGATGATCGTCGCCGACTTCGCCGGCACCGTGGTGGACGTCGCCAACCCCAAGGACCTCAAGACCGTGCACGCGACCCCGGTCTTCGAGATCGTGGTCAAGCCGGACGGCGGCGGACCCGACCGTCATTACCCCCTCCAGAAGTTCGCCCGCTCCAATCAGGGCACCTGCTTGAACCACAAGGTCAAGGTCAAGGCCGGGCAGCACGTCGAGAAAGGTGACGTGCTCGCCGACGGTCCCGCGATCGAAGACGGTGAGATGGCGCTGGGCCGCAACGTGCTGGTCGCGTTCATGCCCTGGGAGGGCTACAACTTCGAAGACGCGATCCTGCTGTCCGAGCGCGTGGTGAAGGAAGACATGTACACCTCGATCCACATCGAGGAATACGAGTCCGAGGCTCGCGACACAAAGCTCGGTCCAGAAGAGATCACCCGTGACATCCCCAACGTCGCCGACGACGCGCTGCGCAACCTCGACGAGCGCGGCATCGTCTACATCGGCGCCGAGGTCCAGCAGGGCGATATCCTGGTGGGCAAGATCACGCCCAAGGGCGAGACCGAGCTCTCGGCCGAAGAGCGACTGCTGCGGGCGATCTTCGGTGAGAAGGCGCGCGAGGTGCGCGACTCGAGCCTGCGTGTACCCCACGGCGAGCGCGGCATCGTGGTCGACGTCAAGGTGTTCTCCCGCGACAACAAGGACGAGCTCGGTCCGGGCATCAACGAGATGGTTCGGGTCTACATCGCACAGAAGCGAAAGATCTCGGCCGGCGACAAGATGGCCGGCCGCCACGGCAACAAGGGCGTGGTCGCCAGGATCATGCCCTCGGAGGACATGCCGTACCTGCCGGACGGCACCCCCGTCGACATCGTGCTCAACCCGCTCGGCGTGCCGAGCCGCATGAACCTCGGCCAGGTGCTGGAGACCCACCTCGGGTGGGTGGCCCACACGCTTGGCATCAAGATCGCCACCCCTGTGTTCGACGGCGCTCCGATGTCCACCATCGTCGCCGAGCTGAAGAAGGCGGGGCTGCCGGAGGACGGCAAGGTTCGCCTGCGCGACGGCCGCACCGGCGAAGAGTTCGACGAGCCGGTCACCGTGGGCATGATCTACATGCTCAAGCTGGCCCATCTCGTCGAGGACAAGATCCACGCGCGCTCGACCGGCCCGTACAGCCTGGTCACTCAGCAGCCGCTGGGCGGCAAGGCGCAGTTCGGCGGCCAGCGCTTCGGCGAGATGGAGGTGTGGGCGCTCGAGGCGTACGGCGCAGCGCACGTCCTGCAGGAGATCCTGACCGTCAAGTCGGACGACATCGTCGGCCGTGTCAAGGCCTACGAGGCCATCGTCAAGGGCGACAACACGCTGGAAGCCGGCATCCCGGAGTCGTTCCGCGTGCTGGTCAAGGAGCTGGAAGGGCTCGCGCTCGGGGTCGAGATCCTGAGCGAGGACGAGCGCCAGATCGTCTTGTCAGAAGAGGACATCCCCGAGATCCCGCTGGACCTCGGCATCAGCCTCGAGCGCGAAGAGCTCGGGGAAGACTCGGCAGAGTAGGGAGAGGAAGAACACGTTGCTGAAACTCGAGAACTTCGACGCTCTGAAGCTTTCGCTGGCATCGCCGGAAACGATCATGTCGTGGTCGCACGGCGAGGTCACCAAGCCCGAGACCATCAACTACCGCACGCTCCGCCCCGAGCGCGACGGTCTTTTCTGCGAGCGCATCTTCGGTCCTACGCGGGACTGGGAGTGCCACTGCGGCAAGTACAAGCGCTACCGCTACAAGGGCATCATCTGCGACAAGTGCGGCGTCGAGGTGACGCGGTCCAAGGTGCGCCGCGAGCGCATGGGCCACATCAAGCTGGCGTCGCCGGTCAGCCACGTCTGGTACTTCAAGGGCATCCCGAGCCGCATGGGCTTGCTGCTCGACATGTCCCCGCGCAACCTCGAGAAGATCCTTTACTTCGCCAACTACATCGTCACCGACGTCCATGAAGAGGTCCGCCTGGACATGCTGGCCACCCTCAACATGGACAAGGACGAGCGCGCGATCCGCCTGCGTGGCGACATCGACGCCAAGTCACGTGAGCTGCGCGCCGAGCACGAGGGGCGCACCAAGAAGCTGAAGGGCGAGGTCGA
>DATLUC010000097.1:0-16375 GCA_035533335.1 Candidatus Baltobacterales bacterium
CGGTGGAATCCTCTGCTCGAAGAATGGGTCACGGTCGCGCCGTGGCGCCAGGACCGGACCTATCACCCGCCGGCGGACCACTGCCCACTGTGCCCGACACGGCCGGGCATGGAGGTGACCGAGATCCCCGAGCCCGACTACCACATCGCGGTTTTCGAGAACCGTTTCCCGTCGTACACCGCCGACCAGGGACGCTGCGAGGTCGTCTGCTACACCCCCGACCACGACTCGTCGCTCGGCGATCAGACCGTCGACCACATCAGGGACCTGATCGAGGTCTGGCGCGATCGGACCCGCGAGCTGAGCCGCTTGCCCAACGTTAGGTACGTGTTCATCTTCGAGAATCGAGGCGAGGAGATCGGGGTCACGCTCAGCCATCCCCACGGCCAGATCTATGCGTACCCGTTCGTTCCGCCGGTGCTCCAGCGTGAGCTCGCCGCCGGCGCGCGGCACATGCGAAAGACGGGTCGCTGTCTCTACTGCGACGTTATCGAGGGCGAGCAAGGCGGCGAGCGCACGGTGATCCGCGACGAGCGATGGATCGCTTTCGTCCCGGCGTTCGCGCGCTGGCCTTATGAGGTCCACATCGCGCCGCTGCGGCATCGCGGCGCGCTGACCGACCTCGACGAAAGCGACGATGAGTCATTCGCGCAGACTCTCAAGAGCCTGCTGCAGAAATACGACAGGCTCTTCGAGCGCCCGCTGCCGTATGTCATGGCGATGCACCAGCGGCCGCCCGGTCGCGGCGCGCGCCATCACCACCTCCACGTCGAGTTCTATCCGCCCAACCGCAGCCGGGACAAGCTGAAGTACCTCGCCGGGTCGGAGATCGGCGCCGGCGCCTTCATCGTGGATGCCCGAGCAGAGGACACCGCCGCGGAGCTGCGGGCCCTCTGAACATCTCTTCGCGGTCCTGGGAGGGGCGCGCCCCCGGTCGAGTGAACCTGATCGGCGAGCACGTCGACTACCTCGGCGGCATGGTGCTGCCGGCCGCGGTCGACCGCTACACGCACGTCACGGGTCGCGCGGCGTCTGAGTGGTCGGTCCAGAGCGAGGTCGACGGCGGGCTCGCGTATGTCCGCGCGGTCGGAGAGGAGCTCGGCTCGGCGCCGCAGGCGGTGGAGGTCGAATCCGAGGTTCCGCCAGGCGCTGGTATCAGCTCATCGGCCGCCCTCCTGGTCGCGGTCGCCGCAGGCATGCGGCCGGGGATGGACGGCAAGGAGGCGGCCCTGGCCTGCCAGCGCGCGGAACAGAAGGCCACCGGTGTGCAGGTCGGCGTCATGGACCAGTTCGCATCCGCCCTCGGCAGGCGGGGGTATGCGCTGCTGCTCGACTGCTCGACCTTGTGGTATGAGGCGGTGCCGTTTCCCGACGAGCTCGCGATCGCCGTGATCGATTCAGGCGAGCACCGCTCCCTCGCCACCACGCCGTACAACCAGCGCCGCCGCGAGGCCGAGTCTGGAGACCCCAGGCGCCGCCGCCATGTCGACTCCGAGATCGCCCGGGTGCATTCCTTCGTCGATGCCCTGCGCGGCCGCGACTTCGGCCGGATCGGCATGCTGCTCAACGAGTCGCACCAGAGCCTGCGCGACGATTTCGAGGTATCCACGCCGACCGTGGATGCCCTGGTCGAGACCGCGCGACTTGGTCCGGGCTGTCGCGGCGCGCGGATCATGGGCGCGGGCTTTGGCGGCAGCGTCCTGGCGCTCGTCGACCGCGAGAAAGCGCGATCGTTCGCAGCCTTCCTCGACCGCCCCGTGCTGTTCTGCGCCACGGCGGACGGCGCATACGTGGGGCGGCGATGAGCGACTGCCTTTTCCTCCCGATGGCGCAGCGCGCGGCAGGCCGCCGCGAGCTCACGGCGTGGGAGGCGCTGTGGATGCCGCTGGGCGAAGGCGAGGCGGAGCGGTTGCCCATCGGCCGGGGCTCAGGATGGAAGCCGATCGAGGTGCCGCGACAGCTCGCCGCCCAGGAAGGAAGGCAGGCGGTCTGGTATCGCACCGAGTTTCCGAGGCCGGACCATTCCGGCCGCGTCGTGCTGCGCATCGGCGGCGCCTTCCTCGCCACCAACGTGTGGCTCAACGGCCGGCTGCTGGGCTCCCATTACGGCTACTTCGCCCCGTTCGGGTTCGACCTGACCCCGTACCTGAAGCCGGAGAACATGCTGGTCATCTGCTGCGAGTCCCCGGTCGAGGCGGAGCCCGACCGAAAGCGGCACATCATGGGCCTGTTCAACGACGGTGACCTCAAGCCCTACCCGGCGTCGGCCTACACGAGCCTGCCGGACCCGTATCGCATCGAGGTGCCTCTGGGGTTATGGCGGCCGGTCGAGCTCGAGTACGTGGGTCCGATCACGATCGACCTGCTGCGCCTCAAGCCACGCTTTGAAGGTGGCGACGGACGCCTCGAGGTCGAGGCACGGCTGCGCAACCTCGACGGCCGGCAGATGGCAGGCGAGGTCGAGCTCGTGGTCCCCGGTCCCGGCCGCGAACCGCTGCGCCTTCGCCGTGAGATCCGGCTGGCGGGCGGTGCGGAGGAGACGCTGTCGATGCGTCTTGCATTTCACGGAGCGCGCCGCTGGGAGCCCTGGCGTTTCGGGGAGCAACCGGTATATCGGGCCGAGCTCGCCGCCCGCACCGCCGACGGGATCGAATCGTCTCGGGTCGACGACACCTTCGCATTCCGAGACCTCACCTGGGACGTCGGTCCCCGGCGCTGGAACCTTGCCGTCAACGGGCGGCCGATGTTCCTGCGTGGCGCGTGCTACGCGCCGTCATGGCGGCTGGACGAGCTCGGCGGCGCGCGCTTCGAAAGCGATCTCGCCATCGCGAAGGAGGCCAACATCGACGCGCTGCGGGTGGTCGCCAACGTCCTCCCGGAGGAGTTCTACCGCGAGGCAGACGCTGCCGGGATGCTCGTGTTCCAGGAGCTCCCGCTGACCGGGACTTATGTCCACCATGCCAGGCTCGACGAGGCGCGCTTCTTCGAAAGCTCAGCCCACGAGCAGCAGTCCGAGATGGTCGCCATGCTGCACAACCGGCCCTCGGTCGCCCTGTGGATCGCGCACGACGATCCGCCGTGGCTCGCAACCAACTTCGACCTGGGCGACGTGCACGCGGTGCGCCAGAACCACTCGGTCGACCAGGAGCTGAAGGCTTCGTTCGAGCGCCTCGACCCGAGCCGGCCTGCGCTTGCCGCGTCGGGCGACGTCGACCTGCCGCTCATGCTCGGGTGGTCGTCCGGTTCGTGGCGAGACCTCGGCCAGGTGGAGCCCTTGATCGCGGGCGCATTCGGCGCCCAGGCGCTGCCGGCGACGGATTCGCCGGTGTGGGACGCGATCGGCCGGGCGTGGCCGGTGGCGGACGAGGAGCCCTCCTGGAGGTATGCGGGATTCCAGCCCGTCAACTGGGCGGAGCGCGGAGCCGGGCTCCCGTCGGCGCATCAGAGCCTCGAGAGGTACATCGACGCATCGCAGACCTACCAGGCCGACGTGGTCCGATACGCTGCCGAGCATCTGCGCACCCGCAAGTTCGAATCGTGTTGGGGCGCATTCGTGTTTCACCTGGTCGACCCTTTCCCCGCGATCGGCTTCGGGCTCCTCGACGGAGCGCGCCGGCCGAAGCCGGCGCTCGCAGCGCTGGCGCGCGCGTTCAAGGCGACGCGGCTGATCATCGAGCCGCTCGCCTTCGAACCTGATCGTCCCTTCGGCGTCCTGCAGAAGCCCGGTGTCCCGTTCGCGGCGCGCCTGGTCGTCGTCAACGACGACCCCGCGGTCAACGGGCGCGGAACGGTTCGCTGGTCTGTCGCGCGCGAGCGCAGCGCGGGGGCGCGGGGCGTGAACCGCATTCGCGACGCAGTGACCCGCAAGTCGTACACGGGAGCGGCCGACGTGGAGGTGCCCACGGCGTTCGAGCCCGCCGTCAGCGCCACGACGCTGAGCCTGCCCCTGGCGGCGGAGGGGGACTACCTGCTCGAGGCCACGCTTACAATCGCGGGCCACGTGGTCGACCGATCGGAGCTCGAGTTCACGGTCACCTCCAACCTTCCGCCGCCGCGCCCGCGCCCGGAGATTCCCGGTTACCTCGCGGAGAGGCTCGCGGACCTGGCCAGCTTGCGGTCCGAAAAGGAAGGCATGAGCTTCGCCCTCGAGAACCGCACCCGCCCCGCGGTCCTGGTCGGAGTCGCGGGCCTGCGCCTCGACGGAGTCGTCCTGGCCAGGCACGACCTGAGCATCGAGACCAGCGCCGGACTGGCTCCACTGCCCAAACGGCTGGACATGCCCCTTGGCCGCAGGATCGTCGTCTACGTGGTCAGCGGCGAGCCGCTGGCGAGCGGGGGACATTCGCTCGAGGCTGACATCACCGTCCCCGGCGTGGCGTCGGGCCGGCTCGTGATCGAGGGGCCGCCCGGCGCGTGAAAGGCGCGAGATCGCGCGAGTTAGGCTGAAGTTCGCTTGACCGGATGGCATACTTCAGCTCTACGCAGTCGGACATTTTGCTCATAGGTCAACTGCCTGATTAGGCGAAAGGGAGGCTCTCCACCGCATGCCCGTTGAAGTTGCAGACATCGTCCTGGCGGTGGTGGCCTTGCTGGCCGCCGTGCTCTACCTGAGGACCCGGCGCAAGCGCAAGAAGAAGGGAGCGCCCCCCGTCCGCCCATCGGCCCCGGCCAAGCAGACGGCGGGGGTTGCGGCCACCTGGGCGCCCCCGACGCCCGCGTCCCGGCCGCCCAGCCCCGTCGCGCCGACCATCGTCGTCCAGCCGCCCGCTCCTCCCGGCTCGGCGTGGGAGCAGCCTGCGGCGCGCCCCGCCCAGGGCGCGTGGGGCACTCCGCCTTCGCCTGCCGGCGCCACCCCTGCGGCTTCACCCTCTTGGGGCGCGCCTGCTGGTCCGCCGCCTGCACCGCCTGGAGCGCCTTCGGCCGCCCCGACCTGGGGCGCGCCGGCCGGCTCGCCGCCTGCACCGCCTGGAGCCCCCGCTGCCGCCCCGACCTGGGGAGCGCCGGGGGCGCCGCCTCCGCCGCCGGGTCCCGGCGGCCCGACCTGGGGCGCGCCCGCCCCCGCGGCCACTCCCGACGAGCCCGCCGTGCCGGCCTCGTCACCGGCGGCGCCACCGACCGGCGCCCCGGCGCCCGCGTGGGGCGCGCCGGCTCAGCCCGCCGCGCCCGCGTCTCCCTCGTCGCCGATGCCTTCCGCACCGGCCTGGGAGGCACCCGCCCCCGCCGCGCCTGCGCCTGCATGGGGAGCTCCGGTCGCGCCCGCCGCCGGTTGGGCCGCGCCTCCCGCGCCGCCGTCCGCGCCACCCGTCGAACCATCGCGTCCCGGCACGCCGGCGGTGCCCGCCTGGGGCGCACCGGCGCCCGAGTCGCAAATCCTCACGCCTTCAGCTCCGTCGTGGAACCCGCCGGCCGCCCCCGGGTGGGAAGGGCCGAAGCCCGACGCTCCCGCCCCCGCGGCGCCGGCGTCGGCGTCGGCGCCGGCCTCGGGCGATTGGGGAGCCCCCGCCGCTGCCGGTCAGCCTGCACCGCCGACCGTCGCCCCCGCGTGGGACGCGGCGCCGGCTTCGTCGACCTCGAGTCCTCCGGCGCCGGCCTGGAACGAGCCGGCTGCTCCATCGTGGGACGTTCCCAAGACCGAGGAGCCTGCAGCTCCTCCGGCTCCCTCGTGGTCCGCCCCGGCCCCCGTTGCTCCGCCTGCCGACGCGCCTGCGCCGGCACCCGCATGGGGCCCGCCCGCTGCGGCGGCATGGTCCGCCCCCGAAGCCCCGCCCGCGCCGCCGGCCGAACCAGCCGCTCCGGCGGCCCCGCCGCAGGAGCCATCTGCCACCGATGCCGACCTGGCCGCGGGAGCACAGTCCGCAGAGCCTGCCGCTGAAGCGTCGGCGCCGGCCCAACCCGACGTCGCGGCCACGATGATGATGGGCCCCGAAACCGCGGCTCAGCGCGAGTCCACCACCCTGATGCCGGCATGGCAGCCGCCCCCGGCGGCACCGGCGGTAGTGGCCGAGACCATGGCGATCGGCCAGCAGGCAGCCGCGGCCGAGGTGAGCCCGGGCGCAGGGGCGCAGGGAGAGCTGACGATCGAGTCAGGGCCCGACGCGGGCCACAGCCACCGCGCGGGCGACCACGCGCTCCGGATGGGTCGGTCTCCCGACAACGACGTCATCCTTCGCGACCCGGCGACGAGCGGCCATCATGCCCGTGTCGAGCGCCGCGGCGACCAGTTCTGGATCGTCGACCTCGGCAGCACCAACGGCACGCTCGTCAACGGCGAGCCAGTGCAGGAAAAGCAGCTCAACCACGGCGACCGCATCACCATCGGCCAGAACGCGGTCCAGTTCTCGCTTCTCGGGGCCTAGTGACTCTCGATTCTCGGAAGGTGGTGACCCGCCGGCACGAGCCGTCCGTTCATTACTGATGCGGCTAAGGATCGCGTGGGCCACGGACCCCGGTCTCGAGCGTGAGGAGAACGAGGACTCGGTCGCTGTGTGGCGCAACAAGGCCGGCCTCGACACGCTCCTGGTGGTGTGCGACGGGATGGGCGGCCATGCCGCGGGGCAGCAGGCGAGCTCGATCGCGGTCAAGACGTTGACCAAGATCCTTGCCGAGGACGGCCAGGAAGGGCCGGACGTCGAGCGCTTGAAGCGCGCGTGCAGGGAGGCGAATCGAGCCGTGTTCGAGGCCGCGCGCGACAACCCGGACTGGGCTGGGATGGGCAGCACGATGGTGGTCGTCGCAATCCGCAATGGCGAGCTCGCCCTGCTGAACGTCGGCGACAGCCCCGCCTACTTGTTCCGCGACGGGGACGCAACGCTGATCTCGCAGGACCATTCGTGGCCGGCGGAGCAGGTGCGGCTCGGTGTCATCAAGCCCGAGGAGGCCGCCACGCATCCGCTCAAGCACCGACTCACACGCGCGATCGGCGTCTGGGAGCAGATCCAGTCTTTCACCGACAAGATGCGGTTGGAGGAGGGCGACGCGATCGTGCTGTGCAGCGACGGCGTGGAGACGGCGGGCGTGTCGGTGGAGGAGATGGGTCGCCTGCTGCTCAAGGACGGAAACCTGGACCGGGGCGCCGAGCGCGTCATCGAGCGGTGCCGCGAGCTGGGCGCGCCGGACAACGTGACCCTGGCGGTGGCGCGCGTCGAGGTCGACGTGACCAAGACCGCAGTCCTCCCCAAGCTGCAGCTCTAGCCTCGCCACTGGTGGGGAGGTGGCCCGAAGCGCCGGTGGGAAAGACCTTCTCTCAGTAAGCGCGCGCCAGCAGGTCGGCCACGTGCTCGACCTTCATGGCGGAGCCTCGCGCGCGCAGGCCTGACTCGAGCTGCATCTGGCAGCCGGGGTTGGCGGCGACCACGGTGCCGGCCCCGGTGCCGAGCAGGTCGTCCAGCTTTTCGGCGAGGATGCGGCTGGACATGTCGGGTTCGAGCGTGCTGTAAAGGCCCGCCGCCCCGCAGCAGATCTCCGGATGGCGCATCTCCACCAGCTCCAGCCCGGGTATCGAACGGATGAGGTCTCGCGGCTGCTTGCGAATGCGCTGCGCGTGGGCGAGATGGCAGGCGTCCTGGTAGCTCACGCGCATCTTCACCTCGCGCCTGGGTTCGGGCAGACCGGCCTCGGCCAGCCATTCGGTGAGGTCTTTCACCTTGCCCTTGAGCTCCGGGTAGAAGTCCTTGAGGTGAGCCCCGCATCCTGCCGAGTCGACGACCAGCGCATCGAACGTTCCCGCCGCGTACATGCGGGTGTTGGCGTCGCGCAATCTCTCGGCGCCTTCGAGGTCTCCGTTGTGCGCGAACAGCGCCCCGCAGCATCGCTCGCCGGGAGGAAACCACACCTCGCATCCGGCGAGCTGCAGCAGCCTCACGGCCGCGCGGTGCGATTGCGGATAGATGATCGGCATCACGCATCCGACCAGGAATGCCACGCGGTGCTTGCGCTCGCCGATGGCGGGGGCGACGTTTCCGAAAGGTGGCCGGAACTGCGCTTGCAGAGGTGGCAGCTGGCGCCCCGACCGCACCGCGGACGTGAGCCGCAAGGCCTGCGCCGCCCGCGTCGCCGACCCCACGGCCCGAAGGCGTCCAGGGTGAGCCAACAGCTGCCGCAGCGCGAATCGGCTGGCCTTCCGTTTGAACGACGGCCGGCGCACATCTTCGACGTCGGCCCGCCCTGCCTCGATGATCCGGCCGTATGGCACGCCCGACGGGCACACGGCCTCACAGGTTCGGCAGCCCAAGCAGAGGTCGATGTGGCGGACCTGGCCTTGGTCAAAAGGCATCGTGCCACGTTTCCACTGCGTCATCAGGTAGATGCGTCCGCGGGGCGATTCCGTCTCGAGTCCCGTGGCGCGAAACGTGGGGCATGCGTCGAGGCACAGGCCGCAGTGAACGCACGTCGCCAGGTCGTCATCGCTGAGACGGCTGAAAGGGGGGGTCGTCAAACGACGAACCTGCCGGGATTGAGGATGTCATCCGGATCGAAGGCCCGCTTGAGCCGGCGCATGACGTCCAGCGTCGCCGGCGGCGTGCCCCACGCACCGACCTCACGCACGAACTCGACCGGCGCGGCCATCAAGACCAGCGTCCCGCGCGACGCTTCGGCCACGGCCCGGACTGCACGCACGCCGCCGGCGTCCGTCTCGATCGACCAGTGGGCCACGCCCACTCCAGGCGACGCCCACCACTTGGCGTCGCCGGGCAGCGAGTCGAGCACGCGCCTCAGATCCTGGGGCGGTACCACGATGCGCGCCCACCGCTTCGGTGCCTGTCGCGAATGCTCGACCCAGACCGAGGCCGCAGCCTGCTTCCAACCCAGGTCGGTGGTGGTGCGCTCGACGGCGTCGGGACTCCCGGTGAAGCGGGCCAGCACGCGACCGTCCGAGAAGAGCTCCAGCGCCGAGGGCTCGAGCGGCATCGCGAGGGCGCGGGTCGCCGCGCTCCAGGCCTCGTCGCGGGAGTCGAGCGTCAGCTCCAGCGTGACGTCGCGCAGGGGTCGAGGGAAAACCTTGAAAGACGCCGCCACGATCACGCCCAGCGTGCCGAGGGCACCGTAATGCAGCTTCATGAGGTCGTAGCCGCTGACGTTCTTGACCACCCGCCCGCCGGCACTGGCGAGCTTGCCGTCGGGCAGCGCCACGCGGATGCCGATGAGGAAGTCGCGCGGTGAGCCGTAGCGCATGCGGAGCGGACCGGTCCACCCGGTGGCCAGAAGGCCGCCGATCGTGTGTCCCGGCGAGTTGAACGGGTCGAGGGGCAGGTACTGGCCGGCTTTGCCAAGCTCCTCATGCAACGCCTCGAGGGTGACGCCGGCCTCGACGCTGACCACCATGTCCGCCTGCGAGTGCTCGAGGACCCGATCCAGCCGCGACGTGTGCAGCTCGATGTCGCATCTCGTCGCGGGGTCGCCCATGCCACGAGCTCGGCCGCCGCCCACAGGCAGGACCGCCGCGTGCGAGGTGGCCGCCTCTACCAGGCGGCTCGCCAGCTCTTCCGCGGACGTGGGCTTCTCGATCGCCGGGCTCGCGCTCACCACCATTTCGCCTCGATCGCGACCCCGGTGCGGCCGGCCAGGCGGATCGACTTTCGAGATGGGTCCGGGAAGATCTTGCCCGGGTTCAATATGCCGTTAGGGTCGAGCACGTCCTTCACGCGATGCATCGCGTCGAGATCGTCGGGACTGAAGACCCATGGCATATAGGCGGATTTCTCGAGACCGATGCCGTGCTCCCCGGACAGTGCTCCGCCGAGCTCCACCACGGCCCGCAGCATCTCCTCGCCCGCGTCTTCGACCTGGTGCATGATGCCGCTCTCCCGCAGGTCGAAAAGGATGTTGGGGTGGAGGTTCCCGTCGCCGGCGTGAAACACGTTGGCCACAGGTAACCCGTAGTTCTCGCCGATCTCGCCGACCGCCGACAGGACCTGCGGCAGGCGCGAGCGCGGCACGACCCCGTCGTGGAGGTAGTAGTTGGGCCTGATGCGGCCGAGCGCGCCGATCGCCCCCTTGCGTCCAGCCCAGAGCAGGTCGCGCTCCGCCGCCGTCTGCGCCTCGCGCATCGCGTAGCCGTCGTTGTTGGCGAGCACGTCGCGGATCGCGGCCATCAGCTCGCGAGTCGACTCAGCGATGCCGTCAACCTCGACCAGGAGCACTGCGCCCGCGTCGGTCGGATAACCCGCGTGGTAGTGGGCCTCGACGGCCCCGACCGTGACCTGGTCCATCATCTCCAGCGCGGCGGGGACGATGCCGCGCGCGATGACCGCCGAGACGGCGTGGCTCGCGGCCTCGATGGTGGGAAACGCCGCGAGCAGGGTGGCGACGGTGGGGGGGATGCGCAGGAGCCGCACCTTGATCTTGGTGATGGCGCACAGCGTCCCCTCGGAGCCGACCAGAACGCCGCACAGGTCGAGGCCGACCCGCTCCGGCGAGTCTCCACTGACCCAGTGGGCGCCGCCGTCGGCGAAGACGACCTCCATGCCCAGGACGTGGTTGGTCGTCACGCCGTAGTAAAGGCAGTGAGGGCCGCCCGAGTTCTCGGCGGCGTTGCCGCCGATGGTGCACGCATTCTGGCTCGAAGGGTCCGGAGCGTAGAACAGGCCGTGCCGAGCCGCGGCCAGGGTGAGCTCCTTGTTGACCACCCCGGGCTCGACCACGGCCGTCTGGGCGACGGGATCGATCTCGATCCCGCGCATGCGCGACAACTGCAGCGCGATGCCGCCACGGATGGTGACGGCGCCGCCGGACAGCCCGGTTCCGGCGCCGCGCGGGACGACCGGGATCCCGTGCCTGGCCGCGACCTTGATCACGTCGCCGACGTGCTGGGTGGTCGACGCGAGGACCACCGCGTCGGGCACAGCGCCCTCGATTGACGCATCGCGCTCGAAGATGCGGAGGTCGTTGGCAGAATCGATCACCGATTCGCGGCCGACGACGCGGCGCAGCTCGTCGGCCGCCCCCTGGGGAAGCGCCATCAGGCGATCGGCGCCTCGCCATCCGGGCTGCGCTCGAAAGCCTCGAAGCGGCGGGTCATCGCGTCGGGCAGGCCGGGCGCTTCGACTGCTTCAGGGCCGACGATGAGCAGGTCGAGCCATCGGCGGCACTCCTCGCCCGAAGGCATCCGGTCCATGCGCTCGAAGATCGCCTCCTGGATCCTGCTGTGGCGCGAGACCTGGATCGTGTACCAGATCGACAGGCCGTCGTCGGTGATGGTGTGATGGCTCTCGTCGACGCGGCGGTTGACCGGGAGCTTCAAAGGCTTCGCCTCCGCCGCGGCGCGCAGCCGCACCGCCTCGGTCTCGATGTCCGTCATCGAGTCCAGCTTAAACTCGAACTCATGACTGGAAGAGAACGCGTCGAGGCGGCGATCGCGATGGGGGTGGCGGACAGGCCCCCGGTCGGAGCATGGGGACACACGTACCGGGAGGAGTGGTCGCCCGAGGCGCTGGCCGCGATCACGGTCGAGCGCGCCCGCCAGTTCGGGTGGGACTTCGTCAAGTTCCAGCCGCGGGCGAGCTGCTTCGCTGAGGCGTTCGGCTCGGAGTACAAGCCATCCGGCCACCGGATGCGGTCCCCGGTGCTCGTCCGCGAAGCCGTGCCCGATCTCGAATCGTGGAAGAAGGTGGAACTGGTCAACCCCAAGGCCCTCGACGACCAGGTCGAATCGATCGGGCTCGTGGCCAAGGAGCTGGGGCGAGACGTGCCAGTGATCCAGACCGTGTTCAGCCCGATCACCGTGGGCGGCTACCTGGTCGGCAAATCCCAATCGCGCGTACTGCGCGAGCTGCGCAAGAGCCCCGAGCTGGTCCGGCCCGCGCTGGACAAGATCGCGGACGCCATGGCGGATTTCAGCCGCAGGTCGGTCGCGGCCGGCGCGGCCGGCATCTTCTACGCGATCTCCGGCTACGCCGGACGCGACGTCATGCCCGAGGCGGCCTATCGGGAGCTCGTTCTGCCCTACGACCTGAGCGTGCTCGAGCGCCTGCCCAAAGAGGCCTGGTTCAACGTGGTGCATCTTTGCGGTTCAAAGCTCAACTTTGGCCTTGCGCGTGACCTCCCGGTGCAGGTCGTGAGCTGGTCGATCCACAACCAGGGCAACCCTTCACTGGCCGAGGGCCGCGAAATCGTCGGGCGCGCCGTGATGGGTGGCCTGGGGCAGCGCGCAAGCCTCCTCTACGGCCCGCCCCCCGAGGTCGAGGCCGAAGCCCGCCGCGCGGTGGCGGAGACGGGCGGCCGAGGCCTGGTGCTCGCTCCCGGATGCTCTGTGCCGACGCGCGCGAAGGACGTCAACCTCGCGGCCATGGTGACGGCCGTCGCGGCATGACCCGCGTGGCCGGTCTGGCCGAGATCGTGCTCTGGGTGCACGACATGGAGGCCGCGCTGCATTTCTACCGCGACCTGTTCGGCCTCGAGGTCATCTCGCCGCCGGCGCTCCCGAACAAGTTCCTCCGCGCGGCCGATCCAGGCGGCGGCGTGCCCGAGATGATCGTCCTGGTCCCGCACCCAGACCGCTCGTACGAGTTCCCGCGTGAGAAGGCGAAACGGGTCCTGCACCACCTGGCGTTTCGCGTTGAATCAGCTGACTACGACGCGCTGATCCGGACGTTCGAAGACGCCGGCGTCTCGGTTCGGTCAGGGATCCATCCCGTGCTCGAAGGCGTGCGCACGTTCTACGTGGACGACCCCGACAACAACGAAGTTGAGATCATCTCTCCGCAGTAATTGAGATCGGCCAAGGCCGATCAGGATATCGACATGCGAGTGACCAGAGTTGTCATCGGCATCGCATTCTTGCTCGTGGCCTGTGGCTCGGGTTCCGCCTCGAGCCTCAACCACCCTGCCACGCCCAGTCCCACGACTTCGGTGAGCGCTCTTCTTGTTCTCACGACCTGGGTGCCGGACAGCAAGGTGACGAACGGCCCGGAACCGGGCTACAAGCCTGCGTTGTCAGATCTCACGGGTCACGACATCCAGAGCGCCACTGCAGTCCTCGACAACACCGGCACGTATTGGGTTCTCAACATATTGTTCACAGCGAGCGGCACGACGCTATTCGCGATGCTCACTCGCGCCAACGTCGCAGCTTGCCCCGGTGACCTTGCCACAGGCGCAGGCTCTGGTTGCCCGCAGAGGCACTTAGCGTTCTGGCTTGACCTTACACCGGCGGACATCGACAACTGGGATGATCCGACCTATGCGTCAAAGGTTTCGCAGCTCTACGACCTGGGTTGCCTTTCACACCGATCGGCGACGACCGTGTGCCCAAAGTTGGTCTCGGATCCCATCACCCTCCAAGAGATCGACAGTGGGAACGCCATCATGAACTGCAGTTGCGATCAAGCCGGGGCCAAGGAGCTCGCCGACGCCATCAACGCGATGGCGCATTCGTGACCGGGAAGCCAAAGCACGTAATCGTGCCTTTCGGTTCAGGCTTATGCGATGTACTACCTTGGGCAACCTGAGCCAGACGGTAACGAGGTCGAGGTGATATCCCCCGACCCGGGCTGACGTGACGAGGATAGAGCGCCGGCGCATCAGGTGGTTCTTCGCGGGTCTGCTGGTGGTCAGCGCCGTGCTCGACATTCTTGGCGCGCTGCTGATCCAGCACGAGACCCGCAGTCAGGCCCTCGGTGCTTTGCTGCCCGCGAGCGTGATGCTCGGCGGCCGCACAGGTGCCGTGCTCGCGGGCCTGGCGCTCCTGCTGCTCGCCGGCGGGATCGCCCGTGGAAAACGCGTGGCTTTACGACTGAGCTTCGCGGTGCTGATCGCCGCGATCGCTTTCGACCTGGTCAAGGACCTGGACTTCGAGGGCGCATCGCTTTCGGCATGGATCATGTTCGGCCTGTGGTGGTTTCGACAGCAGTTCGAAGCGGACTCGGACCCCGCTCGAGTGCGCTGGGGCATGGCCGCGCTGGCGTCCGGCGTGGGCCTCGCGATGCTCTATGCGATGGGCGGCTCGATGGTGCTCGGCAGCCAGCTGCAGCCGGAGGTCGGCCTGGTGCGGACGCTCGAGTCGCTGGCCGCGGCGCTGGCCGGCAACCCCTCGCGGTATCACGCTCTAACTCAGCGCGCCGATTGGTTCCTCACGTCGCTACCCGTGGTGAGCTACGGCCTCGTCATCCTTGCGCTGACGCAGCTGCTGAGGCCAGTGCTTGCGCCGCGTGCGGCGGCGGCCGACCGCGAGCGGCTGCAGGTGCTGCTGAAGGCGTGGGGCAGCAACCACATCTCGCACCTGGCCGTGCACGGAGCGCAGAGCTACCACTGGCTGGAAGACGATGCGTGCGTCGCATTCACGTTGCGCGGCCGGACCGCGCTGGCGCTGGGAGATCCGATAGGTCCGCCGGAGACCGTCGGTCGCGCGGCGCGCGAGTTCCTCGCGTTCTGCGACCGGCAAGACTGGACTCCTGCGTTTTACCAGGTCGACGACGGCGGTCCATACCGCGAGCTCGGCATGACGCTGGTGCCGATCGGCGCAGAGGCGATGGTGCAGCCGGCCAATTTCGGGCTGGCCGGCAAAGCGCGCGCGGACCTGCGCTATGCGGTGCATCGCTGCGAGCGCGAGGGCGTCCGGTTCACGTTCGCGCCGGGACCCAAAGTCCTGGCCGAGCACTCTGTCCAGCTCGGCCAGGTGTCCGGGACGTGGCTGCAGAGTCACAAATCTCCGGAGCTCGGCTATAGCCTGGGCACCCTCGCCACGCTCTCCGACCCCGACATCGTGGTGGGGCTTGCTCGCGCCAAGGACGGCAGGATCGAGGCGTTCGTCAGCTGGCTGCCGGTGCCCGCGCGCAAGGGCTGGACGCTCGACCTGATGCGTCGCCGGCCGGACGCGACGTATGGCGTGATGGAGGCGCTGATCGCGAGGTCGATCGAGGAGGCGGCGAGGAGAGGCGTGAAAGAGGTCAGCCTGGGGGTGGCGCCGCGGATCATCGCATCAGGCGAGGAGCGTGGAATGCTCGACCACGCGATGCGTGCCATGTACTGGGGACTCGACAGGTTCCAGCGCAGCGGCACCCTGCAGCGCTTCAAGACCAAGTTCGGCCCGTGCTGGGAGGACCGCTACCTCGCGATCCCTGGACCGGCGGCGCTGCCGGGGGTGATGGGCGCCATCGTCCGCGCTCACCTCCCGACGCTTTCCAGCTCGGCGGTTTGGATGCGTTCGGCGCTCAGCTCCGGAAGCTCGGCGAACCGGGGGCGCCGAGCGGCGGCCTAGACTCTCACGCCGCTCCGGGCTTGACCTCGGCGACCGGCTTGCTCCGCGTTCCGACCGCAACGCCCACGCCGCCCAGCGTCGCAAGCGCGACGACCACGAAGGTCAGAGGCTCGGGGAGGTTGATGCCGAGCGCTGAGTCGAGCGAGTAGGCGCCCGGTCCGGTGAGAGCGATGGCAATCGCCGGCGCCAACAGTGAGAGGTTGAACTCGTAACCTCGCTTGCCGTTCCAGAACCCGTTCGGCCAGTGGACCAGCACGATCGCCACCAGCATCGCCGCCACGATTCCGAAGCTGGGCAGCGGCGTCAGGAGCCCGAGCGCGAGGCCAAGGCCGCCGAGGAGCTCCGAAAGCGCGGACAGCCACGCCCATGGCGCGGCGGGCCGGATGCGCATGCGGGTCATGGCTGCCGTCCAGCCGGCCATGCCGGGGCCGCCCCACCATCCGAGGACCTTCTGCGCGCCGTGAGCGGCCACGATGAGGCCGATCACGATCCGAAGCACCAGCAAACCCAGAGCAAGCATCAAACGTGCATACCGCCGCAGATTGCATTGAATTCCGTTCGATCGATGGCTCGGGGGGCGCACACCGAGCACGCCGGGCGCCGGATAGACTCAGCCTGCGGGCCCGTAGCTCAGCTGGTTAGAGCGGGCGACTCATAATCGTCTGGTCGATGGTTCGAATCCATCCGGGCCCACTCCGGCGCGATCAGGTTTTCTGGCGGCCCAACCGACGCGCCATGTAGATCCCGACGAGGACCGGAAGCAGAAGCAATATCACGAAGGTCCCGACGACCATGACATTCAAAAGGGCCTGTTCCCACCCCGGTAGTGACCGGAAGCCGGTACACGACTGGCTGATCATGTTGCCTTGTGAATCCGTAACACTGCCGCACGAGCTAACGGTCATCCAGCCGAGCGCTCCGAAGCCCAAGATCACGAAGGTCACCAGGAGGCCGAAATAACCACCCGGCGGAACCAGGGTCGCGATCAGCTTGTCGCGGGTGCTCCACGCAGACGAGGTCCAGAGCAGGATCACGCCGACCGGCCAGATCAAAGGCGTCAGCACCAAAGCGAGGATCTCGACCGCGCCGGCTCGGCTTCGCACGCTGACCGGTTCGGCAGGCACACTCGATTCCGAACGAGCCGCGGCCGCGAGTGCGTACGGCTCGCCCACGCGCTCCAGC
>DATLUC010000098.1:0-14954 GCA_035533335.1 Candidatus Baltobacterales bacterium
TATTTGCGCGAGCGCACCCGCCTCTGGGCGGTCGCCGGGATCTGGGGGGGCGGCCTGCTGGCGGCTTTCGACGTTTATGCCGCGGTGGTCACCTACATCCCGGGCTACCGGGTGCGCAACGACTTTCGTCTCATCTACGGCGCCGCGCTGACGGCGCTGGACCGGGGGTTTGGCCACCTCTACGACCTGCCCGCCCAGAAAGCGGCCGTCGAAGGTCTCGGGCATGGTTTCTACTGGTCGCCGTTCCTGAACCCGCCGCCCCTGGTGTGGCTGGCGGCGCCTTTCACGTGGCTGCCCTTCGACGTCGCGATCGTGGTCTGGTCGGGGCTCCTCGTGGCGGCGGCGCTACTGAGCTGGTATCTCGTCGCCCCGGGCGGCCGGCTCGTACGCGCCGCCCACCTGGCGCTGTGGCTGGGCCTGTTCCCGGTGGCCTTCGGTCTCATGGTGGGGCAGCCGGTCGCCCTGGTGGCGGTAGCCGTGGCCGGCTGCTGGTGGCTCGCCGAGCGGAACCGCCCGGTGCTCGCCGGCCTGGTGCTCAGCCTGATCGCTATCAAGCCGCAGGTCGCACTGCTGGCGCCGCTCTGCCTCCTGGTGTCCGGACACGCGCGCATCTTCGCGGCGTGGCTGGCCGCGGTCGGCGCGATGGTGCTGGTGGCGGCCGCACTGCTGGGGGTCGACGGGATCCACCGCTATTTGGACGTGCTCGCTCTGGCCTCGCAGTGGGAGGCGACGCGACGCTACGCGGTCGCCGGGCCCCTCGGCCTTGGCCCCCAGGTCTACGCGGTGCAGGCGGTGGTGGCGGCCGCGGCGATGGTCGCCGCGTGGAACCACCGGCATTCGGGCGTGGCGGTGCCGCTCGCAGCGGGGATCACGGCCTCGCTGCTGTTCACGCCATACGTGGGTTTCCAGGATTTCGCGATGCTGGTCGTGGCTGGGTGGCTGGTGCTTCGCGCCGAGCCGTCTCGCTGGCAGGTCGGCCTGTTCGTGGTCGGGTACGCGCTGCTCGAGCTGGCGCTGCTGGTGCTGGCGGTGCCGATCCTGGTCGCCGAGGCGGCCTTCCTCATGTCTTTGCTCTGGCCGGCCCCGGCCCGCAAGCTCGGTTCGCCGCTCGGCGACGGCCTCGCGCACGCCGTTTGACGATTCGCCGCCGGCGCGCCTAAGCCGGTTTGGAGCCGACGGTGGGATTCGAACCCACGACCTGCCACTTACGAGGCGGCTGCTCTGCCAGCTGAGCTACGTCGGCAAGACCGTGCAAATGGCGCCCGAAAAAAGCGCGACTTGGCGGGCCCCTAGGCTACCATCGAGGTAGATGAGAACACTGGACGTCGAACGTTTGGCGGCCGGCGATTACGCCCTCATCAAGCCGCTCCTGGTGGACCTTCATCTGGGCGAGCAGGTCCACTACGCGGACCACCCCCAGCTGAGCCGGCAGGAGATCGAGAGGCACCTGACGGAAGTCCCAGCCGCGTTTCGCGGCGAAAACGTGATCTACGCCGCCCGGGACGAGGGCGGCCAGGTCATCGGCTTTTGCTGGATCGTCCTGTACGACCCGGGGACGGGGCTGGAGGGCGAGGTCGCCGAGCTCTACGTGTCGGCCGAGCACCGCGGGCGGGGCATCGGCGAGATGCTCGTTCGGCAGGCGGTCAAGCTCTTCCAGGAGCGCCGGGTCACCCTCGCCTACGTCTGGACGCGGCCCGACAACGAGTCGGCGGTCAGGCTCTACCACTCCGCCGGTTTCGATGCCAACCGGCAGCTCGTGATGACGTGGTACCCGATGGAGCCGTCCAACCAGAGCCGTTAGCCGCCCGGTGCCGGATGTTCTCGCCTACCTAGACTGAAAGGCGTGCGCCCCCTCCTGGTGATCACCGCGGGCCTGGTCCTGACCATCCTGGTCGCGACCGGGGTCACACTGACGGTTCTGCACCTGCAGTCGAGGACGAACCCGCAGCAGGTCAACCTTGGTTCGCGCGTGACCATCACCCAGGATTCGGCCATCGTCCAGGCCGCGGCCAAGGCCGAGCCGGCGGTGGTCAGCGTCGTGACGCAGCAGCAGCCAACGGTACGAGGCTCGGGCTATCTCGCCACCAGCGATGGCTTCATCGTGACCAACATCGACGTGGTCGCCGGCGCCAGCACCATGACCGTGCTCGTGCCCAACGACTCCAAGCCCCACCAGGCGCGGCTGGTCGACTACGACTGCCAGACGGGCGTGGCCGTGATCAAGATCGACCAGGTGGGCGGCCTGCCGACGCTGACGTTCGCCGATCCGACATCGCTCGTGCAAGGCCAGGTCATCGTGGCGATCGGCGGCCCTTACGACGGCGGGGCGGTGACCCCGGCTTACGTCAGCGCCATGCACCAGGTGGTCTCGGTCCCCAACCCGGTGACGTCCGGCCACACGCTGGAGTTCAGCGACACGATCCAGACCAGCGCGCTGATCGATTCCGCCACCTCGGGAGGTCCGCTGGTCAACGTGGGCGGCCAGGTGATCGGGATCGCGGTTCAAGCGCCGGCCCTGTCGGGTCGAGGTGGATTCGGCCTCAACGTGGCCGACGTCACCGATGACGTCAACCAGATGATCCAGACCGGCCAGCTCATCGTGCCGTCGATCGGAGCCTCGACCGTCGACATTCCAGCCGAAAGGGCCGCCTTGGGCGGCCTACCCGGCGGCGCGCAGGTGGTGGCCCTGGAGCAGGGTGGACCGGCCGCCGCCGCCGGCCTGCAGCCTGGCGATGTGATCACGCAGATCGACGACGTCGACCTCGACTCGGCGCATCCCCTCGACCTGCTCCTGCGGTCGCAGTTCCACCCCAACCAGCGGGTCACAGTCACCTATTCGCGCGCCGGAGCCTCGACGCAGGCTCAGCTCACCCTCGTCGGCGGCCACCCCAGCTGCTCGTGACGGCGGCGATGCCGGCGGGCGTGAGGAGGGCGATCTCACAGGCGCTGGATGCTGCCGTGCGCTCGCTCGGGGTGGAGGGCGAGATCCCCGACCTCGAGCTCGGTCGCGCCAAGGGCGCGGACCACGGCGACTACGCCAGCTCGGCAGGCTTGAAGCTCGCTCGCGCCCTGCGCCAGGCGCCCCCCATCATCGCCGAGCGAGTCGCGGGCGCCGTCGCGGTGGCGGACGGCGCGGCCCAAGCCGAGGCGGCAGGAGGCTACGTCAACTTCCGCCTGACCGTCTCGTGGCTGCAGAGGCTGGTCGAGCGGATCGCTTCCTCCGGCGCCACCTATGGTTCGGTGGACCTCGGTCACGGAGAGAAGCTCCAGGTCGAGTTCGCAAGCATCAACCCGACAGGGCCGCTGCACATCGGCCACGGTCGCGGCACCATCCTCGGCGACTCGATCTGCCGCCTGCTCGAGTTCACGGGTCACGACGTGCAGCGCGAGTACTACGTCAACTCCGACAACACGCAGACCCGGCGTTTTGGGGCTTCGGTCTACGCGAGGCTGCACGGTAAGGACGTCGCCGAGGGCGGCTACACCGGCGAGTACGTCACGGCGATCGCCGAGACCGCCCGCCACGACCTGCCTGGCATCGCCGAGCTGCCCGAGGCGGAGGCCGAGCCAAAGCTCCGCATGTACGGACTGGAGAAGATGGTCGACCAGATCCGCGCGACGGTGGCACGTTTGAACATCCGCTACGACGAGTGGTTCTGGGAGAACCGGATCTGGGAGTCGGGCCTGGCCCAGCAGGCCATCGACCGCCTGCGCGAATCCGGGTACCTCAAGGAGCGTGACGGCGCGCTCTGGTTCGGCCCGGCGCTGCAGGAGAAAGAGGAGGCGGGCGGAGAGCTGGCGGAGGAAGAGGACCGAGTGGTCATCCGCTCCAACGGCCAGCCCACGTACTTCGCTTCGGACCTCGGTTACCTGCTCAGCCGGTTCGAGGATCGCGGCTTCCACCGTGTGATCGAGGTGTGGGGGGCAGATCATCACGGGTACGTGCCGCGGATGAAGTCCGCCGCGGCGGCGCTGGGGATCGACCCGCAGGAGCTGGTGGTCATCCTCCACCAGATGGTCAACCTGAAAGAGGGCAAGATGTCCAAGCGCGCAGGACGCTTCGTCACCCTCGACGAGCTGGTCGACCGCGTCGGCTCGGACGCCGTGCGCTACTTCTACCTGCTCCGTTCCCCGGACACCACCATCGAGTTCGACCTCGAGCTCGCGGTCACTCAGGGCAACGAAAACCCCGTCTACTACGCGCAGTACGCGCACGCGCGCCTGTCCAACGTCGAGGTGACCGCGAGCGAAAAGCATCCGAGCCTGCCGGAAAAAGCGGACGTCTCACTGCTGGTCGAACCGTGGGAGCTCGACGTCGCAAGGCAGCTTGCCTACTGGCCCGAGGTGGTCGAGGACGCCGCCGTGCTGCTCGAGCCCCATCGCATTCCTTACTACGTGCAGGACCTGGCGACCGCGGTTCACCGTTTCTACCACGCCGGCAACGCGCAGGCCGAGCATCGCGTCGTGGTGGACGACCCGGCCCTCACGAGGGCGAGGTTGGAACTCTGCCGGGCTGCGCGTCACACTTTGAAGACTGCTCTCGACCTGATCGGCGTCACCGCTCCAGAGCGCATGTAGCACCACATATAAGGAGAGAAGTTGGACGTAACCTGGCTTGGACATGGCTGCTTTCGGCTCAGGGGCCGCGGAGCCGCCGTCGTCACAGACCCTTACCCGCCCTCGATCGGCCTGAAGCTGCAGCGCCTCGACGCGGACCTGGTCACTGTCAGCCACGAGCACGAGAACCACAACTACACGCAGGTGGTGCGCGAGGCTTACGAGATCCGCGGCCCGGGCGAATACGAGGTCGCGGGGATCAGCGTGATCGGGGTGCCCACGTTCCACGATGCCGACAAAGGCCACACGCACGGGCGCAACACGGTGTACCTCATCGAGATCGACGACGTGCGCATCTGCCATCTCGGAGATCTCGGCCACAAGCTGGGCGATGCGGAGGCGGAAGCCGTGTCCTCGCCGGACGTGCTGCTCGTCCCGGTGGGGGGCCATACGGTGATCAACGCCGCCGAGGCGGCCGAGGTCGTCCGCCAGCTGGAGCCCCGGTTCGTGGTTCCCATGCACTACGCGATCCCCGGGCTCAAGCTGCAGCTCGACACGATCGATCGATTCCTCAAGGAGATGGGCGTCGCCCCCTCGGAGGCCCAGCCCAAGCTGTCCGTCCAACGCTCGTCCGGCGAGTACGAGACGAAAGTGGTCGTCCTGGAGCCAAAAGTCGAGCCAAAGGTTTAACTGAGCACGCCCAGCCGGTAAGATTCATAAAACCGCCCTGGAGGTCTGCATGTCCAAGTACGTTTTCGTGACCGGGGGTGTCGTTTCCTCGTTAGGTAAGGGCATCACTGCGGCGTCGATCGGGAACATCCTGAAGGCCCGCCACCTCACCGTCTCCCTCCAGAAGCTCGACCCATACCTCAATGTCGACCCCGGCACGATGAGTCCGTATCAGCATGGCGAGGTGTTCGTCACGGACGACGGCGCCGAGACCGACTTAGACCTCGGGCACTACGAGCGCTTCGTGGACGAGAACCTGACGGTCGCCTCAAACGTGACGACCGGAAAGATCTACCAGGAGGTCATCGCCCGCGAGCGGCGGGGTGACTACCTCGGCGCCACCGTGCAGGTCATCCCGCACGTCACGAACGTGATCAAGGAGAAGATCCTGCGTGCGTCGCGAGACCCGCAGGCCGACGTCGTGGTGGTCGAGGTGGGCGGCACGGTGGGCGACATCGAGAGCCTTCCGTTCCTGGAGGCGATCCGCCAGCTCAAGAACGATCTCGGGCGCCAGAACGTCTTCTACGTGCACTGCTCGCTGGTCCCGATGGTTCGCGGCCAGGAGATGAAGACCAAGCCGACGCAGCATTCGGTCCAGGCGCTGCGCGCCATCGGCATCCAGCCCGACGCCATCATCTGCCGTTCCGAGATCGCGATCGACGCTGACCTCAAGGAGAAGATCGCTCTGTTCACCGACGTGCCGCGGGAGGCGGTCGTCTCGGTCCCGGACGTCGACTCGATCTACGAGGTGCCCTTGATGCTCGAGGCTTCGGGGCTCGGCAAGGTCATGGCCAAGCACTTCGAGCTCGACGAGGCCACCCACGTGCCGGAGCTGCGCCCGTGGGTCCAGCTCGTGGAGCGCATCAAGCACCCGCGGCACACGGTGCCGATAGCGATCGTCGGCAAATACATCGCTCTGCCGGACGCGTACCTCAGCGTCATCGAGTCGCTGCGCCACGCCGGCGTGCACCACGATCTCGCCATCGACATCCGCTGGGTGTCCTCGGAAAAGCTCGACGCCGGCGACACGTCGCCGCTCATGGGAGTGGCCGGCATTGTCGTGCCCGGAGGATTCGGTTACCGGGGCATCGAAGGCAAGGTGATCGCATCTCGATACGCGCGGCACAACCGCATCCCGTATCTCGGCCTGTGTCTCGGGTTGCAGTGCGCCGTGATCGATTTCGCGCGCGAGATGCTGGATGCGCCGGACGCCAACTCCACGGAGTTCGCCGCCTTCACTTCGACGCCGGTGATCGACCTCATGCCCGAGCAGCGAAACGTCGACCAGATGGGCGGCTCGATGCGGCTCGGCCTGTACCCCTGCAAGCTCGTGCCAGGAACCCTTGCGCACAAGGCGTACGGGGAAGAGGTGGTCTACGAGCGTCACCGCCACCGCTTCGAGTTCAACAACGAGTATCGCGAGGTCATGCACGAGAAGGGCATGGTCTTCAGCGGCGTGTCGCCCAACGGCCGCCTGGTCGAGATCATCGAGCTCGCCGATCACCCCTGGTTCGTCGCCAGCCAGTTCCATCCCGAGTTTCGGTCCCGCCCCAACCGCGCGCACCCGCTGTTCCGCGATTTCGTGCGCGCCGCGTTCCTGCAGAGCGGGATCGACCAGATGGAGCTTCGCCCCGTGGAGCTGCTCGAAGAGACCGAGACCCCCTAGGGCTCAAAGATGGAGCAGCACCGGAGCGGGATTCCTTCTTTCGAGGCGCGCGGCGAGCTTTCGTTCGAGCTCGTGCACGCGACCGAGGCATCGGCCCTCGCGTGCGCGCGGTTGCTCGGCAAGGGCGACCCCGACCGTGTCAGCGAGCTCGCCGCCGACTCGATGCGCTGCGCGCTGGAACGCTCAGGGCTGACCGGCACGATCGTCTTGAGCCCCCGCCACCAGACGCACCTACCGCCCGGCACGGTCATCAGCGGTGGCGGGCGCCGAGTCGACCTGGGCTTCTACCCGGTCGAAGGGGCGAGCCAGGTCGCTCGCGGCCACATCAACTCGGTGTCGTTGCTGGTGGCGGTGGAACCGGGGGGTTTCGCCTCGCTCCCCGATGTCACCCAGGTCGAGAAGATCGTCGCGGGTCCGGCGGCGCGAGGGGCCATCGACCTCGACGACACGATCACCGACAACCTGCGGCGCATCGCCTTCGCGCATGACGTCAGGGTCCAGGACCTCACCGTCGCCATCCTCGAGCGGCCGAGGCACCAGGACCTCATCAACGAGGTGGCCGCCGCCGGCGCGCGGATCAGGACGTTGGAGGAAGGCGATTTCGCCAGCGCGGTCATGGCCGCGCTCGCGGGCACCGGGATCGATGCCGCCATCGGGACGGGCGACCTGCAGGTCGCGCTGATCGCCGCCTGCGCCGTCCGCTGCCTCGGTGGCGACTTCGTGGTGCGTCTTCTCGCCCGCAACGACCAGGAGCGTCAGCTGCTCGGGGCCGAGGCGTCGCGCGTTTACGGGATCGGCGACCTCGCTCCCGCGACCGAGATCGCGGTCGCGATCACCGGGGTCACGGGCGGCCCGCTTCTCCCCGGCGTGATGTTCGGCAGCGGATTTGCCGAGACGACCTCGCTGCTCATGTCGAGTCGGCACGCCACCGTGCGCCGCGTGATCACAAGGCACCACGTCGTCGGGGATCCGAGCTAGGGGGTTCGCGGCGGCCGCCGCCGCCGTGAGCTTGCTGGCCGCATGTGCGGGCTCGGGCGGCACCGCCGCCCTCCCCACGCCTTCACCGGCGCCGAGCTCGCCGGCATCGACCCCGAGCCCGCCGCCCTGCGTCCAGCCCGCGGCCCGGCCGGTGGCGCCTGGCGTGAGCTCGGGCGACCCGGTGCTCCTCCTGGCGTCAGGCCTGAACGGACCGGACGACCTCTTGTACGAGGAGGGCGGCACAGTGCTGGTCGGCGAGCACGGCGATGGGCACATCGCCAGGATCGCGGCGGACGGCTCCCTGACCCGCCTGCCGCAGGTCGTCCCCGAGGTGGAGGGGTTCGCCCAGGTCGGCGGCACCGTCTACGTGGCGGACCAGTTCCATGCGCGCGTGGTCTTCCTGACCCCCACCGGGGTTCAGACCCTGGTCCAGCTCCAGCCGGTCGCGAGCGGCGCGAACCTCGATGGCATCTCCGCAGACTTGAAAGGCTCGGCGCTGGTCGTGCCGGACAGCCCCCACGGGACGGTGCTGTTCGTCGACACGGCGGGCCGGATCACCGGCAGGATAAGCGGGTTCAGCCGGCCGGCCGGGTCAGCTCCGGACCCGGAGCTGGGCGGATACCTGATCGCAGACGAGAACGCGTCGGCGGTGTTCGAGCTCAAGGATGGCCGCATCAGCAGGCTGGCCGGCGGGCTTCCGGGGGTGGACGACGCCGTGCGAGATCCTCGTCAGCACCTCCTCGCCATCCTGCCGGGGCGCGGCCAGGTGTTCGACGTCACCGCGGGCGCAGCCGTGGCGAGCGGGCTGCGCAACCCCCAGGGCCTGGCGTTCGACGGCGCCCAGAACCTGCTCGTGACCGAGAGCGACAGCGGGCGGCTCGACCTCGTGGTGACGAGCTTCGCGCTCACCGTCCCCACCGGAGTGATCCAGCTCGTCCCCGGCCAGGGCGTGTGCTACGGGATCCTGAGGGCGCCCGGCAACACCGACAGCATCAGCCTGCACGAGTCGGTGGGAGCGCTGCCGGCCGCCGATCCCCTGACCGGTTCCCAGGGCGAGGTGGTCCCCTCCACGTGCAACCTTGCCGTCTGCACGGTGAGCCTGGCCCTCCAGGGGCCCACCGGCCTCGAATACGCCCAGTTCAGCTACCGGGATTAGGGCCGTCTGGTAGGGGGTATCAATCAATGGAGAGATGAGCGACCAGGACCCCTTGCTTCCGCCGCCTTCCGGCGACTTCATGCCCCCGCCACCCACCTACCAGGGGGGGGCGGACATCCCGCCGCAGTCTCCCTACCACTACGCCCAGGCCCCCTCCAACCGCCAGAACCGCGGTGTCATGGGCGGGATCTTCGCGGCGCTGGCCGCGGCCTTCGCCTACGGCAAGTACGCCATCCTGCTCGTGTTCAAGATCCCGGCGGCCGCCACCCTGCTTTCGTTGGTGGTCAGCTTCGGCGGTTACGCGTTGTTCTACGGCCCCTGGTTCGCCTTGGCCCTGGTCACCATGATCCTGGTCCACGAGATGGGCCACGTGCTCGAGATCCGCCGGCAGGGCATGCACGCCACCGCGCCGATCTTCATCCCGTTCATGGGCGCCGCCATCTTCCAGCGCTCGCACCCGACCGACGCCCTCAAGCAGGCCCAGATCGGCATCGCCGGCCCGATCGCCGGCACCATCGGCGCGACCGCCGCGCTCGCGATCTTCGGCTCGACCCACAACGAGATATTCCTGCTCGCGGCCTGGATCGGCTTCTACATCAACCTCTTCAACCTGATCCCCATCTGGCAGCTCGACGGCGCGTGGATCCTGGGTCCGGTGTCGCCCTGGTTCCAGGTCGTCGCGCTGGCCGTGGTCGGCCTGGGCGCGCTGTTCTTCCACTTCTTCCTGAGCCCGCTGTTGATCATCTTCGCCCTGCTCGGCATCCCCAGCCTGATGGCCCGCTTCCGCAACGCCAACAACCCGTACTACACGTCTGTCCCGATGAGCGGAAGGTGGACGATGGGAATCGCGTGGCTGGCGCTGGTGTTGTACCTCGGGGTGGCCAGCCTGCAGGCCAACAGCTTGCTCGCCACGTTCGCCCGGTAAACTAACCCGTCTGGAGACGAAAACTTGAAAGCACAGATCCATCCCACCTACTACGAAGACGCGCTTGTGACCTGCGCGTGCGGGAACACGTTCACGACCGGTTCCACTCGCAAGGAGCTCAAGACCGAGATCTGCTCCGTCTGCCACCCGTTCTTCACCGGCACGCAGCGGATCGTGGACACGGGCGGCCAGGTCGAGCGGTTCCGCAAGCGGGCTGCGAAGACCAGGAGCTAGATGCCGATTCCGGACCCGTCCGGGGCGGAATCGGTTGGTGTCGCTCCCCATCCCCGCCAGCGGGGAGGTGAGCAGTTCTTCTACGGCGGCCAGGCCGTCATCGAGGGCGTGATGATGCGTGGCAAGACCCACTACGCGGTGGCCGTGCGCCTGCCCAACACCAAGGAGATCCTGGTCGACCGGGGCGAGCTCAAGGCCTCGATCTACGTGAACCCGGTCTGGAAGCTGCCTTTCGTGCGCGGGCTGGCCCTGATCGCGGAGCAGATGCACCTGGGCATGAAATCCCTCATCTGGGCCGCCAACCAGAACGCGGGCGGCAACGACATCGAGATCGGCAAAAAAGAGATCACCGGCTCGGTCGCGGTCGCCGGGGTCTTCGCGCTGGCGGTCTTCATCGGGCTTCCGCTCCTGCTCGCCGGCGTGGCGGTCCGCCACAGCGGCGGCTTCCTTTTCGTCCTGGTCGAAGGCCTGATCCGGGTCGTCCTGGTCCTCGGCTACCTCGCGGCGATCGCCATGCTGCCCGACGTCCGCCGGGTGTTCCAGTACCACGGCGCGGAGCACAAGACGATCAACGCATTCGAGTCGGGTTGGTCGCTCGAGGTGCCTTCGGTGCGCCGCGCCAGCACGCTTCATCCGCGATGTGGCACCGGCTTCCTGCTCGTCGTCCTGGTGATCAGCGTGGTGGTGTTCAGCGTGGTCGCTCTCTTCCACCCCAACTGGTTCTGGCTGGTGGCGAGCCGCGTGCTCGCGATTCCGCTGATCGCCGGTGTGGGCTTCGAGCTCATCCGCTTCATGGCGCATCACCGCTACAACCCGGTCGTCAAGGTCGCGCTTCTGCCCGTGCTCGGGACCCAGAAGTTCACCACCCGCGAACCGTCCGACGACATGCTCGAGGTCGCGATCGCCGCCTTCAACAGCGCCCGCCAGGGTGAGGAGGAAAAGGCACAAGGGGGGCAGGTCCCCCTTGTGGGGAACCCCCCTGATGGCCGCGAGTCGTTGTCGGCTGCGCTGTGACGTTGCGGTGGTCCGGCGAAGCCGGCCCACCGAAAAGCGGCCGAAATGATTGACCGTTTAGATGGGATCGCGCGCCGTTACCGCGAGATCGAGGCCGAGATGGGCCGCCCCGAGGTCGCCTCCGATCACGAGCAGCTGACCAGGCTCGCGCGCGAGCAGCACGCCCTGCGCGAGACCGTCCGTACTTACGAGGGTTATCTCAAAGCGCGCCACGAGGTCGAATCGGCGCGCGAGCTGCTCAAGCACGAGAAGGACGCCGAGATGCAGGAGTACCTGCACGCCGAGGAGCACCGCGCCGCCGCCGAGGTGGAAGAGCTCGACGAGAAGCTCAAGGTGCTGCTGCTGCCCAAGGACCCCAACGACGAGCGCGACGTGGTGGTCGAGATCCAGGGCGCGGAGGGTGGGGAGGAGGCGGCGCTTTTCGCGGCCGACCTGTTCCGCATGTACACCAAGTGGGCCGAGCGCAAGGGCTGGAAGATCGAGGTGGTCGACTCCTCGCCCACGGAGAAGGGCGGTTTCGACAAGGTCGAGTTCGAGGTCCACGGACATGGGGCGTATTCGCAGTTGAAGTTCGAGGGCGGCGTCCACCGCGTGCAGCGGGTGCCCAAGACCGAGGCGCAGGGACGCATCCACACGTCGGCCGCAACGGTGGCCGTGATGCCCGAGGCCGACCCGGTCGAGGTCGAGCTCAGGCCCGAGGACATCGAGATCAAGACCTCGACCTCGCAGGGACCGGGCGGCCAGAGCGTGAACACGACCTACTCGGCGATCCGCATCACGCACAAGCCGACCGGGATGCAGGTCAGCATCCAGGACGAGAAGTCGCAGCTGCAGAACAAGGAAAAGGCGCTGCGCGTTCTTCGTGCCCGCCTGTACGAGATCAAGCTGGCCGAGCAGCAGGCCGCGATCGGCGCCCAGCGGCGCGGCATGGTCGGAAGCGGCAACCGGTCCGAGAAGATCCGCACTTACAACTTCAAGGAGAACCGGGTCACCGACCACCGGATCAAGCTGACGCTGCACAAGCTCGACCAGGTGATTGGCGGCGACCTCGACGAGCTCGTGGCAGCGCTCGTCAACGCCGAACGCGCGGCGCTGCTCGACGGTGGGAACGCGGCCTGAGCGAGTTGGTTCTCATCGAGGTCCTGAAGCTCGCCAGCGACCACCTCTCCAAGCACGGTTCCGACTCACCTCGCCTGGACTCGGAGGTCATGCTCGCCCACGCGCTCGGGTTGCGCCGCCTCGATCTCTATCTGAAGTTCGACCGGCCATTGTCTGAGACCGAGCTCAGCACGTACCGGGCGATGGTGGCCCGGCGCGCCAAGGGCGAGCCGGTGGCATACGTGGTTGGACACAAGGAGTTCATGAGCCTGGACTTCGAGGTCACGCCGGCGGTGCTCGTGCCCAACCCCGATACGGAGGTCCTGGTGCAGAGGGCGGTCGCGATTGCGCGGGAGGAAAGCCGGCCGCTGCGCGTGGCCGACGTCGGCACGGGCAGCGGGTGCATCGCCATAGCGGTGGCCCATTACGCGCCCAACACCGAGGTCTGGGCATCGGACATCAGCGAGGAATCCCTGGCCGTGGCCGCGCGCAACGTGGCCGCTCATGGACTGCGCGAGAGGATCCACCTCACGTGCGGAGACATGCTCGAGGCGCTCCCTGGCACCTTCGACCTGGTCTGCGCCAACCTTCCGTACCTGGCGCAGGCGGCACAGCTGCCGCGCGAGGTTGTGGCTCAGCCGGCCGCAGCCCTCTACGCGGACGGCAACGGCGCAGCCCTGGTCGCCAGGCTGCTGACAGAGGCGCCAGGCAGGCTGAACCCCGGCGGCCGGGTGCTGGCCGAGCTCGACCTGTCCATCCTGGACAGCGCAACAGGCGCAGCCGATCATGCCTTTGCCACGCATCGCATCCACCGGGACCTCGGTGGACATGAGCGCGTTCTCGAAGCATGGTCCTCGATCCCCACGAACTCGCAGACTCCGGCGTGAGCTCGCAGGGAGCCCGGCTCTTGAAACCGACACGCGCCGGCCTGACGCGCGCTGCGCAGCTGGTACGCGGCGGGGCCGTGGTCGCCTTTCCGACCGACACCGTCTATGGGCTTGGAGCTGCGGCTGACGACGAGGTGGCGCGCCAGCGGATCTATCACATCAAGGGAAGACCCGTCGGAATGCCGCTCATCCTCATGGTCGCCGCGGAATCACAGCTCGAAGGCTGGGTGCACGTCGACTCACAGGCGGAGGGATTGATGCGGCGCTGGTGGCCGGGGCCGCTGACCCTTGTCCTCCATGCGATCGGCGGAGGCACTCTGGGCGTGCGCATCCCCAAGCACAAGGTGGCGCTCGAGCTTCTGCGCTCGGCCGGGCCGCTGATGACCACGAGCGCGAACCTGCACGGCCTGGAGCCGGCGATGACCGCCGCCGAGGCCGCCGCGCTCGAGGGGGTCGTTGCCGTGCTCGATGGTGGGACTGCGCCGGGAGGCATGGCCTCAACGGTGGTCGACCTCACGGGTCCCGAGCCCCACGTCCTGCGCGAGGGGGCCATCTCGACGCCCGAAGTGCTCGGACCTCCGGCGCCCCGCTCCGGCTGACGTACCTCCCCACCGGCGCTGCGCCCCACCTCCCCACTCGCGGGGAGGCGCGGGATAGCATCTCTTTGTGACTGCAGAGATCACCACCATGTCGTTCCGTGCTCTCGACCGGGTCGATCCCGAGATCGCCGACCTCATCCGCAAAGAGTTCAAGCGCCAGTCCGAGACGCTCGAGCTGATCGCTTCGGAGAACCTCACCAGCCCGGCCATCCTCGAAGCGCTCGGCACGCTGCTCACCAACAAGTACGCGGAGGGTTATCCCGGCCGGCGCTATTACGGCGGCACCGGGGAGGTGATCGACAAGATCGAGACCCTCGCCATCGAACGTGCGAAGCAGCTCTTCGGGGCCGAGTACGTCAACGTCCAGCCCCACGCGGGCTCGCAGGCCAACGCGGCGGTTTACATGGCGGTGTGCCAGCCGGGCGACCGCGTGATGGGCATGGACCTGTCGGCCGGAGGGCATCTCACGCACGGCAGCCCGGCCAACTTCAGCGGGAAGCTGTACGAGATCCACTCCTACGGGGTCGACCGCGAGACCGAGAGGATCGACTACGACGCCATGCAGAAGCTGGCCGAGCAGGTGCGTCCGAAGATGATCATCGGCGGCTTCTCCGCCTATTCGCGGATCGTGGACTGGGCGCGGATGAGGCAAGTGGCCGATTCGGTCGGGGCCACCTTCTTCGTCGACATGGCGCACGTGGCGGGCCTGGTGGCCGGCGGCGTCTACCCCTCTCCAATTCCATATGCCGACATCACCTCCACCACGACGCAGAAGACTCTGCGTGGGGCATGGGGCGCGATCATCCTGTGCCGCAACGACTGGCAGAAGGCGATCGATTCGGCGGTCTTCCCGGGGACGCAGGGCGGCCCCCTCATGCACGCCATCGCCGCCAAGGCGGTCTGCTTCGGCGAGGCGTTGAAGCCGGACTTCAAGGTCTACGCCAAGCAGATCGTGGTCAACGCCAAGGCGCTCTCCAACCGCTTGATGGAGCGCGGCCTGCGCCTGGTCAGTGGCGGCACCGACAACCACCTGATGCTGATCGACCTGCGCCCCCAGAAAAGGACCGGCAAGCAGGTGCAGGACGTCGCGGACACGGTGGGCATCACGCTC
>DATLUC010000099.1:0-13803 GCA_035533335.1 Candidatus Baltobacterales bacterium
CAGCGGCTGCTGACCAACGACATCGCGTCCGTCGAGCCGGGTCACGCCGTCTACACCCTCATGTGCAAAGAAGACGGCGGAGTCATCGACGACCTGGTGGTGTATCGCGAGACCCGGGAGCGCTTCCTGGTCGTGGTCAACGCGGCCAATCGAGACAAGGACACCGCATGGATGCGCGGGCAGCTCCCCGAACACGTTTCGATGGTCGACCACACCTTGGACCTCGGCCTGATCGCGTTCCAGGGCCCGCGCGCGCACGAGCTCATGCCGGACGACAGCTCCGCCACCGGTGCGATCCCGTATTTCGGTTTTCAGCCGGGCCGGGTCGCAGGCGTCCACGCCCTGATCTCCCGCACCGGCTACACCGGCGAGGACGGCTTCGAGGTGTTCGTCGATTCCGACAAGATCGGGGGGGTCTGGGACGCGATCCTGGCGAAGGGCAAGAGCGCGGGTGTCCTGCCCGCCGGCCTTGGCGCCCGCGACGCGACGCGGCTCGAGGCGGCGCTGCGCCTTTACGGCAACGACATGGACGAGACGGTCAACCCGTATGAAGCCGGCCTCGGCTGGACCGTCAAGCTCGCCAAGGCAGATTTCTCGGGCAAGGCTGCGCTGGCGCGCGTCAAGGGAGAGGGGCCCCGCCGCACGCTGGTCGGCTTGAAAACCGACCCGGCCAACATCCCGCGCCACGGCGCCGCGGTCGCGGTCGGCGGGAAGCGTGTCGGCGCCGTGACCAGCGGCACCCATTCGTTCTTCCTCGGGCACCCGATCGCGCTCGCGCTGGTGGAAGCCGCATCATTGCGAGTCGGAGACAGGGTCGTGGTCGACGTGCGTGGCCGGGAGGCCCCTGCCGAGGTGGTGAAGCTTCCTTTCTACAGGGGCTCCGCGCGCTCGGCGGTCACGCCCACCAGGTCCTGAGCAAAACGCGGCTGAAGAGAGGAGAAAGAGTGTCGAATGGCTGACCGGCGCTACACCAAGTCGCACGAGTGGGTCACGGTCGACGGCAAGACCGCGACGGTCGGGATCACCGACTTCGCGCAATCGCAGCTGGGCGACGTCGTCTTCCTGGAGCTCCCGAGCGCCGGCCGCAAGCTCGCGGAGAGGGAGAGCTTCGGCGTCGTGGAGTCGGTCAAGGCTGCCAGCGACCTCTACTCGCCAGTGGCGGGTCGCATCACGGCGGTGAACGAGAAGCTCGCCGGCAAGCCTGAGCTGATCAACTCGGACCCCTATGGAGACGGATGGATCCTCAAGCTCGAGCTGACCGGCGACCTTCCGGCGGACCTGCTCGACCAGGCCGGCTACCAGAAGGTAACGGAGGCCTCCGCGCACTAGGTGCCGTACCTCGTCCACTCCCCCGAAGAGCGGACGGAGATGCTCGACGCGATCGGCGTGAAGTCGATGGACGAGCTGCTCGTCGACATCCCGAGGTCGCTGCGTATCAAGGAGCTCGAGCTCCCCGCGGGCCTGTCCGAGTTCGAGACCATGGCCCAGATCACCGCCCTGGCCGCCCGCAACCGGGTCTTCCCCGACCGTCTCACGTTTCGGGGAGGGGGCGTGTACCGGCGCTTCATCCCGGCCGCGGTCGCCGCGGTGACCTCCAAGCCGGAGTTCTACACGGCCTACACGCCGTACCAGCCAGAAGCCAGCCAGGGCACCCTGCAGGCCATCTACGAGTTCCAGACCATGATCGCCGAGCTGACCGCGCTCGACGTCGCCAACGCTTCTCTGTACGACGGCGCGACCGCGGTGGCCGAGGCGGCCATGATGGCCCACATCCAGACCGAGCGCACCGAGGTCCTGGTGGCGGGCTACCTGCACCCCGAGTACCTCGAGGTGCTTCGCGCCTTCAGCGAGGGCCGGGGGATCAAGATCCGCAAGGGGTCCGAACCGAGCTCGAAGACGGCGGCGGTCGTCTTCCAGCAGCCGGATTTCCTGGGCCTGCTGACTGACGCGGAGGCGCTCACCGAGGCGGCCCACCGGGTGGGTGCGCTGGCCATCACCTGCGTCGACCCGATCAGCCTGGCCATCCTCAAGCCGCCCGGCGAGTACCGGGCCGACATCGCCGTCGGCGAAGGTCAGCAGCTTGGCCTGCAGCCGAGCTACGGGGGCCCTCACGTGGGCTTCATCGCATGCCGCAAGGAGCTGGTGCGCCGCCTGCCCGGACGGCTGGTGGGCGCCGCGCACGACGCGGCCGGGCGCCGTGGATTTGTGCTCGCCCTGGCCGCTCGGGAGCAGCACATCAGGCGCGAGAAGGCGACCTCCAACATCTGCACCAACCATTCGCTGTGCGCTCTGGCCGCCAGCGTCTACATGACCTACATGGGGCCGGAAGGCCTCCGGCAGATCGCGGAGGTCAGCTTCAGGCGGGCCCACTCGCTGGCCAAGCGCCTGGCCGAGCTGCCAGGCTGGGAGCTCGCCTTCCCGGACCGCCAGTTCCTCAACGAGTTCCCGGTCAGGGTGCCTAAGGCACCGGCAATGATCCGAAAGCTGTCCCGCAAGGGAATCCTCGGACCGCTCGACGTGCACCGTTGGTTCCGCGAGCTCAAAGGCGTGGTGACGTTCACCTGCACGGAGGTCAACGACCCCGGGGCGATGGACGAGCTGCTGGCGGTCCTAGAGTCATGAGCGAGCCGCTCAGCTTCGAGCTCAGCCGGCCCGGCGCGCAGCCCCCGCGCCTCCCGGAGGCTGATTTGGCCTCGCCAGGCCCGGCGGACATCTTGCCGGCCGGAATGCTGCGCTCCAATCCCCCCGGCCTGCCGCGCCTCAGTGAGCCCGAGATCATGCGCCACTACAGCCGGATGGCGTCCTTGAACTACTCGATCAGCGAGCAGTTCTACCCACTGGGCAGCTGCACCATGAAATACAACCCGGTCGCCAACGAGGCAGCCGCCTCGCTGCCGGGCTTCGCCGCCCTCCACCCCTACCAGGACGAGGACACGGTCCAGGGGGCGCTCGAGCTCATGTGGCGCCTCGAACGGGCGCTGTGCGCGATCGTCGGCGTCGACCGGGTGACCCTGCAGCCGGCGGCCGGCGCGCACGGCGAGTGGACCGCCCTGCGGATGATCCAGGCCTACCAGCGTTCGCGAGGCGAGGTCCGGACAGAGGTCCTGGTTCCCGACTCGGCGCACGGGACCAACCCGGCCAGCGCGGCCCTCAGCGGCTTCCACGTGGTCGAGGTCAAGTCCGGGGCCGACGGTCGGCTCCACCTGGCCGACCTGGAATCGAAGCTCTCCCCGCGCACGGCTGCACTCATGCTCACCAACCCCAACACCTTGGGGCTGTTCGAGCGAGAGATACTGGATATTGCGCAACTCGTGCACTCTGCTGGCGCAATGCTCTACTACGACGGGGCCAACCTGAACGCCTTCATGGGCATCTGCCGGCCCGGCGACATGGGCTTTGACGCCGTGCACATGAACCTGCACAAGACCTTCACCACCCCGCACGGGGGAGGCGGCCCTGGGGCCGGGCCGGTCGGCGTGAAGGCCGAGCTCGTGCCCTTCCTGCCGGCGCCCACCGTGGAGCGCACCAACGGACACCTGACGCTTGATTTCAAGCGGCCGAGGTCAATCGGCCGGGTGCGCAGCTTCTACGGCAACTTCGGGATGCTGGTGCGGGCGTACACCTACATCGTGGCCATGGGTGGCGACGGCCTCACCCAGGCCTCGAAGGACGCGGTGCTCTCGGCCAACTACTTGCGCAAGCAGATCGAGGGCGAGCTCGAGATGCCTCACGAAGGTCCATGCATGCACGAGTTCGTGGCCAGCGCCCGCAATCTCAGCCACCAGGGGGTGCGCGCTCTCGACATCGCCAAGGCGCTGCTGGACCGCGACTTCTACGCGCCCACGATCTACTTCCCGCTGGTGGTGCCGGAGGCGATCATGGTCGAGCCGACCGAGACCGAGAGCAAGGCCACCCTGGACGCCTTCGCCAAGGCGATCAAAGAGATCGTGGCCGAGGCGCGATCGAACCCCCAGGCGCTCCACGACGAGCCCAAAAACCTGCCCGTCGGGCGCCTGGATGACGTCGCCGCGGCCCGCCACATCAACTCTTACCTGCAAGGCCTCAGCGAGGACCCGGTGCTGAGGTGGAAAGCCTCCGTCTAGGAGGGCCTGTTAAGAAGCCCCCCGAGGCCATTTCTGAATTCGAAATCCGGTAGAATTTGAGTCCTGAACCTCTGCCCAGTTGACCCCTACGAGTTCTCCACGCTGGGAGGGCCGACTCTCCGGTGACAACGGCCCCAAACCGGTCCCCGGAGCCGTCGAGCGCGCGTCGAGCGCAGCCTGACGGGCGCAGGCCCCAACCCCTTGGCGCAGATGTGGCGTACAACGCCGAGCAGATCCAGGTCCTCGAAGGCCGGGAGCATGTGCGGCGGCGTCCGAGCATGTACATCGGCTCGACCAGCAGCACGGGTCTCCACCACCTCGTCTACGAGGTTGTCGACAACGCCGTCGACGAGGCCCTCGCCGGATATTGCACGCGCATCCTGGTCACCCTGTACGCCGACGGCAGCTGCTCGGTCGATGACAACGGCCGCGGCATCCCGGTCGACATCCACAAGAAGGAAGGACTCTCGGCGCTCGAGCTGGTCCTGACCCGGCTCAACGCCGGGGGCAAGTTCGGCGGCGGCGGCTACAAGGTCTCGTCCGGCCTGCACGGCGTGGGCGTCTCGGCGGTCAACTTCCTGAGCCAGAAGCTCCAGGTCTGGGTCCACCGCAGCGGCAAGGTGTACCACCAGGAGTACGAGCGCGGGGTGCCCACCGGCGCCGTCAAAGCGGTCGGTAAGACCGACCGCACGGGCACCGTGGTGCGCTTCTGGCCCGACCCGCAGATCTTCTCTGACACCAAGCTCGATCGCGAGATCATCCAGCACCGGGTGCGCGAGATGGCCTACCTGAACAAGCGCCTCGAGATCGCGCTCGCGGACGAAGAGCTCGGTTTCACGAACACGTTCTATTTCGAGGGCGGCATCGTGTCATTCGTCCGGGCCCTCAACCGCGACAAGGTGGTGGTCAACGACACACCGTTCTACGTCGACCGCGAGGTCGAGGGTACGCAGGTGGAGATCGCCCTCCAGTACAACGACACGTTCGTCGAGAACGTGATCGCCTTCGCCAACACGATTCACACCATCGAGGGAGGCAGTCATCTGACCGGCTTTCGCTCGGCCCTGACCAACGTCCTGAACCGATACGCGCGCAAGGCCGGCATCCTCAAGGAGCAGGACCCCAACCTCACAGGCGAGGACGTGCGCGAGGGCCTCACCGCGGTGATCAGCGTCAAGGTCCTGGAGCCGCAGTTCGAAGGCCAGACCAAGGGCAAGCTCGGCAATGCCGAGGTCCAGGGCCACGTGTCGATCGCGCTCACCGAAGGTCTGACGCAGTTCCTCGAGGAGAATCCGTCGGAGGGGCGGCGCATCGTGGAGAAGTCGCTCACTGCGGCCCGCGCACGCGAAGCCGCGCGAAAGGCGCGCGACCTGGTCCAGCGCAAGAGCCTGCTCGAATCGAGCACGCTGCCGGGCAAGCTCGCGGACTGCTCGGAGAGGGATCCCGCGCAGTGCGAGCTCTACATCGTCGAGGGCGATTCCGCCGGCGGCACGGCCAAGGGCGGGCGCGACCGCCGCACGCAGGCGATCCTACCCCTGCGCGGCAAGATCCTCAACGTCGAGAAGGCGCGCCTGGACAAGGTCCTCACCTCAGACGAAATCCGCAACCTCATCACCGCGATGGGCGCGGGGGTCGGCGACAACTTCAACGTCGAGAAGATGCGTTACCACCGCATCGTCACCATGACCGACGCCGACGTGGACGGCAGCCACATCCGCACCCTTCTTCTCACCTTCTTCTTCCGCTATTTCCCGCAAGTCATCGAGAAGGGCTACCTGTACATGGCGCAGCCGCCCCTGTTCAAAGTGTTCAAGGGCAAGCAGGTCGTGTGGTGCCACTCCGAAGCCGACCGCGACAAGGCGATCCGCCAACTGGGCAAGAACGCCGAGGCAGCGCGCATGAAGGGTCTCGGAGAGATGAACGCCGAAGAGCTCTGGGACACGACGATGAACCCGAAGACACGCGTCCTGCTGCGCGTTACGGTGGACGACGCGGCGGCGGTCAACGACACGTTCGAGAAATTGATGGGGCCGGATGTCGAGCCGCGCAAGAAGTTCATCCAGGCGCACGCCAAGAGCGTCCGCAACCTCGACATCTGAGGCGGGCTCGTGCGAATTGCGGTCGACGCCATGGGCGGCGACCACGCGCCGGTCCAGGTCGTGCTCGGAGCATCTCAAGCTGCGTCTGAGTACGGCATCGACATCTCGCTCGTGGGTCTTCCGGCTGCGGTCCAACCGCTCCTCGAGAAGCACCCGGGTCTGCACTTCGTCCCATGCACGCAGGTCATCGCCATGGACGAGCACCCCGCGCAGGCAGTGCGCTCCAAGCCCGACGCCTCGATGTCCGTCTGCGCCCGGATGTGCAAGGAGGGCCGCGCCGACGGGTGGACCTCCGCGGGCAACTCCGGCGCTGTCATGGCGGCCGCGCTGTTCATCCAGGGACGCATCAAGGGTGTGGAGCGACCCGCGCTGGGCTCCATCGTCCCGACCCAGGACGGCTTTGCCTACTTCGTCGACGTCGGCGCGAACGTCGACTCCAAGCCCGAGTACCTCGTCCAGTTCGCCGAGATGGGCGCTGTGTACGCGCGCGAGATGATGGGCCGGCAGAACCCGCGCATCGGCCTGCTCAGCAACGGCGAGGAAGAGGGGAAAGGAGACGAGCGGGTGAGGGAGACCTCGCGCCGCCTTCGCGCCAAGTTGCCCGGGTTCATCGGCAACGTCGAGCCGAAGGACATCTACAGCGGGCGCGCAGACGTCGTGGTGGCCGACGGCTTCCTGGGCAACGTGGCGATCAAGATGGCCGAGGCGACGGCCGACTTCCTCTTCCGAAACCTGCGAGAAGAGATCCCCAAGACGATGCTCGGCAAGCTGGGTGGAATGCTGATCCGGCCCGGTGTGCGCCAGATCCGCTCGCGGGTCGACTGGCGGGAGTTCGGCGGCGCACCGCTGCTCGGGATCGACGGCGTGGCGGTGGTCGCGCACGGCCGCTCGGACGCGCGCGCGATCAAGAACGCCATTCGCGTCGCGCGCGACGCAGTGCAGAATCAGCTCGTCGGTAAGATTCGGGCTGAGGTGGGAAAGTGAGCGGAAACGGCCGCACGCGTGTCGTCGTGACTGGCATGGGAACCGTCAACCCCCTCGGCAAGAACCTCGAGGAATACTGGGACGGTCTCATCGAAGGCCGCAGCACCGCGCACAACATCGAGCTGTTCCCATCCGACAAGCTGACCACCAAGTTCGCCTGCGAGATGCCCAAGTTCGACCCGCAGGAGTTCATGGACCGCAAGGCGGCGCAGCGCATGGCGCGCTTCTCGCAGATGGCGGTCGCCGCCTCCGGGATGGCGCTCGCGGACTCCGGCCTGGACCTTTCCAAAGAGGACGACTTCCGCGTGGGCGTTGACATGGGGACGGGCATCGGCGGGTTCATCGAGATGACGGGAGGCGCGATCTCCTTCGCCAACAAGGGCCGCTTGAACCCGCTGTACGCTCCGATGATCATCCCCAACATGGCGGCGGCTTCGGTCGCGATGGCCTTCCACCTGCGCGGCCCCAACACCACCATCACCACGGCGTGCGCTGCGTCCACGCACACGCTCGGCGACGCCACCCGGATGATCCAGCACGGAGACGCCGACGTGATGCTCGCGGGTGGGACGGAAGCCTCCCTGTGCGAGGTCGGGATCGCATCCTTCAACGCCATTCGCGCGCTGTCCACCCGCAATGACGCGCCCGAGAAGGCAAGCCGGCCGTTCGACCGCGACCGCGACGGCTTCGTGCCGGGAGAGGGCGCCGGCACGCTGGTGCTCGAGTCACGCGAACACGCCATCAACCGCGGGGCGCGTATCTACGGCGAGGTGCTCGGCTTCGCGCTCACGTGCGATGCATTTCACCAGGTCGCCCCGGACGAGACTGGAGAACCGGCCGCGCGCGCGATCACGCTGGCGATGCGCGACGCGGGCATCGAGCCGGGTGACATCGACTACGTCAACGCGCACGGCACGTCGACCCAGTTGAACGACGCCAGCGAGACGAAGGCGTTGAAGATAGCGCTCGGCGAATCGGCGTACAAGGTCGCGATCAGCAGCACCAAGTCGATGATCGGCCACCTGCTCGGCGCGGCCGGGGCGGTCGAGGCCATCGCGACCATGCTCACCATCAACCGAGGCATCATCCACCCGACCATCAATTACGAGAACCCCGACCCCGCGTGCGACCTCGACTACGTGCCCAACCAGGCGCGGCGCAAGGACGTGCGCATCGCCATCTCGAACGGATTCGGTTTTGGCGGGCACAACGCGGTCGTGGTGCTCGGCAAATTCCAGGAGTAGCGCATTGCCCGACGAACCGAACGACACGATAGGGACGGTCCTCTCACGCAACCTCCAAGAGGAGATGCAGACCTCCTACATGGAGTACGCGATGTCCGTCATCATCAGCCGGGCCCTTCCGGAGGTGCGTGACGGGCTCAAACCGGTGCAGCGACGGATCCTGTACGCCATGCACCAGGCGGGTGCGACGTCGGCAAGCCGCTACCGCAAATGCGCCGCGTTCGTCGGCGACGTCCTCAAGCTCTACCACCCGCACGGAGACACGGCCGTGTACGACGCGCTGGTTCGCATGGCTCAGCCATTCTCCCTGCGGTACCCACTGATCGACGGGCAGGGCAACTTCGGCAGCGTCGACGGTGATCCGCCGGCGGCGATGCGGTACACGGAGGCTCGGCTCTCGGCCATCACAGGTGAGCTGATGGCGGACATTGAAAAGCAGACGGTCGACATGGTCCCCAACTACGACAACTCGGAGATGCAGCCCGACGTGCTTCCGTCACGCATCCCCAACCTGCTGGTCAACGGCGCAACCGGCATCGCGGTCGGCATGACCACCAACATCCCGCCCCACAATCTGCGCGAGGTCGCCGGCGGGGTGAAGCACCTGATCGACAATCCCGAGGCCACGGGCGAGGACCTGCTCGAATTCATCAAGGGCCCCGACTTTCCGACCGGCGGAATCGTGATGGGAACCGCGGGGATCAAGGCCGCTTACGCCACGGGCCACGGCCGCATCATCGTGCGCGCGCGCCACACGTTCGAGCAGGCGGCCAACGGCCGCGAGCGCATCATCATCGACGAGCTGCCGTATGCGGTCAACAAGGCGACGCTTGTCGCCAAGATCGCCGAGCTGGTGTCGGACCGCAAGCTCGAGGGGATCGCCGACCTGCGCGACGAGAGCGACCGCCAGGGCATGCGCATCGTCATCGAGCTCAAGCGCGAGGCACGCGTGTTTACGGTTCTCAACAACCTGTACAAGCACACGACGCTGCAGCAGACGTTCGGCGTGATCATGCTGGCGATCGTCGAGGGGCGCCCGATGGTTCTGAGCCTCAAGCAGGCGATCCACTTGTTCATCGAGCACCGCCGCGACGTGATCCTGCGGCGCACCCGTTTCGACCTCGAGAAGGCGCAGGAGCGGGCCCACATCCTCGAAGGGCTGAAGATCTGCCTGGACCACCTCGACGAGGTGATCAAGACCATTCGCGCAGCCGCCGACCCAGACATCGCCTCCACCGAGCTGCAGACCAAGTTCGGGCTCAGCGAGCGCCAGGCGAAGGCGGTCCTCGCGCTGACCCTGGGCCGCCTGACCCGGCTCGAGCGCGGCAAGATCGACGCCGAATACGAAGAGGTGATCAAGACGATCGCATACCTCGAGAGCATCCTGGCCAGCGACCAGAAAGTCCGGATGCTGATCAAGGACGAGATGGACGACGTCGTCAAGAAGTACGGCGACGAACGGCGCACCGAGATCACCGATCAGGAGGCGTCTGAGCTGTCGGCCGAGGACCTCGTGCCCAAGGAGGACGTGGTGGTCACGCTCACCCACCGGGGCTACGCCAAGCGGCAGCCGCTGCGGGTCTTCCGGGCGCAGAAGCGCGGCGGGGTGGGGCTGAAGGGGGCCAAGCCGACCGCCGGCAGCGAGGCGCCGAGCGGGACGCGCGAGGAGGACTACGCGCTGCACCTGCTGACCACGCACACGCACGCTTCGATGCTGTTCTTCACGCAGAACGGGCGCGTGTTCCAGCTTCGCGTGCACGAGGTCCCGGAGCGCGAGCGCCAGGCCAAGGGCGTGTCGGTCAACAACCTAATCGACATCGGTTCGAACGAGCGGATCACGGCCGTCTTCGTCCGTCCCGAGACCGAGACGGACGCGCACTACATGCTGATGGTCACCAAGAACGGGTACATCAAGAAGACGGCGATGGCCGAATATGCCAACGTTCGCCGCAACGGCCTCATCGCCATCAACCTGCAGGAAGGCGACGAGCTCGACTGGGTGACGCCCACGACCGGCAACGACGAGATCATCATCGCGACCGAGATGGGAAAGGCGATCCGCTTCAGCGAGTCCGAGGTCCGCGCGATGGGCCGCGACACGCAGGGCGTGATCGGCATCAAGCTTTCCCAGGGCGACGCTGTGGCCGGGATGGCGACCGTGGTGCCGGGCGCCGACCTGCTCGTCATCACCAAGCGCGGATATGGCAAGCGCACCCCGCTTTCGGAATACCCGATGCATCATCGCGCGGGCCAGGGTGTCTTCACGTTGAAGATCACGGACCGCGTCGGCAAGCTGACCGCCATGCGCGTCGTCAGCGATCCGGAGGAAGAGGTGCTGGTGATCAGCGCCAGCGGTATGGTGCTGCGCACACAGGTCGGCGCAATCTCGCAGATCGGCCGGCAGACCCAGGGCGTGATCGTCATGCGCATCGCGCCCGAAGACGACATCGTCGCCATCGCGCCGGTCGCGGGTATCGAAGAAGGCGACGCCAAGGAATGACGGATCCGGGCCGGATCGGGATCTGGCTCCTGGTCGTGAGCGTTGTCGTGATCGTCGTCGAGATGGTGCTTGCCGGGGTGTGGAGCATGAAGGTGGCCAGGCGTGCCAGTGAGCTCAGCGGACGGCTCGCCATCGAGCGCGCCGAGGTGGAAGCGGACCTTGCGCGTTTGAAGGCGGCCCTCGAAGAGACACAGATGCTGTGGCGTCCGTACGGCCGCCTGTTGCGATGGGCGCGCCACCCGCTGGTCATCGCCTTGATGGAGTCCTACGCCCGGCGAAGGGCGCAGACGCCGTGACAGCTGACCACTCTCTGGCGGATCGACACGGCGAAGGCTTCGCTCACCAGGCGGTCGAAGACGCGGTGGCTCGCGAGCGAGCCAGGATCGCGCGAGAGCTGCATGACGGCGTAGCGACGGACCTCGCCGGTGCAATCTCTCTCTTCAAGGTCTACCTCGAGACCAGGAAAGGCGCGCCGGACCAGAACCTGAAGAACGTCTTCGAGATCCTGGAGCGTCTTCTCAAGAACGTTCGCGAAGCGCTTGCGGACCTGCGGCCGGCGGCGATCGGGCCGGATGGGTTGGTCGGCGACCTGCGGCGGCAGGCCGACGAATTTGCGCGCGTCTACGGTATCCGGGTCGAGCTGTCGAGCACCGGAACGGAGGACGAGATCTCAGCGCACCAGCGAGAGGTCGTGGCCCAGGTCGTGCGTGAGGCGCTGAGCAACGTCCGCAAGCACTCGGGTTCGTCGATCTGCAGGGTGAAGATGGCATTCGCGGCCAACCCATTCCTGATCGAAGTGTCCGACGAAGGGCGGGGCTTCAGCGCCAAGGGTGGCTCGGGTTACGGGCTGATGGGCATGCGGGAGCGCGCGGCGGGCATCGGGGGGCGGCTCGAGGTGGTCAGCACCGAGGGTCGCGGAACCACCGTGTTTCTCTTCGGGCCTAACTGAGCCGCCGCCAGGTCAAAGCCGAAACTCTCTGCGTTTCATGGGTACCACCGGAAACGCGAGCCGGTCGGCGCTGATGGACTCCAGCTTTCGCGCGACCCTGCCGACCAGCGCCCGCGTCCGCCGCTCGTCGAGCCGTATGGCCCGTGCGATCTCCGGCGCCGAAAGCCCGTAGCTCAAGAGCTGCGCGACCTCGTTCTCGGCTTCGGACAGGCGACCCAAGGGGCCCCGCAGCGCAGCCACCATCGGGCCGAGCGTGATCCCGAGGCTGTGTACGTAGGCGACGTCCTCCTCCGTGTACCAGTGATCACGCCTGCAGCCGAGGACCAGCAGTCCAACCGGACGGCTGCCGATCTCACCGACCGGCCCATACACGACCGCCGGCCAATCGAGCTCCCAGTCGTATCCGTTGGACGGGTTCGGGTTCTCGATCACCGAGTTGACCACCATGGGGCGCCTCTCGTACAGGGCGCGCCGGGAAAGCGGGACCAGCTGGCGTCGCTGCAGAAACCTGCGCGACACCTCTGACACGGCGATCGGCTGGAGCCACCCCTGGTGCACGTAGCCCAGGACCCACCGGTCGTGGTTCAGGGCGTCCAGGGCCAGTCCCAGCCGGCGTCGGGCCTCCTGGAGGTCGGGGAGCTGGCTCATGCCGCGAGGTTATGACTGCCTGGGGATGCTGACCTCAGGATAGGTTCATGGTTTCCTCAAGAAACCCTGAACCTGCTAGGTTGCGACGGGGATTTGGGAGCGTGACGGCCAAGTTGCTGGTCGTTGATGACGAGCCGCGGACAGCGGAGCTCACCGCGGAGCTGCTGCGTCGCGCCGGTTACTCGGTCGAGGTCGCCGGGAGCGGCGGTGATGCGCTGCGCAGCGTGCGCGAGGCGACCCCGGACCTGATGCTGCTCGACTACGAGATGCCGGACATGGATGCGCCCGAGGTCCTCGACACCCTGCGCTCGGGGGCCGAGCGCATCGGCTTCCCCGTAATCATCCTGACCGGCGCCCGCCACGCGCCGGGAGACCAGGTGGTCGGCATCGAGCGAGGGGCCACCGATTACATCGTCAAGGGCACGGACCGGCAGGTGCTGCTGGCGCGGATCCGCGGGGCGCTCCGGGAACGTCCCTCTGCCGCCGGGGTGGTAGTCCGCGGCCGGTTGAAGGTCGACGCCGCGCACGGCGAGGCGCGCCTGGGCGGTCGGGTCCTGAAGTTGGAGCGACGGCCGCTCCTGATGCTGCAGCTGCTGGCCGGGCGGTCGGGCGAGGCGGTGCCGCGCGCCGAGCTGCTCGACCGCATATGGGGCAGCGCTTACGTCGGTTTCGAGCACAGCCTCGAGCAGGCTGTACACCAGGTGCGCAGAGAGCTCCGCGAGCCGGGCTGGATCGAGACCGTGCGTGGGATCGGCTATCGGCTCGTCCCCCAGTCCTGAGCTCGCCTCCGCTCTCCACCGCCTGCGGTCGACGCTGGCGCGGATGAAGGCCGAGCTGGAGCTGGCAAGAGCCGACGGCGCGCCGCTGCCCGCCGGCGCGCTGTTGGGCGACCTGCAAGAGGCGCTGGAGACGCTGGCCGGGGTGGAGGCGGTGGCGCTTGGGCTGGCGCGGGTCCTCGTCTTCGACGACGACGGGCGGCTGGCCGAGCTGACGGCCCGAGGGCTGCGACGCCTTGGCTACGACGCGGAACCGGGATCGAGGTTCCGCCCCCCGCGTCCACGTGAGGTCGTCGTCTTCGACCTCGGGCTCGCCGCCCATCTGACCGTTCCGGAGCGCGCGGCGCTGAAGGCGGCTCGCCCAATCGTGGTCACGGGCGCCACGGACGCCTCCTCGCGCGCGCTGGCCGCCGGCCTGGATGCGGCCGATTACCTCGTGAAGCCGGTCGAGCTGGACCTGCTGGTCGCGGCGATCGCCAACCGGGTCGCCGAAGACCGGG
>DATLUC010000100.1:0-5707 GCA_035533335.1 Candidatus Baltobacterales bacterium
TTCAACTTCCAGTTGCTGCGCAACTATGCGGCCCGATTGGGCAAGCGCGTGACCGTGGTGTGCGACGACCCGGCCGTGCAGAAGATGGCTGCCGAGAGCGGTTTTCCTGTGTTCGGGGCCGTCGGCCCGCTGGGTGAGGGAATCCCTTCCGAGCCGGAGGCGCAGCCGCCGGTAAAGAAGTGGTGGCAGCGCGCTCGATCCGAGCCGACGACCCACGTCGGGATCGCTGCGCCGACCAGGCTTTTGACCAAGACCGCAACCGAGCTGAGACCTGGCCGGGTACTCCTTTACGTGACCGCCGCGACCTTGCTCGTGGTCGGGCTTTTCGCCGCCGCCGTGTTCGTGCCATCGGCCTCGGTCACGCTGATTGCTCAGGCGCAGCCCTTTGCCGAGAACAACGTGGAAATCCAGGCTCAGCCCGGCAAGGCGCCCATCCACGTGAGGGTGGTCAAGGTCTCGGTCTCGAACTCCCAGGGCTTCAAGACCACCGGGTCGATCATCGTGCCGCTTGCCCCGGCGATCGGCCAGGTGACCTACACGAACGCGTGCCCCAAACCTTTCGGGGCTGGAACCGGTCTGATCATCAACAACGGCCAGCGGTTGCTGAACAGCAACGGAATCACGTTTGCGCAGACCAGCGGCAACACGCTCGTGGCGTGGAATGGAGGCAACGCCACCGTCAACATCATCGCGGTCCAAGCCGGTGCCGCGGGTAACGTTGGCAGCAGCACCATTTCTGGCTACCAGGCCTTCGTCAACTCACAAGGTCAACCTGACAATCCGTACGCATGTCTGACGGCCAACAACGCGCAGGCGACTGGTGGCGGAACTGATCCATCCACGACCCCGCAGATGACCGAGGCCGACTTCGACGCCGGCCGCGCGCAGCTCGAATCCGAGCTTCACCAGAGCATCGCTCAGCAGCTCGCGACCGCCGGCCAGGCCGGCGAGACGCTGAGCCCGACCATCATCTACGGCCCGCCCCAGTACACGACCGACCACCAGCCCAACGACAAGGTCCCGAGCTTCAGCGGCACGATGACGGTGGTGGGCGAGGGCGATTTCTACGCCGACGCCGACGTGAAGAAGGCCTTCCAGACCTACCTGTCACAGCGCGTGCCGAACAACCAGCAGCTGCTCACCGAAAGCCCGATCCAGACCACGTACAGCATCCTCAGCGACACCGCGGGCGGCGACATGACGTTCGTCGGCAGCGCTTCGGCCTACGTCGCCCCCTCGCTGGACGAGGCGATGATCCGCTCGCAGATCGTCGGCCGGCCGCTCACGCAGGCCAGGTTCTACCTGCAGGGCCTGCCGATCCGATCTGTGGCGATCAAAGAGCAGCCCATGTCGCTGCCGCTGATGCCGCTCCTGGCGAGCCGCATCTCGCTCCACTACGTCGTGCAGCAGGGAGCCCCCGGCCCTGCTAACGCCCCGTCCCCGTCCCCGTCGCCGTCTCCCCGGGGTTAGTGCGGACGCTCGCCGTCGATCCCGGTACCAAGCGGGTCGGAATCGCGCTCAGCGATCCGACCGGGACGATCGCACAGGCGCTCACCACGATCGCAGCGGTCCCGGTGGAAAGCCTGGCGGCGCGGCTGGCGGACATCGCCTCCGAGCAGGGCGCGGGGCGAGTCGTCGTGGGCCTGCCGAGGCGGATGGACGGCTCGTACGGGCCCGAGGCGAAAGCCGCCCGCGAGCTCGCCGACGGAATCCGCAAGGCATCCGGCCTGCCCGTCGAGCTCGTCGACGAGCGCCTGACCACGGTGGCAGCCGAGCGTTCGCTGCTCGAGGGCGGCGTGCGGCGCGCGAAGCGGCGCGAGAGCATCGACAGGGTGGCGGCCACCATGCTGCTGCAGTCTCACCTGGATCGCAAACATGCCCGCTGAGGGATCCGAGCCGGCGCAGGTGATAACGCTGCTCGACGAGACAGGGGTCGAGAGACGTTTCACGATGCATGACGCTTTTGACCTGGAGGGCAGTACCTACTTCCTGGTCGAGTACTTCGACGATCCGGACCAGGTCCTGCTGCTTCGCGAGACCGATGGCGGGCTCGAAACCGTCGATGGCGACGAGTTCACGCGCGTGATGACAGCGCTCGAGCAGGACAAGGTGGATTGAAGCGCCTCATCGCCCTGGTGGTCATCCTCGCCCTGCTGGGCTTCGGCACCTCCAAGACGATGGATTGGTGGAGCTTCAACGTGAACACGCCGATCTCGACCTCCAGCCATTCGGTCCCCTTCAACATCGACCAGGGTGAAACGCCCACCGACATCGGGACCAACCTGTTCGACCTGCACCTCATCCGCAGCACGGTGGCCTTCGACTTCTACACGCGGCTGACCGATGCCGGGCCCAAGTTTGAAGCCGGCTCGTTCGTGCTCAACTCCAACATGAGCCTCGCCCAGATCGTGGGCGCCCTGCAGCACAGCAACCCAGCCGAGCAGGTAATCACCTTTCCTGAGGGCTTTCCCCTCCGCGAGCAGGCGAAGACGGTCGAAGCGAAGAAGCTCGGGACAGCGCCGAACTTCTTCACAGCCGCGGACTATCTCCAGGCCGCCAAAGACCCGAGCTGGGCCGCCTCCTACGCCTTCCTTCCCAAGCAGCCCGCTAGCGCCGACTTCCCGTATGAGGGCTACCTGTTCCCGGACACCTACCAGATCGATCCCGCCGCGGGGGTGCGCGGCCTGATCAAAGAGCAGCTTGACCAGTTCGGCGTGGTCTTCTCTTCGGACCTTCAGGCGCAGATCGCCCAACCGACGGCGAGCCGGCCGGCCGAGTCGGTCCAGGCGATCGTCATCCTCGCCTCGATGGTCGACCGCGAGGCCAACGCCACCAACCCGAGCGACCGCGGCAACGTGTGCAGCGTTTACTACAACCGGCTGAGGACGGGCGCGCCTCTGGGGGTGGACGCCACGCTTCTTTACGCCCTCGGCAGGCTGTCGCCCGAGCCGACCGCGGCCGAGCTGACCCTCAACTCGCCCTACAACACGCGCACGCACACCGGCCTCCCGCCGGGACCCATCAGCAACCCGGGTCAGGCGGCTCTGCTTGCGTGCATCAACCCTCCGAAGACGAACTACATCCATTACTTCACGGACAAGCAGGGCGTGACGCATTTCGAGACCACCGACGGCGATTTCTACCGGGACATCGCCAAGTACGGCGTGAGCGGAAGCTGAAAGTCTTCCTGCTCGGGCAGGGCATCTCCTATTCGAGAAGCCCCGCCATGCACAACGCGGCCTTTCGTGCGCTCGGGCTCGACTGGAGCTACGAGCTGCTCGACCTGGGCCCTGAGGCGGTCCCCGAAGCGATGGCGATGCTTCGCGGGCAGGACGTCGCGGGCGCGAACGTCACCATCCCTCACAAGCAGGTGGTGATGCAGCATCTCGACACCCTCGAGCCCGAGGCATTGCGGGCGCGGGCCGTGAACACGATCGTGAACCGGGAAGGCCGGCTCGGCGGCTCCAACACCGACGTGGCGGCCATCCGGACGGCGATCTCCGCGATCGGGGTCGAGCCCCGCGGGGCCAACGTCGTGATCCTGGGCGCAGGAGGCTCAGCCCGCGCGGCGGCGGTCGCCCTCGAGGGCGCGCACATCACTTTCGCCGTCCGCCATCCGAAGGACGCCGATGTGCCGGGCAAGATTCTGCTTTGGGACGATCCGGAACTCGCGGCGCTGGCGCGATCGGCGGACCTTCTCCTCAACGCCACCCCCCTCGGGCGCCGCGACGAGATGCCTTTACGGCCGAACGCGCTGCCGAAGGCGGGGGCCGTGGTCGACCTCGTCTATGTGAAGGGCGGAACGCCGCTCGTGCGCAAGGCGCGCTCCTTGGGCCTGCGCACCGCCGACGGCTGGGAGATCCTGCTCGCGCAGGGCGCCCGGTCTTTCGAGCTGTGGATGGGCCGCCCCGCGCCGCTCGATGCGATGCGCCAGACTCTGGAGCCGTGACCGTCCTGCTCGCGCTCGGCTGGGGAGTCCTCGGCGCGGCCGCCGGATGGGCGGTGCGCTGGGGGTCGGTGCGCCTGGCCCGCCTCGAAGAGCTCGAGCCCGGGAACCAGCCCTGGCAGGTCTACGGGCCGGTCATCCTGAGCGCGGCCCTCTTCGCCGCGTTCGCTCTGCGCGTCTCGCCGCTGCCGCTGCTGGCGCTGCGCAGCCTGTTCGTTCTCGTGCTGGTGCAGGTGATCTTCTTCGACTTCGAGCATCGCCTGATCCTCGACCGCGTGATGTTCCCGTCGATGGTCCTGGCACTCGTGGTCAGCCTGTTCGGCCGCCCCTGGTGGGCCGGCATCGCCACCGGTCTTGCGGCCGGTTTGCTTTTCCTGCTCATCGCGGTGGTCGGCGCCGCGATCTTCAAAGCAGAGGCGCTGGGCTTCGGAGACGTCAAGCTCGCGCTTTTCATGGGCCTCCTGCTCGGCCCGCTTCCCACCGTCCAGGCGCTTTTCTACGGAGTCTTCCTGGCGGGCATGGTGTCGATCGCCATCATCATCTGGCGCCGATCGATGAAAGGCACGATCGCCTACGGCCCTTACCTGGCCGCCGGCGCCCTCATCACCCTGTTCCAGTTGTCATAACGCGGTGGCGCAGAATAGTCGGCGATGAGCAACCTGCTTCCCGGCGAGAGCCTGGTCCTCAAAGCGCATCCCCACTGGATCACCATCATCCGCACGTTGATCGTGCCCGCCGCCCTCGTCATCGTGGTGCTCTGGGCGGACTTCACGATCCTGCTGGACAACTACAACTCCTGGAACCTGCCGGTGCACTTCCGGACCTTCTTGACCCTCGCCGTGGTCGCATTCGCCGTCCTTTGGCTGATCGTGGTCTGGATCCGCTGGCAGTCGACCGCCTACACGCTCACCGACCAGCGCATCAAGATCGAGACCGGCGTCTTCGGCCGCCAGGAAAGGGTGATCCCGATCGACCGGGTGCAGGACTGCACGACGAAGCAATCGGTCTTCGGCCGGATGCTGGGCTACGGCCGGGTGGAGGTCGACGCGGCTGGGGCCCAGGGCGCAGAGGTCCTCGACCACCTGCCCAACCCGGGCACGTTCCGCGACCAGGTCTTCGTGCAGTCCGAGAAGCGGCGTGGCGGAGTGGCGCCGGCGGCGCCTTCGGCATCGGCCAACCCCAGCGGCCTGTGAAGCTCTGAAGCCAACGCTGACCCTGATCGGTTTCATGGGCTGCGGCAAGTCCCTGGTCGGCGGGCTCGTTGCCGAACGCGCCCGCGCCCCATTTCACGACCTCGACCTGTTGATCGAGAGCGACGCCGGCATGTCGATCTCCGAGCTCTTCGCGACCCGTGGAGAGGCGGCGTTTCGAGCCCTGGAGTCGCGACTTCTGCCCACCGCCCTGGCGCCCGGGGCCGTGGTCGCGATCGGGGGCGGCGCGCCCGTGGACGACCAGAATTGGCGCCTGATCACCGAGCGGTCCGTCACGGTCTTCATCGAGTGCGAGTTCGAGACCATCTGGCAGCGGACCAGCGGAACCAACAACCGCCCCCTGGCCGTCGGGCGCTCGCGCGACGAGCTGGAGGCGCTGCTCCGCGTCCGCCTGCCCCGCTACCGCCAGGCCGTCCATCACGTCAACGGGGACCGCCCGCCAGACGTCGTCGCTTCGGAGATTCTCGAAATATGGTCCGACTGATCCTCGATTCGGCGTCGGGCAGCTACCCGGTGGTGATCGGGACCAACCTGCAGCGGGAGCTCCGCG
>DATLUC010000101.1:0-21965 GCA_035533335.1 Candidatus Baltobacterales bacterium
TGAGAAGCTGAGCTACGCGAGCTTGATGCGGTTCGCGCGGGGGCCCTTCTGGCTGGGCTCGATCTCGAAGCTGACGCGCTCACCGCCCGCCAGGGAGTCGAAGTTCACGCTTGAGTCAAGGCCGGTGCGGTGGAAGAAGTACTCCCGGCCGTCCTCGGCGGCGATGAAGCCGAAGCCTCGGTCTGAGACCAGCTTCTTGATGGTGCCTGTCGGCATCTCCCTAACTCCTCTTCTCGAAAGCTGGGCACGAACGCACGGGTCCTTTCGAGAAGATACCGACCGCGGCGAACATCGCCCGACACCCGGCGACGAAATTACATTACCACCCAAAAGGCGGCCCGGAACGACCGCCAAATGGCCCCGTCAGGCCGCCAGCAGGACGACCCCGACGAGCGTCGCGACCGCCCCCGAGAGCTTCGTGACCGCCCCTTTTCGCTCGCGCAGGCGCCATATCCCCCAGACGGCCACCGCCACGATCGCAGTCTCACGCACGGGCGCCACCACGGCGAGCGGGGCCAGGCTCAAAGCCCAAAGCACCAGCACGTAACCTGACCCCATGAACACGCCGATCACGGCGGACTGGCGCCAGCCCGGAACCTGCGCGGCATCCGTCGCGGGCGAACGGCGCAACCATGATGCGACCCGGATCGAGAGCGGCAGCTCGATCGCCATCAGCGCAAACAGCAGCCATCCGTACAGCCACGGCGTGGTGAGCCGGACTCCGATTCTATCGACCGACGTGTAGAGGGCGATCGCCACGCCCGTGAGCAGCGCGGGCACCGTCGCGCGCCCCCTGGCCTGCGAAGCGCTCACGGTCAGGATCCCGCCCAGGAGAAGCCCGATGCCGGCGAGCTGCAGAGGCTGCAACCGCTCTCCGATAACGCCCAGGGCAATGACGACGGCGACCAGAGGCGCCGATCCGCGGGCGATGGGATAGACGACCGAGAGTTCGCCGCGCCGGTAGGCGGTCGACAGCAGCCACAGGTAGGCCGTCTCGAGAGCCGACGAGAGCAGGCACCATGCCGCCGCCTGCGGCGGCAGGCTCGGACGGCCCAGGAGCAGCCACGCCGGGACGAGGGCGGCCGTGGCGACGAACGCAGCCACGAAGTTCGCCCGCTCAAACGTGACCAGAGGATCGCCGCTCACCTTGACCAACACGTTCCAGGTGCCGTGGATCGCGGCGGCTGCCAGGGCCAGCGCGACGGCGGCGGCGACCACCTAAGGGCGCCTGGGGCGGGCGAGCAGCCGCCCCAGGAGCCGGTACACCTCCGGGTTCACGACCAGCCCGTTGTGGCTGCCCCAGACGGGGAGGGCGGGGATGTCAGGCCGGAGGCATGAGCGGAAGTTGACGACGTCGTCGGAGCGCGTGTAGATCGAGGTCGTCGGGACCGCCGGTGCGAGGGCCAGCTCGTGGTCGAAGCGGCCCTCAGGGTTGAGCTTGCGCCCATAGGCGATCTCGTTGGCGATCTTGACCATGCCGACTGCGTGGTGGGTGATCGTTCTGAGGTCCGTCCAGTCGGCCAGCGGGGCTCCCAGCGTGATCACCTGTTCGATCGCCTCCGGCCTTCGGTGGGAGAGGACCTTGGCCAGCAAGCCGCCCCGGCTGTGGCCGATCAAGCTCACCCGGACGCCCGTCTCCTCCTCGACCTCGATCAGGCGATGCCGCAGGCCGCCGAGCATGTGCTCGGAGTGCCGGACGTTGAAGACGATCCCGGAGTCGAAAGGCTCATAGCCGATCCGTTCCAGCCAGGCGTGCAACACGCGGAGCGACCAGTCACCGGACAGAAAGCCCGGTATGAGCAGGACGGGCCGCCCATCGCCGCGCGGCACGCCGCGCCCGCGGAACACCGGGTCGCGCAGGAGCGATCCGAGCTCGCGTAGGGAGAGCGGATCCCACAACCTCACGTCGAGCGATGGTAGGCGGAAGGACGTGAAGCCTGAGGCTTTCCACGTCGGGCGCGGCCTTGCGACCCTGAATTAGGTGGCGTACACCCCGCCGTCGGTGCCGACCTGCACAGCGATCGAGGCCAGTGGAGTGGGCGCCGGGCCGGCGACCACGGCGGCGCCGTGCGACGGATCGAACTCGGCTCCGTGGCACGGGCAGGCGAGCAGCTTCAGGCCCGTGTCGTACGAGACCTGGCAGCCGGCGTGCGTGCAGACCGCGTCGAAGGCGACCACTCCACCCCCGGAAAGGGACACGACCACCGCCGGGTCACCGGTCGTCGGGTCGGTGAAGTTCAGGAATCCCTGCGACTGGAGGTCGGACAGCGCGCCGATCTTGGTCCCGGTCGGAGAGGCGACGGGAGTGGGGCTCGGCGCCGGAGTGCTCCCGCCGCTCTGGCCGACCTGGGATGCCGACAGCTTCGAGCGCGGCAGCAGCGCCAGGACCCAGACCGCCGCCACGGCAGCGCTGCCCATCTGGAGGAGGAACCGACGCCGTTGCGCATCGGCCAGCGGAGGGCGCCCGCTGGGCGAGGTCGCCGGAGCGCCGAAGAGCAAGGGCCGCACCGTCAGCACGCCCTGGTCCCCGACCAGCACGAGGGTTATCCAGGCCACCGTGTAGATGCTGTCCGAGCCCAGGAAATACGGCTGGATCGTCCAGCTGGCGGTGAGGAACAGCACGAAGCTCAAGAACGCACCGGCGGTGGCCGCCCACCGGGTCGCAAGGCCCAGAAGCACCAGCGCGCCGATCGCCAGCTCGGCCCCGATCACCCCCACGCCCGTCAGCTGCGGGACCGGCAGGGCGAAGACGTCAAGCAGGAAACCGATCGGCGAATGCGTCGAAAAGCCCTGGAGCTGGGATCCGATATAGGTCGAGGAGCCGGGCTGGAGAAAGCCGGGGTCGGAGATCTTCTGGAGCCCGGCGTACAGGAAGGTGAGCCCGAGGAACATGCGCAGCGGCACCGTTCCGTAGACCAGCCAGCGGTCGCCGGGCGCGGGACCCTGCCGAACCGGAGCCTGGACGCGCTTCTTGCTCAACTCACGAGCGAGGTTACCGGGAATTGCCTGGTGGCCCGCTGAGGGAAACCTGGGAGTTCGCTGAGATGTAACCGATCCCCTATACATACAGTATGTTAATTTAATTGCATGCTCGCTCGAACGTACCGCCTCGGCCGCCGCGAGCGGTCGGTCGAACGCACGCGGGGGGCCATCCTGGCAGCTGCGCGAGACCTGCTGGTGGCGGCTCCGTCGGGAACCTTGAGCGTCGGGGCGGTGGCGGCGAGAGCCGGGGTGTCGCGTCTTACGATCTACCACCGGTTCGGCTCGCGGGCAGCCCTGCTCGACGCCCTCGCGCCGGCGGCGGCCCCTGGGTCTGCGGACCCGACCGCCGACCCCAGGAACCTCCTCCGCCGGCGCATCTCGGCCGCCTGCTCCAGGTGGTCGGTCGATCCCGCCCTGTATCGCCATCTGCCGGCCCCTGGCCGGCTCGGCGAGCCCGACGCGGACCGCGGGCTGGCCGAGCGCCTGGCCGCCACGGACGGGCTCAGACCGGGTTGCTCGATCAAGGAGGCGCAGGACGTCATCGGCGTCCTGACCGCCTTTGAGACCTTCGACCGACTTCACCAGGACGGCCGCCGCACCCCGGCCGCCGTGGCCGAGATGTTGATGAGGTTGGCGGGCGGGATCCTGGCGTAGGATGACGCGGTGCGGCATAAAATCGCCGACCTGGACGGCCCTGTTCACTACCTGGATTTCGGCGGATCGGGCGAACCGCTCCTCATGGTGCACGGGCTGGGTGGCAGCGCCCTGAACTGGGTGGGCGTCGGCCCCCGCGTGGCAGAGAGCTACCGAACGCTGGCGGTCGACCTCGCGGGATTCGGCCAGACCCCGCTGTTCAACCGCTCGGCCGCCGTCGGCGCCAACGCAGCGCTCGTGCACGACTTCGTCGAGCGCGTGATCGGGCAGCCCGTGGTCATCATGGGCAACTCGATGGGGGGCCACATCTCCATCCTCGAAGCCGCCGCCCATCCCCAATCGGTCAAGGCGCTCATCCTCGTGGACCCCGCGATTCCGGGCGTGCACGTGCGGCGCCCTGAGCCCGCGATGCTGGGCGTGCTGGCGGCGCTCTCCATCCCAGGCCTGGCGCAGAACCTCCTGGGCCGGCGGGCGCGCGCTCTCGGGCCCGAGGGCCTCGTCCGGCAGGCGCTCGAGCTGGTGTGCGCCGACCCTTCCCGAGTCGACCCAGAGATCGTCGAGGCACATGTGAAGCTGACCCGAGAGCGCGAGCACCTCGGTCCCCAGAACGACCGCGCCTTCCTCCAGGCGTCGCGCTCGATCGGGCTGCGGATGGCCGACCCTCGCTTCTGGTCCCGTGTCGCCCGGGTGCAGGCGCCGACCCTGCTCGTTCATGGCCGCCTCGACCGGCTGATCCCGGTGGCCGCGGCTCGAGAGCTGGCGCGCCGGCGCCCTGACTGGCAGCTCGAGGTCCTGGATGGAGTCGGCCACGTGCCGATGATGGAAACCCCGGGGTTGTTCATGGACACTGTGGACGCCTGGGCCGCATATAGAATCGCCCGCGAGCCCGCCGCAGCCTCGTAACGGAGAAAAGCTCTACTAACACATTGGCCACCGTCCCAGAACCGTCACATAGCAGACGTCCCGGCCGGCTGAGGATCGCGGCGGCGATCCTGCCCGAGCTTCGCCACCTGGGACGCTGGGACCCGATTCCCCCGATGTGGCTCGAGGGCCGCATCTACCTGGAGTACCTGCGACTCATCCGCGACCCGGTGTTCCGCGGCGTCGAGGTGCCGTCGGGCCGGCGCAAGCCGGTGCTGTTGATCCCCGGCTTCCTCGCAGGGGACTGGACGCTGCATACGCCTTTCGAGTGGCTCCGGCGCGTCGGGTATCGGCCGATGATGACCGGGGTGACCTTCAACGTGATGTTCTCGGAGGTCATGCTCAAGCCGCTCATCGACGCGCTGCTCGAGCTGAACCGCAAGACGGGCTCGCGAGTGGCGCTCGTGGGGCACAGCCGCGGCGGCGTCCTGGCCAAGGTCCTTTCTCACCGCAAGCCTGACCTGGTCGAGCAGGTAATCACATTGGGATCGCCGCTCAAAGATCCTTTCGACGTCCACCCGATCACGATGGCCGGCGTGCGGGCCGCGCACCTGTACAACGTCTTTCGGTACGGCCACCCCGCCTCCGTGGAACAGCGATTCATGCGTGACCTGGCCGCGCCCCCGCGCGTGCCGACGACCTCCATCTACTCGCGGTCGGACGGGGTCGTGAACTGGAAAGCCTGCCTGCGCGCGGACGTGAACGCGATCGAGGTCCAGGGCAGTCACGTCGGGCTGGCGCTCAACCCGGAGGTCTACCGCATTCTCGCCCATCTCCTCCCCGCACCCTGGCGTCACAACTGACTAACATCGACATGACGGGAGCTCGGTAAGACGGGCTGAGAGGGCGCCACCGGCGCCGACCGCATGAACCTGAACTGGGTAATGCCAGCGGAGGGAGAAATCGATGAGCGACACCGCCGCTCGGCCGCTCGAGGCCGACGCCTTCGGCAAGGTCGAAAGCCACGGGATAGAGGCGATCCCGTCCGGCGAGCGACACGGCGCGCCGCGCGAGCTGGCGTTCCTATGGGGTGGCGCTTTCGTGAACTACGCGAGCCTGTTCACCGCTAGCCTGCTCACGACGTATTACGGGCTGGGCGTCTGGGACGGCCTGCTCGCGACGGCGCTGGGCACGGTGGCGGCGGCGATCGTCCTCGGCCTGCTCAGCAACACCGGGCCCGCCTCGGGCCGCCCGCAGATCGTTTACACGCGAGGGATCTTCGGCCGGCGGGGCTCATACCTGGGGGCCGCGCTGACCCTTTTCCTGGCCATCGGGTGGTTCGCCGTCGATTGCGTAATCGCAGCGCAGGCCGGCGCGCAGTTGCTGGGCGCCGGCAGCCGCGCGATCACGTTCGCGCTGGTGATGATCATCGCCGCCGTCAGCGTCTTGGTGGCGATCCTCGGGCACCAGACCATCAAGGTGCTCGAGACCTACGGCTCGGTGGCGTTCGCGGCCCTCTCCATCGTGCTCTTCGTGGTCCTGGCGCCGCAGTTTCACTGGGGCCAGGGACCGACCACGTCCGGCGCCGATTACGCCGGCGCCTTCGTGCTGGGCTTCATGACCTGCTTCGCTCTCGTCGCCTCCTGGTACCCATTCGCGAGCGATTACTCACGCTACCTGCCGGCCTACAGCTCGAGGAGGTCGGTGACGCTGTGGCCCGTCGCGGGCATCGCACTGCCGATGATCCTGCTCGGGCTGTTCGGACTACTCCTGCCGACCATCGACTCCCGCCTCGCGGCCGGCCAGGGAGTGCTGGCCGTGATCAGCGCCCACGCTCCGGGGTGGGTAGCCGTCCCGTTCTTTGTGTTCATCGTGGCCGGTGAGATCTGGGCCAACTATCTCGACGTGTACACCGCGGGCCTGGTCACCCTCGCGATGGGGATCAAGCTCGAACGCTGGCAGACTGCGCTCGGCTGCGGCCTGCTCGGCGCTGTGCTTGCCGCTTATGCCGTGCTGGTGAGCGACTTTCACCTTGCTTACGAGGACTTCCTCATCCTCACATACCTGTGGGCGCCGGCCTGGGCCGCGGTCGTCCTCCTGAGCTTTTTCGTGTTCGAGAGACAGCCGCGACCGGGGCTCGCGCTGGTCGCCTGGTTCTCGGGCACCGCGGTCAGTCTCGTGTTCGTCAACTACGCCAACCTGTTCAGCAACATGGTCCCGGCACACAGCTTCTTCAACCAGGGCTTGATCGCGGGCCTGCACGGCGCCGACCTGAGCGGCCTCGTGAGCGTGGGCGTCGCGGGGGGCGTCTACTGGGGCTTCAGGCGAAGGGAGGCTGCGTGAAGCTGCCGGTCGCGCTCACCATCGCAGGCTCCGACTCGGGTGGGGGAGCCGGGATCCAGGCCGACCTCAAGACGTTCGCGGCCCTCGGCGTCCACGGCACCTCGGCCATCACGGCGATCACAGCCCAGAACACGCTCGGCGTCACCGACATCCTCGAGCTGCCCGTGAGCCTGGTCGTCGCGCAGATCGATGTCGTGGTGGAGGACATGGGCGTGCAGGCGGCCAAGACCGGCATGCTCGCGAGCTCGGCCATCATCGAGGCCGTCGCCGAGTCCGTCAGGCGGCACCACATCGAGCGGCTCGTGGTTGACCCGGTGATGGTGGCCAAAGGCGGCGCAAGGCTTCTGCGCGAGGATGCGGTCGAAGCTTTGCGCAAGCAGCTCGTGCCATTGGCCGCAGTCATCACCCCGAACCTACCCGAGACCGAAGTTCTCCTGGCCCGGCCTGTGCGCAGCCTCGAAGAGCGCCGCCAGGCAGCCCGCGACCTGGTGGCGATGGGGGCGCGCGCCGCGATCGTGAAAGGCGGCCATGCCGAGGACGACGTCACCGACGTGTTCTGGGACGGGGAGCGGCTCGTCGAGCTCGGGGGCGATCGAGTGCACACGGCCAACACCCACGGGAGTGGCTGCGTCTTCTCGGCCGCGATCGCGGCCGGCCTGGCCCAGGGGCTCGACCCTCTGGCCGCAGCGACCACGGCGAAGGCGTTCATCCAGGGCGCGATCGCCAACGGGCTGGAGATCGGCCATGGGCATGGACCCGTAAACCCGATGTTCAAGTCGCGGTGATCCAACCGTCGGTTCCTCCCGGGTCGCCCGTTAAGCTCTACCGATGAGCAAGCGAAAGCGCGCCACGCCCGGCACGACCTCCGGCAGCCCGGACCCGGCGCCGGTAAGCCAGGAGACCGACGACACCGCGTCCAAAGAGGACATGGCGCACGTGAGCCCCGACATCCTCTCAGGCAGCCCTGACATATTCGCCTCCAGGCCCGCTCACCCGGCCCTGGAATCCGAACCGGTCGGCTCCGAGCTGCCGGCCATGACGTCCGAGCCGACCGCCTCCGAGAACGTGGCCATCAGTCCGGCCGAACCCCCTGTGATGGGGACCGCGGAAGCGGAGCCTGTGCTGGCCCCCTTCGAGCCGGTCGCCGCAGCCCCCGCGCCGTCCGTCCCCCTCGCAGCGGTGTCGCACCCGCCTCACCGCCGCAGCACGGGGTCGAGCATGGCGCTGGGGATCGTGCTCGTCGTGGTGGGGCTCTTCGCGCTCGGGGTGGTGATGTTCGGAATCGACCTGACGCAGTACGGCTGGCCGCTTTTCGTGATCATCCCGGGTCTGACGCTCCTGGTGGTCGGGTTCGTCGGGGTGGGTGCCGGCGCTTCGATTCCCGGCGGCATCATCACGATGCTCGGCCTCGTCCTCGCCTACCAGAGCAGCACGGGGGATTGGCCGAGCTGGGCCTTCGCGTGGGCCCTGATCGTGCCGGGCGGCCTCGGCCTGGGCATGTACCTGCAGGCCCTGCGCGACCGCGACACGGTGTCGCTGAAGCGCGGCCGAACGCTCATTTTCGTCGGCGTGATGATCTTCATGATCGGCTTCGTTCTCTTCGAGTCGATCCTCGGCATCAGCGCCACGGATTACGGCTGGTTCGGCAAAGCCGCCCTTCCGTTGCTCCTGATCGTGATCGGGATCATCCTGCTCGCGCGCAGCGTGCAACGCAGCAGGCGGGCCTAAGCCGGTCTCAGGCTCCGGATCCGCGCGGCCACCTGGTCGCGGGTCATCTGGTATTCCTTGCCGGCGCGGTACTGCCTGAAGCCGATCTTCTTGTTGATGGCGAGCATGGGCGCATTGGAGGCGGCGTTGGCCGTCGTCACCCACTGGATGTCCGGATAGAGATCGCGGAGGTGAAGCAGCATCGCGGCCTTGATCCACTTGCCGAGGCCGCGGCCTCGCGCGCTGGGCAGCACGCCGGTGAACTCCTGGTAGACGATCGTCCTGCGGTAGGGCGCCCAGGTGACATCGGTCACCGCGGACATCGTTCCGTCGGGCTCGCGGGTGAGCAAGGTGTGCGGGGTTTCGTGGCTGGCAGCCAAACGCTCGTTGTGATGCCTCAGGTGCTCAGGGGTGACGACGATGTCGCCATGGTCGAGGCCTTCCCAGGGGATCGTGTTGAGCATGGTCGACAGCTGGGGCGCGAACTCGGCCCACATCGACTCGGGCAGAAGGCCGTCGTGGATCTCCAACTTCGTGTGCGGCGAGCGGGCCTGTCCTTCCTCGACCCAACGCTCGAGCCTGGACCAGTCGACGTCGGCGATCCTGAGCCGGTTCTCGGCGCCGCTGAACTTCGCCTCCGCCCCCGCCCACCGCAGAAAGGCGTAACCCGGTTCGTCCTCCGCACCCATGTTGACGATGGTGCAGCCGTGACGGTCCATCAGCTCGACGATGACAGCCAGCCATGAGGCGCCGATGCCCTGGCGCCGCTCGCCGGGACGGACGTAGAAGTCGGTCCAGAAGAGGTGCTTGTTGCTTGCGTATTCCGGGTTTTCCGGCCGGACGGTCTTGCCGCCGAACATGCTGACGAGGACCCCGTCTCGAACCACCTCGTAGCGGTATTCGAACTCGAACGGGTTGGCGCGAATCAGCCGCTTCTCTTCCAGTTCGTCGGGCCGCACCGGGTCATCGGGACGCTGGTCCTTCTGCCGGACCCGCCTGTACTCGTGATATCGCTGCCAGAAATCGGGACCGGCGGTCATCACGTCAACCGGCACGGCAGTTAGCGGTTTGGACATCGACCGATAATCTCACAGTCAATGTCCGGCGATCGGCCGTTCGAAGTCGGCGTCACCATCCATCCGCAGCAGTGCACGAGATTTCGTGCGGCGCCTTGCCTATCCCTTCGACACCAAGCCCCTGCAGCGGATGCTCAAGCTTCGGGATTCCTGAACGGACGCACCTCGTCCGGGCGCGGCCTCCGGATCGGCGGCCCTTCCGCCTCGAGCGCGAGGCGCTGACGGTCGCGCATCGCGCGTAGCAGCTGCTCGGTGGTGACCCCGAACACGTTGCGGATCATGCCGTCGAAATATGAGAGCCCGCCGAAGCGCTGCAGAATCGACTTACGCGGGTGGACGAGCGCTCTGTTCAAGCGGTAGAAGACGACGTTCGCCACGACCTTGGGGTCCTGCCACTCACCTGCCTCTGACATGCGCATCCCTCGGAAGGCGCCCATGTGAGCGCCGGTGAGCTCTGTCACGTGGATCCAGCGCACGTCTCGCACCCCGAGTCGAAAACCGTCGGCGGACAGGCTGAGCCGCTCCCCCAGGCCCTGCATGGCGGTGAAGTAATAAGCGTTCAAGGCGACCATCACGAGAACCGCCACCGGAGCCACCCAGGCGTAGTGCCGGTCGGCGAAGACGGCCAGCGCCAGCGCGAAAGGAAAGGCCAACCAGCCGGCGATCCGCAGGGTGCGCACCGCGGGCGGCAGGCTCGGAGCGTCGAGCACGACCTCCAGCGCCGCTAGGTCTGGGCGCGGGCCGCCGCGCACGCGCCGGCGCCAGGCTTCCCTGATCCCGATCGCGGCCGCGGTGGATCCCCCCACGCCGACGACATACACGGTCAGCAGGGCGACCGTGATCAGGAGAACGGTCTGGTCGTCCACTGGCGGCATTGTAGGGATCACAAGCCAGACCGCGGCCTTTTGTGAGCCGGTCACTAACGATGTCCGGGCCCCGGTCTTAGCATTGCCGACACCACACCCTCTTCGCGGCGCGAGCCTCCTACCGCTTGGCAGGAGGCTCGTCGTCTTTTCGCGCCCGGGAGGACGATCGTCCCCCGGGGCTCAGGCGGCTTTGACGGCGGCGACGAGCTTGGTCAGGGAGTCCTTGGCGTCTCCGAAGAACATCATCGTGTGCGGCCCGAACATGAGGTCGTTGTCGATGCCGGCGAACCCCGGTCGCATCGAACGCTTCATGAAGATGATGTTCTTGGCCTGGTCCGCGTTGAGGATGGGCATCCCGTAGATGGGACTGCCGGGCGAGTTGCGCGCGGAAGGGTTGACGACGTCGTTGGCGCCCACGATCAGCGCCACGTCGGCGTTCTTGAACTCGTCGTTGACCTCGTCCATCTCCTTGAGCTGCTCGTAAGGCACGTTGGCCTCCGCCAGGAGCACGTTCATGTGCCCTGGCATGCGGCCCGCGACCGGATGGATCGCGTAGGTGACCTCGACGCCACGCTTCTCGAGCACATCGGCGAGCTCGCGCGCGGCGTGCTGTGCCTGCGCGACCGCCAGGCCATAGCCGGGCACGATGATGACGCGCTGCGAGTATGCGAGCAGGGTGCCCAGGTCTTCCGCCGACGCCGACCGAACACTGCGGGTGGGTCCGCCGCCGGCGGCGGTCGCCGCGCCGGCGTGTGTCTGCCCGAACGCCCCGAACAGGACGTTGGCCAGGGAGCGGCCCATCGCGTCGCTCATGAGCTTGGTCAGCAAGCTACCGGACGCGCCGACGAGTGTGCCCGCCACGATCAGGGCGAAGTTGTTGAGCGTGAACCCGCTGGCGGCCACCGCCAGTCCTGTGAAAGCGTTGAGCAGGGAGATGACGACCGGCATGTCGGCTCCGCCGATCGGCAGGACGAACGCCACGCCCAGCACGAGCGCCAGCAGCATCAATGCGATGAAGGAGAAGGGCACCGACGCGATGACCAGGATGGCGATGGCGAATCCCACGATCGCCGCGGCGAGCAAGCCGTTCACGACCTGCTGGCCCGGGTAGGTGATCGGGGTGCCCGTCATCAGCTCCTGGAGCTTGGCGAAAGCGATCATGCTGCCGGCGAAAGAGACCGAGCCGATCACGATGCTGAAGACGCTGGGGAACGCTTCCGAGAACGCCGGATGCGCGCCGGAGCTCAGCAGCTCGGCCACGGCCACCAGCGCGGCGGCCCCGCCGCCCACGCCGTTGAAAAGCGCGACCATCTGCGGGATCGCGGTCATCTTCACCATGCGCGCGCCGACGCTCCCGACCGCCGCCCCGATGACGGCGCCGATCAAGATGATGATCACGCCGGCTGTCGTGAAGTGCAGCAGCGGAAGCGTCGCGACCAGCGCGATAACCATGCCGACCGCCGCCGTGAAGTTCCCGTTGCGGGCGCCCTTGGGCGAGCTCAGCTGCTTCAGGCCGAGAATGAAAAGGACGGCCGCCACGAGGTAGGCGAGCGCGATTGCGATCGTCACTTGGGCGCTGGAGCCTGGGGCGTCGGGGCCTGGGGCGCCGGCTTGGCCGCCTGGCGGCCCTTGAACATCTCGAGCATGCGGTCGGTCACGACAAACCCGCCCACCACGTTGGTGGTGGCGAGCATCACGGCGACCAGGCCCAGCACGATGGTGACCGGCGTGTGGGCGCCGGATGCGATGACGATGGCGCCGACCAGGATGATGCCGTGGATCGCGTTGGTGCCCGACATCAAGGGCGTGTGGAGGATGGTCGGGACCTTGGAGATCACCTCGATGCCCACGAAGATCGCCAGCACGAAGAACGTCAGCTCGTTGAGCAGCTCGTTGTTCACGACGCAGACACCGCCTGCTTGGCCCGCTCGTTGACGATTTCTCCGCCGTGCGTCACGCAGCTGCCCTTGGTGATCTCGTCCGCGAAGTCCAGGTTGATCGCGCCGTCCTTGACAAGGTGCAGCAAGAGGTTGGCGACGTTGCGGGCGTAGAGCTGGCTCGCGTGGAGCGGCATCGTCGAGGGGACGTTGCGGGTCCCGATGATCGTCACCCCGCCCACTTCGACGTCCTTGCCGGCCTGGGTCAGCTCGATGTTGCCGCCCGTCTCCGAGGCGAGGTCCACCAGGACCGAGCCGGGGCGCATGGCCTTGACCATGTCTGCGGTCACGAGCAGCGGCGCGCGCCGGCCAGGCACGGCGGCGGTCGTGATGACCACGTCGGATTTCGCCACGTGCTCGCCGATGAGCTCTCGCTGCTTGCGTAGAAAATCTTCGGACTGCTCGCGGGCATAGCCGCCCTCGCCTTCCTGGGTCTCGAGCGGGAGCTCGATGAAGGTCGCGCCGAGCGAGCGCACCTCGTCTTTGACCGCCGGGCGCACGTCGTACGCGGACACCACCGCGCCCAGGCGCCGCGCCGTGGCGATCGCCTGAAGTCCCGCCACGCCGGCCCCCATCACGAGCACGCGCGCGGGAGCGACCGTGCCGGCCGCCGTCATCATCATCGGGAAGAACTTGCCCAGGCGGGCGGCCGCGATCAGCACCGCCTTGTAGCCCGCGGCCGACGCCTGTGACGACAGCGCATCCATAGATTGGGCGCGTGAGATGCGGGGCACCAGCTCGAGGCTGAAGGCCGTGACTCCCTGCTTGGCGAGCGCCTTGACGATGTCGCCCTGGGTCGCCGGCTGGAGGAAGCTGATCAGCACGGCGTCCTTCTTGAGCAGCTGGATCTCCTCGGCAGCCGGAGCCTGGACCTTCAGCACGGCGTCGGCGTCCTTGAGCAGCTCGGCCTCTCCCGTCACCAGGTGAACCCCGGCCTGGGCGAAGACCTCGTCGGTGAGGAATGCCGCGGCTCCTGCGCCGGACTCGATCGTCACGTCGAGGTGGGCGGCGATGAGCTTGGTCGCCGTGTCCGGCACAAGAGCCACCCTGCGCTCGTCCGGGGTCCGTTCTTTCGGTATGGCGACCTTCACGTACTGAGGACTCTAAGGAATCGAGGCTCGACGCTGCAGACGCGTAAAATCCTAGCTCCCTCGGAAGTGACCCAAGACATCATCAACGACCTCACCATCCAGGCAGCCACCGTCAACGGTTCCGGAAGCCAGACGGCGAACCTTGTCTTGACGCGCGCGATCTTTCACATGGGCATCCCGGTCGCGCCCAAGAACGTCTTTCCGTCCAACATCGAAGGCCTTCCGACCTGGTACCAGCTCCGTGTCACGCCCGAGGGCCACATGGCTCGATCCGACAAGGTGGACATCCTGATCGCATTCAACGTCGCGACCTGGCACCAGGACCTGAAGACGGTCCGTCCGGGCGGCGTGGTGATTCACGAAGAGGCGTTCTCGACCGCCGCGGCGCCCACCGACGTCAACTACTACCCGGTGCCGTTCTCCAAGCTGGCCAAGTCCAAGATCCAGAACGACACGCTGCGTAAGCAGCTCGCCAACATGATCTACGTCGGCGTCGTCGCCGGCCTGCTCGGGATCCCATGGGAGGCCCTGGAGCATGGGGTCAAGCGGCAGTTCCTCTCCAAGCCCAAGGCCGTGCAGGTCAACCTGGACGCGATCAAGGTCGGCTTCGACTACTGGCAGGACAACTTCTCCAAGAAGGACGCCTACCGGCTCGAGCCCATGACCGGCGCCGTCGAAGGCAAGGTGCTCGTCGAAGGCAACCAGGCGGCGGCCCTCGGCGCGCTGATGGGTGGCGTAACCGTCGTGGCCTGGTACCCGATCACGCCCTCCTCCTCCGTCTGCGAAAACCTGATCGCGTACTCGGAGCGATTCCGCGTGGATCCCGCCACCGGGGCCAGGCTCATCTCGGTCGTGCAGGCCGAGGACGAGCTCGCTGCCGTCGGCATGGCGATCGGCGCCGGCTGGGCGGGCGCCCGATCCATGACTTCGACATCGGGCCCCGGCATCTCCCTGATGGCAGAGTTTGCAGGGCTCGGCTACTACGCCGAGGTGCCGGTCGTGATATTCGACATCCAGCGCATCGGGCCATCGACCGGCTTGCCCACTCGAACCTCGCAGGCCGACATCGGGTTCGCCTACACCCTGTCCCACGGCGACACGAAACACATCGTGCTGCTGCCCGGCACCGTCGAGGAGTGCTACGAGCTCGGGCGTGACGCCTTCGACTACGCCGACAGGTTCCAGACCCCCGTGTTCGTGCTCTCCGACCTCGACCTCGGCATGAACCTATGGATGACGCCGGAGTTCAAGTACCCCGACAAGCCGTTCGACCGCGGCAAGGTTCTATCCAAGGCCGACCTCGACCGCCTCGCCGGCGAATGGGGCCGCTACGCCGACGTGGACGGCGACGGCATCACGTATCGCACGCTGCCCGGGACAGACCATCCTGCGGCCGGATATTTCACCCGCGGCTCGGGACATGACGAGCACGCCCGCTACACCGAGAACGCCGACGCGTACGCGCGCAACATGGACCGCCTGACCAGGAAGCTCGAGACCGCTCGCCACGAGTTGCCGGCGCCCATCCTCGACGAGTCGTCGAAGTCTTCGATCGGACTGATCGCCTTCGGCTCGACGCACGCCGCGGTGCTGGAGGCTCGCGGCACCCTGGCCGCGGCCGGTAGGCCGGTCGATTATCTGCGCCTGCGGGCCCTGCCTCTGTCAGACGAGGTCACCGCCTTCGTCTCGCGGCACGAGAAGGTCTATGTCGTCGAGCAGAACCGCGACGGACAGGTCTACGACCTGATCCGGCTGGCTCTGCCGGCGGAGCTCGTGGGCCGCTTGCGCTCGATCCGCCACTACAACGGCCAGCCGATCCCGGCGGTCGCGATCTCAGATCCCCTGCTTCAAATGGAGGCCGTACCCGTATGAGCGTGACCCTGAACCGGATCGGACTGCCTCGAGACGCCTACAAAGGCGCAGCCACCACGTTGTGCGCCGGTTGCGGCCACAACTCGATCACCAACCACATGATCAAAGCCCTCTACGAGCTCGGGGTCGAGCCGCACCGCCTGGCCAAGATGTCCGGCATCGGCTGTTCGTCCAAGACACCCGCCTACTTCGTCGAGACCGCCCACGGATTCAACGGGGTGCACGGCCGCATGCCGGCCCTCACCACGGGCGCCCATCTTGCCAACCGTGAGCTCCTCATGCTCGGCGTCTCGGGCGATGGCGACACCGCGTCGATCGGCCTCGGCCAGTTCATGCACATGATCCGCCGCAACATCGACTGCACCTACATCATCGAAGACAACGGCACCTACGGCCTGACCAAGGGTCAGTTCTCAGCCACGGCCGACCTCGGCTCCGTGCAGAAGAAAGGCGCAGTCAACACGTTCCAACCCATCGACCCGTGCGCCGTGGCGCTGACGCTCGGCTGCTCCTTCGTGGCGCGCTCTTTCAGCGGTGACGGCAAGCAGGTGGTGCCGCTGATCAAGGCCGCGCTGGCGCACCGCGGCACCGCGATCATCGACATCATCTCGCCTTGCGTGACCTTCAACGACCACGACGGGTCGACCAAGAGCTACAGCTGGGTCAAAGACCACGAGGAGTCGATCGCCGACGTCTCTTTCATCCCGTTCTTCGAGGAGGTCCAGGTCGACTACGAGCCGGGCACCATCCGCGACGTCGAGCTCCACGACGGCTCGCACATCCTGCTGAAGAAGCTCGGCGAGGACCACGATCCCTCGGACCGGCGCGCCGCCATGCGCGTCATCGAGGAGGGCCGCGCCGCCGGACACCTGGTGACCGGGCTCCTGTACCTCGACACGGAGATGAAGGACTTCGCGACCACCGAGCACATCCCGGTGCGGCCGCTGAAGGACCTCGGTGAGGCCGAGCTGCGCATGAGCAAAGAGCAGTTCGCCCATTTCATGTCCGAGTTCGCCTGAAGACCGAGACGCCGGCCACCCTGGCCGAGCTCAAGCGCGGCACTCGAATCGTCGCTCGCCGCGACCCAGCGATGGCGAGCCTGATCAAGCAGGCCGGCGCGATGGACCTGCGCGACCCGTTCGACGACAGCTTCGCCGCGCTCGTGCGCTCGATCATGTACCAGCAGCTCGCCGGGGCCGCGGCTGCGACGATCCACGGCCGCTTCTTGAAGCTCTTCACCGATCCCCTCTCGCCCGCCGCGGTCCTGGCGCTGCCCGAGGGCGCGATGCGCACCGCTGGCTTGAGCGGGGCCAAGGCGGCCGCCATCGCAGACCTCGCCGCCAAGGTCGTCGACGGCACGGTTCCGCTCCATGACGTGGACAGCCTGCCGGACGATGAGCTAGTCGCCCGCCTCGTCCAGGTGAGAGGCATCGGCCGATGGACCGCCGAGATGTTCCTGATCTTCCAGCTGCGCCGCCTGGACGTCTGGCCGGTCGACGACTACGGCGTGCGCAAAGGCTGGGCGATGGCGCACAGGCTCAAGGACCTGCCCAGCCCCAAAGCCCTGCAGGGCGAAGGAGACCGGTTCCGGCCTTATCGCACGGTCGCGGCCTGGTACTGCTGGCGCGCGGTGGACACGGAGGTGCCCGCCTAGCGCGTCCGATTGCTGGGAGGCGGGCGCGGGCGTCGAGGACTCCACCCGCATGTCCACCTGTACGATGGGCACCGGCTGCAAAACGGGCATTCCAAGAAAGGGGTGGTATGTGGTGATCGCTCTCCCTGACTCTCCGGACGCATTCCAGGACGCGACCTGGGAGGACGTGCTGCCGTACTACGAAGACCTGGCCGCCCGGCCGATCGACCGCGACAACGTCGAGACGTGGCTTGCGGACTGGTCACGCTTCGAGTCGCTGCTGTCCGAGGCTGCGGCGCTGGCCTCGTTCGCCTACTCGTGCGACACGCGCGACACAGCGCGAGAGGAGGCTCAGCTTCGCTTCGGCACCCAGATCTCGCCCCTGGCATATGAGCAGCGCATCCGCCTCCAGGAGCGGCTCGTGGAGCTCGCCTACGTGCGGCCGGGGATCGAGATGGTCGTTCGCCGCTTCAAGAACCAGATGCAGCTGTTCGACCAGGCCAACGTGCCGCTCTTCTCGAACCTGTCAAAGGCTTCGACGCAGTGGTCGAAGGTCAACGGCGCGATGACGGTCGAGTGGGATGGCGAGGAGAAGACCCCTGCCCAGCTGCTGCCATATCTCGAGGCCAACGACCGCGACGTCCGGGAGCGCGCGTTCAAGGGGCGGGCTCGGCCTTTCATCGAGCAGCGAGCGGCCCTGGCCGCGATCTTCGACCAGATGTACCAGATGCGGCAGCAGGTGGCGCGAAATGCCGGCTTCGACAACTACCGCGATTTCGCCCACCGCGAGAAGAACCGGTTCGACTACACGCCGGACGACTGCCTGCGCTTCCATGAATCGGTCGAGAGCGCGGTGCTGCCGGCCGTCACGCGCATCAGGGACCGGCGCCGCCGGCAGATGGGGCTCGCCAGCCTGCGGCCGTGGGACCTCGACGTGGACCCGCAAGGCAGACCGCCCCTCAAGCCGTTCGAGGACATCAAGACGTTCATCGACCGTGCCGGCGAGATCTTCTCAAACGTCGACCCTGCCTTCCACGATTACTACCGGCGCATGGCCGACGCCGATCTGCTCGACCTCGACAACCGAAAAGGCAAAGCTCCCGGCGGCTACTGCCAGACGCTCGCGTTCAGGAAGATGCCATTGATCTTCATGAACGCGGTGGGAGTCGACGGCGACGTGCGAACGTTGCTGCACGAGTCGGGCCACGCCTTTCATTCGTTCGAGGCGTCGCACCTGCCGCTGCTTTTTCAGCGCCATCCAGGTTCCGAGATGGCAGAGGTCGCATCGATGTCGATGGAGCTGCTCGCCGCGCCTTTCATCGACCAGGACCACGGCGGCTACTACAGCGAGGAGGGCGCGCGGCGCTCACGCGCTGAGTTGCTGGAGGGCATCGTCGCGTTCTTCCCGCACTGCGCCTCGGTGGACGCTTTCCAGCAGTGGATGTACGTGAATCCGGAGGGCAGAGACGCAGACGCCCGAGACCGCAAGTGGCTCGAGCTGCGCCGGCGGTTCGAGGGAGATTCCGTCGACTGGACGGGCCTCGATGCCGAGCGTATCGCCCGTTGGTATCAACAACCTCACTTTTTCGCGAGCCCCTTCTACTACATCGAGTACGGCATCGCGCAGCTCGGAGCCCTGCAGGTGTGGCGCAACAGCCTGCACGACCGCACCCAGGCGGTGCGCCGGTACCGCGACGCGCTGGCGCTCGGCGGGACCAGGCCGCTGCCGGAGCTTTTCGAGGCCGCGGGCGCGCGGCTGATCTTCGACCACGACGGAATGCACGAGCTGATCTCGCTGGTCGAAGAGGAGTTGGCGAAGCTCTAGCCCGCCGCTCAGTTGTGGACGATGTCCCGCAGCGGCGCGTGGGGGCCGAAACGCGGCGCACCGATGCCCGAGACCGTGATCAGCCGGATGACACGGGCTCGATGGCCGCGGTACGGATCGAGCAGCTCGAGCATGCGCTCGTCGCTCGAGCGCACGGTCCCTTCGAGCGCGAACCCGACGGCGTGCGGGAGGTTGTAGTCGCCGACCGGGACCGAATCGGCGTCCCCCAGCGCGACCAGGGCCACTTTGGCAGCCGTCCAGGGGCCGATGCCGGGAAACGCCTGCATCCGTCGATAAGCCGAATCTCGGTCCATGGTCACCACCTCTTCGAGGCGCCCCGCGCTCCGGGCGGCGCGGATGATCACCTCCGCCCGGCGGCGCTCGATCCCGAACTGGTGGAACGCCCAGTAGGGCGTCCGAGACAGGACCTGCGGCGACGGCGGGACCTTCATCGACACCGGTCCGGGCGCGGGCTCGCCCATCGAGGCGACCAGGCTCCGGTACGACGCGTGGGCCTCGGCGGCCGCGACCAGCTGGGCGAGGACGGCCGGCACCAGGGCCTCGAAGACCGCTTCGGTCCGGGGCAGCCTCATACCGGGATGACCGCGGTGAAGGCGGCCGATCAGGGGGTGCTTGGGGGTGAACCCCAGGTCGTCGTCGGACTGTCCGCACAGCAACGGCGCCCGGTCGACGGCCCACCGCGCGCCGGGCCCCCAGGCCTCCGCATCCGCCACGCACCCGTCGTGCCGGACGTGCAGGGTCGCCACACCGTCGGGCGTGCGAGTCGCCCGCCACGCCTCGCGCTCTTCTGCGCGCAGCCAGGCGCCAGGGCCGATCGAGCCCAGGGTGAGCGCGAGGTCGAGGGGCCGTCCGAGCTCGAACCGAGTCTGCGCGTCGGGGCGCACCGCCAGAGATTACTGGCTCAGGGGCACCGCGAAGACAAAGGTCGATCCGCGGCCCAGCTCCGACTCCACCGTGAGGTCGCCGCCGTGCATCCGGGCGATCTCCCTGGAGAGCCATAGGCCAAGACCGGTGCCGTGGACGTGCTGGGTCGACTCGATGCGCCCAAAGCGCATGAACAGCTGCATCTGGTCCTCGGCCGAGATGCCGACGCCCTGGTCCGTGACCGCGACCACTCCTGACTCGCCTTTCCGACTGATATCGACCTTGATCTCGGTCCCAGGCGGCGAGTACTTCGCGGCGTTGGTGAGGAGGTTGCGGATCACGATCTGGAAGCGGTCGGGGTCGACGTCTGCCCCGACCGGGGCCGGCGGCCGGACCACGTTCAACTGGTGTCCGCTCACCAGCATCCTCACCCCATCCACCGCCGCGCCGGCAAGCTCGACGATGTCGAGCCGCCTCTTCTTCAGGGCGAGCTTGCCCTCTTCGAGGCGCGACGCTTCGACCATCTCCTCGAGCATCCAGTTGATCTCGTCCGACTTGGAGATCAGCAACGGTAGGACGGAATGAGCCCGCGGCGGCATCTCGCCGAGCGAGCCCTCTTCGAGCATGGTCAGGTATCCCTTGATCACGGTCATGGGGCCCCGCAGCTCGTGGGAGGCGACGCTCAGGAACTCGCTCTTGGCCTTCTCTAGGGCGTGGATGCGGGCGGTGAACGTCACCCGGTCGAGCCCCGCCGAGATGCTGCTCGCGTACTGGCGCAGCTGGCTCATCTCGTCGTCGCTGAACGTGGGCGCCAGCCGGCCCGACGTGATCACGATCGCGCCACGACCGCCTTGAAGGTCGAGCGGCAGCACGACGCTCGACCCAACACGCAGCGGTGCGCCTCCATCCCCGGTGACCGACAGCAGCTGTCGAGCTTGGGTCTGCCCTCTGGCCTCCTCGACCGTGATGCCCTGCGCGGCGAGCACAGAACCGTCTGAGTCGATCAACCAGGCAGAATCGCCTCCCACCAGGCGCACGGCCCAGCCGAGCGCCCGCTCGGCGAGCGTGACGCGATCGGGGCTGTAGCGCAGCAGGTCGTGCAGCGCGTGGCGGAACTGGTCCTCGGCCATTGGGGCAGAATAGCCTAGCCGACGATATTTCAACGACAAGGGGCGCCGTATGAAGTGGATCACCCGACAAAACGCCAGCGTCGATCGGATCGCATGCCCGTGGCTGGTCAAGCGGTTCATCGACCCGCAGGCGGAGTTCCTCTACGTCGCGGCGGCCGACGTCGCAGGCGTCGCCGAGCGGGAGGGCGCCATCCCATACGACGTGGCAGGAGTGGAGCTAGGCCATGTCGACGGCAGCTGCAGCTTCGAGTCGATCGTCGCGAAATACGGCCTACACGACCCGGCGCTCGACCGCCTCGCGCAGATCGTTCACGGCGCCGACGTCACGGCCGACCTCGGACTTACGCCGGAGGCCGCGGGCCTGAAGGCCATCGCCCACGGATTTGCTCTCCTGCACGGGGTCGACGACCATCGCAAGCTCGAGCTTGAGACGCCGCTCTACGACGCTTTGTACGCATGGTGCCAGCGCGAGGTCGAGAAGGTCAGTCGGGCCTGACGAGGATCCCGTTGGGGTCGGTCCGAGGTACGTCGATCCGCCTCACCTCGAAAGCGTGAATGCCGCGAACGTCCGGCTGCACCGCTACCGCGCCACGGCCCTCCAGCAGGTTGATCCCCAGGTGGTGGTGATAGCCGTCCCAGCTCATGAACCGCATGATGCGGCCGGCCTCCGCCATCAACTCCATCCCCAGCGACTCATAGAAGGCCTGACTCGAGTCGAGGTCCGAGACGTTGAGGTGCACATGACCCATCAGCGTGCCGGCCGAGAACTTCGGCTGCGGCGGGCTGGCGATGCGGAGAAGGCGTTCGAAGTCGAGATGGTCGGTGCCGATGTCGAGTCTGCCGCCGGGATAGCGCCACTCGCTGCGAGGTCGATCCGCGTAGACCTCGATGCCGTTGCCCTCCGGATCATCGAAATAGAGAGCCTGGCTCACGTAGTGGTCCGCGGTGCCGGTCAGAGGCAACCTCTCCTCCAGAGATCGCCGCAGGAACGCGCCGAGCTCCTCCTCGCTCGGGAGCAGGATGGCGAAATGGAAAAGTCCTGCGGTACGCCGCGGGCGATCCTGGCCGCCCGGCAGCTCCCTGAGGTGCAGCAGGGGCCGCCC